>JAQVYD010000054.1 GCA_028709105.1 Clostridia bacterium
AAGAAAAGGCTGGGTTCCCGCGCCGAGTTTCTGCTTTATTCCGGTGATAGTTTGAGTGCCTACACTTTTTTAAAAAGCAAGGTCTTAGTTACGGAAAAACGAGGAAAAAGACAAATCGTTACAGCGTTTATTGTGGTCAGTACACCGGAGGACGAAATCATGGAAATTGCTTATAATTTAGTGCTTTTGCGCAGAGGTAAGGTTTTATCTCTGGATGGGTTTCAGGAAGTAAGCCGGACTGTGCTTACGGCAGAACATCCTGAAAATCCTCTGAACTATCGAGTTTTTTGTTCCACCTACCATCTTTCCCATCCTGCTTTAGTTAGAGGTTGGTTAGAAAGCAGTCCTGATGTCTTTTTAACGGGAGAATTCGAGGGGGGTATTTGCTACAAATTGTTAAAGCCGGAAGAAATCCCTCATCAAAGCTTTGATGTGATCAGCGGGATTATCAGCGAGTTTCTGCTGACGGAAAATGAATTATTTATTTATGCCCAGAAACCTTTTCATTTGGCGAAAATGGAAAGGTCATTGGTACAAGCGCTGCAGGATAAGGTGAGCTTTAAACAAAAATATTATTTGCCTGTGCGGAAGTTGTATCAAGCCGCACTACAGGGGGTATCCTTAGAGAGTCTTTTGGAAAAAAGCCCCGAAAGAGCTGAGATGCACAGTTTTTCGGCTCTCTCCGCTTTTCTTCTTTGGCAAGGCTATGGAAAACTTTTTGACAAATTAAAAAGAGAAGCTCTGTATAAACTGCAGTTAGATAGTGAGGCGTGGTATTTTTTCATCGAAAGAAAAAAAAGAGGTCGGGAGGAATCGTCCGGTTTTATAGAATATTATCTTTCCGGCAACTGGCTGCGTCTCAATGTCTATAATGGAAGGATCGGGGAAGAGATCAAAAAACTGGGTGCACGAGTTGAGGTGATTAAGGAAGATGAGTTTGCTTCTCAATCTGATTCTTTAAATGTTCCTCTTTCTGAAGAACGTCAATGGAAAATCTTTAAGATGTTAAATTTAATGGGGAGGGAAGCCCCTTCTTTAAAAGCCATGGGCTTGATTCCTTCCGTAAGAGGAATGGCCCGCAGGTTAGGTACTCTGGTGCAATAAGAGCAGCGAATTTCGGTTTAAAAGGGGAAATAAGTAAAACAAAAGGAGTGTTCCGCAGGAACACTCCTTTTGTTAATAACTATCGGGGGGCAATATTTTTTAAGGGATTGATAATTTCTTGGGGAGTAGTTGTTTTTGTCGTTTTTTCTTTATCTTTTTCTGTTGGCTTGTATTCCTTCATAAAATAATAGCTGGTAGGTTTTTCGATGGCCGGGAGTTCTAATTCTTCTACTTTTTCTATTTCCGGATAAGCATTAAAAAGGGCTAAGTTATCCATAATTCCACCGGGCAGGGTGAGTCCTTTTTCCAGATTATTCGGGTTGCCGATTGTTTTGATAATAATAGGATACTCTAGTTTTTCATGATTAACGGTCATAAAGATACTATAACCATCCTCGTGATAGGCATCTTCGGCAACGGAAATGGTACTATGGGAAGTGATGCGATATTCATTCAGAGAAATAGCTTCGGCTCCCGCATTCCAAAGTTCATTAATGATATTTAAAAGGTCCGTATAGATTATGGGCATGTGTTCTTCAATCGTAATGGTTAGCCCGGGTCCTTTCAGGGCAGTTGTGCCATTGACTATGCGCATTTTTTCCCTTTCCGCGTAAATGCTTTCTAAAAGTTTCTTTTCATCGCGGCTGCTTTCCATCTGGGAGCGTAATTGATTGCCGAGGTCGGTGATTTCTAGGGCTAGCTTTTGTCTTTTTTCGGAAAGACTGCGCACCATGGCAATAAGGGTTTCCGTTCTCTGGAAGGTGAGGTCGCTGGCCACACGGGTTTGGGCTTGAAATTGTAAAGATAACATAATGCCGAGGCAAAGCAAAACAACGGTGATGGGGATATGCCAACGTGCTTTATCCATTCCTTTCACCTCGGATACGGGCTTTCCTTTGGCGGTATTTGGTTAAAGAGTGATGTCTGATGGCCGCGAGATTTTGGAAGATCCGAATCCCGAAGGCGAAGACGGCGGCATAATAAAGGTCTACTCCTAAACGGTCCCCCAAGTAAGCGAGCAGAGCGGCGAGAAGGGCATTGGTGAAAAATCCGCTGAGGAGAATGGTGCCGTCAAAGGTATCTTCTAAAATAGCTTTGATTCCTCCAAAAACAGAGTCTAAGGAAGCCAGTACGGCAATAGACATATATTTAATATAAATTGGGGGTAATTGAAAAGTAATATTAGAACCAAGATAAGTACCAATAATTAATCCTAATACGGGCAGTAAAAACCACATGTAAAGGCCTCCTTTTATTGAGGGATTGTATGTTTAAATTGTAGTTCTCCTTTATAGGCGGGAATAATGAGGTCTTCTTTTTCTTCAAGGGTTACAGGATAATGGGCAGCTTTTAAAAGATCTAATTGTCCGAGAGAAATGCTTTCGGCCATTAATTTAGGGCTGCCAATAGCCTGGATTTCAAAAGGCGGAGCAATACGGGTCATATTAATCAGAATAAGATTGCCGACACAGCGAATCTCCGAGGTAGTCACCAGTCGTTGCCCGTTGACAGAGATGGCTTCAGCACCGCCGATTTTTAGCTCATTGACAAGATTAAGGATGTGTTCGTAATGAATAATATATTTGTTGGGGTCATCGTTGGGGGCCGTGTTCAGCCCTTCTTTATTATCATCAAGCGTGATGATAATCCCTTTCCCGTTAACTGCTGTTAATCCTGCCTCAATTTTAGCATGAATGATTTCTTGTTGTAAGTCCTGCAGTTTCCCTTTGTTATTTTGATTTTGTATTTCATTAAGCTGGTTACGCATCGTTTCAATTTGGTTTTCTTGATTTTCTATTTCAGTTTCTAGATTTTGGATAACATTGATAAGATTAGCATTTTTTTGACTGACCGCATCAAAATTTGTATTTTTTGTTTGGATTTTTAATTGAAAAGCGAGGAAGAAACTAGAGATAATACAGACGATCGTAAGTGGTAAAATAAATTTACGCATCAACTTCCCCCCCCTTTTTTTATGATGAGTTTTATTATAACATAAGATTATAATTATAAGTTGAAGTTACTATTTTAGCTTGACAGGGAAATAATACCATAAGCGCAAGGAAAATACTATGATTATAACTAATCTTTATTATATCTTAAGTATTTTATTAATGGTAACTTATTTAGAGGAAATGTTAGTGAATTGTCGAACTAATCCTTGTTAGAGCTTGTTTTTTAAGGAGGAAGGCCCCTTGTGGAAGCAGGCATTAGAAATTTTTAATTTAATTAGCATCTTAGATATCCTGATTGTCTCCTTTGTGATCTATAAACTGATGATGATCATTAAGGGGACGCGTGCCGTTCAATTAATTAAAGGTCTGTTTATTTTACTTTTGGCTTCCTTAGTCAGTGAGACCTTTGGTTTTACAACGGTAGCCTGGATTTTAGAGCAATTATCTAAGGTCTTAGTTGTTGCTTTGCCGATAGTTTTTCAGCCTGAATTACGGCGAGCTTTAGAACGTTTGGGGCGTGGAAAATTCTTTGCCCGGCCTATGTCCATGTTAAATGAAGAAACTTTGGCTAAAGTAGTAGATCAGCTTGTCCGTTCTGTTAAAATCTTATCTAAAGATAATATTGGGGCTTTGATTATGTTGGAACGTGAAACAGGCGTTAATGATTATATTGAAACGGGAACAAAGATTGACGGCATTGTTTCTACGGAATTTATTGTAAATATTTTTATACCGAGAAGTCCTCTGCATGATGGAGCGGTGATTATTAGGGGTGACAGAGTTGTGGCGGCCGGTTGCTTTTTACCACTCTCGGAAAATCCTAACTTGAGTAAAGAATTAGGAACTAGACATCGTGCTGCCTTAGGGTTAACGGAACAATCTGATGTTATCGGGATTATTGTTTCAGAGGAGACGGGAACAATTTCTGTGGCTGAAGAAGGAAGGTTGACTCGTTATCTAGATGAAAATACGTTAAAAGATATTTTAAAGAAGCGTCTTTTAACGAAACAGCAAAATTTAACGCCTTTATTTAATTGGAGGTCATAAAAGATGAAAAAATTTTGGGAAAGGAATTTTTTTTATAAGGCGCTAGCTGTTTTATTAGCAGTTTTATTATGGCTATATGTGAATCCTGCTACAGAAAAGGTTTTTACGGTTTCTGTGCTTCCATATAATCTTACGGAAGGTTTCGTACTCGCGCATAATCCGGAGGACGTAGAAGTGAGAGTTACAGGTCCTTCTTCAACGGTTAAGTCCCTTAGTTCTAAAGAGATCAAAGCTTCTGTTAATTTAGCATCAGCTAAATTAGGTGAGGGAACTTATTCTGTGGAGGTAAATTTACCCCCGGGGGTTGAACCGGTATTAATTAAACCTTCTAGCGTTAAATTGCTAATAGATAAAATAAAAGAAAAACAACTGCCTATTCGGGTGATCACTCAAGGAACGGTGGCTTCAGGGTATTCCCATTTTGAACCGGTACTGGAACCTTCTACAGTTGTAGTAAGAGGTCCCAGTCGACTTTTAATTGATCTTGATACAGCGTTAATCACAGTTAACCTTGACCAAGCCAAAGATAATCTTGTTTTAAATCCTCCGGTAACTTTATTAACAAAGAATGGCAATATTGTTTCTGATAAATTTGAGATTAGCCCGAAAAACATTCAAGTTTTTGTCCCGATTACTGAGAATACACATAATAAAACGGTTTCTATAAAACCCAATATAAATGGAGAGCCGAAAGAAGGTTTCCATGTTTCCAGAGTGGTTCTTGATCCGGAAACCGTCAAAATTACGGGAAGTTATGAAACATTAAGTCAGATTTATCAAGTGAGTACAGCTCCTATTGATATTACGGGAATTACAGAAACCTATTCTACACAAGTGGCTCTTGTCTCTCCGGAAGGGGCGAATCTTCTTTATCAGCCGGTAGTTAAGGTTCTTGTGCAAATAGAAGCGGTGGCGGTGACGAAAAATCTCGTCGATATTCCTGTGACTGTAATTAACTTAGCGGAAGGTAAGCAGGTTATTTTGAAGCCTGATAAAGTACAATTGACGCTAAAAGGACCTTCGGAGGAAATAGGCGCAGTAGAAAAAAGTGCCGTTAAAGCTTTTGTCGATGTGGAGGGGCTGGAATTAGGAGTTCATAATTTAGTAGTAAAAGCCGAAGTCCCTAAGACTTTACAATTATTTAACGTGGAGCCTAGTACTGTTGAGGTCAAGATTATTGAAAAAGAATAGACTCGAATTTTAAGAAAGAAAGGAGTACTGGTATAAATGGGGAAACTTTTTGGGACAGATGGGGTCAGAGGATTGGTTAATCGTGAATTAACACCTGAACTTGCTTTTCGCTTGGGCAGGGCGTCAGGGGCTTTACTGCGAAAACCGGAGCAGAGGACAGCACTGCTTTTAGGCATAGATCCGCGTATTTCCAGTTCTATGTTGGAGGGGGCTTTGGCGGCTGGGGTTTGTTCCTCGGGAGTAGATGTTTATGCGGCGGGGGTTATTCCTACTCCTGCGGTGGCTTATTTGACCAGGGAAATGAAGACTTGTGCCGGGGTAGTTATTTCCGCTTCTCATAATTCTTTTGAGGATAACGGGATTAAATTTTTTAATGAAGATGGCTATAAATTACCTGATGAGTTAGAGGAGAAGATTGAAGCACTTGTGTTGTCAGAGACAGACAATTTGCCACGGCCCACGGGCAGTGAAGTAGGGAGAATTATTCCTTTCCCTAATGCGCTTAATCGTTATGTCCAATTTCTTAAGGAAAAGGTAGAGCTGTCTTTGACCGGGTTAAGGATCGTGGTGGATTGTGCTAATGGGGCTGTTTCCGAGGTTGCCCCGCGGGTGTATCGGGAACTGGGAGCGCAGGTTATTAGTATCCATGACTTAGCTACAGGTACTAATATTAATAAGGATTGTGGTTCTACTCATCTCGAATCTCTGCAGCAGGCAGTTTTAAAACATCAAGCTGATCTGGGCATAGCCCATGATGGGGATGGGGATCGGCTGATTGCCGTTGATGAAAAAGGACAGGAAGTAGATGGGGATAAAATTTTAGTTATTTGCGGGCTTGCTTTACAGACCAAAAGCAGCTTGCAGGAGAAAGTCGTCGTTACGGTAATGAGCAATCTTGGTTTGAAAAGAGCTTTTCAAAAGGCAGGGGTGCAGGTCTATGAAACTAAAGTCGGGGATCGGTATGTTTTAGAGAAAATGCTGGAAACCGGAGCTGTTTTAGGGGGAGAACAGTCCGGTCATATTATTTTTTTACAGCAGAACACCACGGGTGATGGTGTTTTGACCGCTCTCCATTTGCTCAAGGTGGTGAAGGAAACCGGACAACCTTTAAGTGAATTGGCTGCCCAGATGAGTACTTATCCTCAGGTTTTGCTTAATGTTAGGGTGAAAAATAAAAACTCCTGGGTTAAAAATGCGGCAATTAAACAAGCCATTGCGCAAGCTGAAAAAAGCTTAGGACAAGAGGGGCGTCTTTTGGTGCGGCCTTCAGGTACGGAACCTTTGCTCCGCGTGATGGCTGAAGGTGAGGATCAGAGACAATTGGAAGAGATCGCGGAGCGGATAGGGGAAATTATTGTGCAGGAATTAGGGCCATCAAATTAATCGGGGTGTAAGCATGTGATGTTATATGTCGGAACTGATATTGTGGAGATAGAGAGAATCCGGAAGGCGGCAGAGCGTCATCCTGCGTTTTGGGATCGGGTTTTGACTCCCTGGGAAAAAGAATATTGTCAGGGACAGGGGAATCCTTGGCAATCATTGGCGGGGAGATTTGCTGCTAAGGAGGCTGTTTTAAAGTGTTTAGGTTTGGGTTTGTTCCGTTTATCTTGGCATGACGTGGAGATTAGGGCTGATCACTTGGGTTGTCCTGTGGTAAATTTTAAAGCCTCTCTCAAAAAGATTTTAGCCGAGAAAAAAATAACTGCGCTCAGTTTAAGTATTTCTCACTGCCGTTCTTATGCGATGGCGGTGGCTGTCGGAGAGGGAGGATCTGGATCTGATGAGAATAATTTCGGGAAGTGAAATGAAAAAGCTGGATCTGTGGGCGGAAAAGGAACGGAAAATTCCTTCTTTACTATTGATGGAAAACGCAGGACGTTCCGTGGCTTTAGCTGTGCAGGAATTTTGTCCGGAAAAAGGACAAGGTAATTATGTTTTTTTAGTGGGGAAAGGAAAAAATGGCGGGGATGCACTGGTGGCAGCGCGTCATCTTTATCAGCAGGGGGCTGAAGTAAAGCTGTTTTTTCTTTTCCCGACGGAAGATTTTCAGGGTATTGTGCGAAAAAACTGGCAGCTCCTGGAGGACTTGGGTGTAAAAGGACATTATTTAGCGAATGAGCATAGTTTTTATCTGTTAAAATTGTGTCTTAGTAAATGTTCGCTGATTATTGATGGGATTTTGGGGACAGGTTTTTGCAGACAGTTACCTCATAACATCGTACAGACCATGGAATTAGTTAATAATTGTGCGCGTCCGGTTTTGGCAATAGATGTGCCTACAGGGGTGGATGCTGATACCGGTCAGATCGGAGAAAAATGTATAGCGGCTCAGTATACTGTTACTTTTGCTTGGGCGAAGCGGGGGCTGGTTCTTTATCCTGCGAAAAAGCATGTCGGACAGTTGCTGGTGGCCGATATTTCTCTGCCCCAAGAGGGTTTGAGTCTTGTAGAGAGTGCCGAGCACTATGTAGATCAGGAACTTGCCCGGGGCTTTTTGCCGGAGCGGTTTGAGGAAGGATATAAGAATACTTTTGGTCATGTTGTGGTGATTGCCGGTTCGCCGGGGATGATGGGGGCGGCTTATTTAACCAGTAAAGCCGTGTTGCGTTCAGGGGCGGGTCTGGTTACTGCCTGTGTACCGGCATCTTTGGCTGATCTTTTTGATTTAGCTTTACCGGAAGCGATGACGCAAGGGGTTGCGGAGACACCGCAAAGAACTGTCTCTGCTTCAGGTTGGTCTGTAATTAAACGGGTTTTACCGGGAAAGAAGGCGCTCGTTTTTGGTCCGGGATTAGGAACAGGAGAGGAAATCAAGTCTCTGTTGCAGGAGGTCTTGCAGGCAGAGCTTCCCGTAGTTTTAGATGCGGATGGTTTGAATGTTTTAGCTCAGGATCTTGATGTTTTGCAGAGAAGGCAAGCACCTCTCGTCCTTACTCCCCATCCCGGAGAGATGGCGAGATTATTAGGGACAACCGTAGCGCTGGTGCAAAAGAACCGGGTGGAAACAGCGCTGCAGGCGGCACTGCAGTTTCAGGCGGTTGTTGTTTTAAAGGGAGCGGCAACAGTAATTGCTACGCCGGAAAAAGAGGTATTTATTAATTCTACAGGGTGTTCTGCTTTGGCTACAGCAGGGGCGGGGGATGTTTTGGCCGGGGCGATCGGCGGTCTGTTGGCACAAGGTTTATCTCCTAGAGAAGCAGCGGTGCTGGGGGTTTATATCCATGGTTTGGCCGGAGAGATGTTGGCTCAGGAAAAAGGGCGGCGTGGTGTGTTGGCGGGGGATGTGGTGGAAGCGTTGCCGCTGGCGTTGAAGGATTTGGAGAGCTAAGAGGGGGAAAATTAATCATGGATTATGAAATAGGCGTGAGTAGGAGGGGAC
>JAQVYD010000055.1 GCA_028709105.1 Clostridia bacterium
GCTTTATTGGAATTTAAGTATTGAAAAATCAGTACAGCCAGAATAATGGGGACAGTGCAAATTAAGATAGTTTGCAGAGAAGGATTAAAGATGTCTAAAGAACGTTGTAATTGTTTTATTTGCCATTCGTGTTCCAGATTACTAATATTCAGAAGGTGGTTAAACGGTAAGAGAAAAAACAGGACTAGAGTATAGAGCGCACTAAACCAACCCCAGCGTTTAAAATTAGAGTTAATTAAGCCTTTATTAAATAAGGATGTTTTGGATGTCATAACCGGTTCCCCCCAATTCATAAATAAAAATTTCTTCCAAGGATAAAGGCAGGAGGTCGAGCAGCACTGGATTTGTTTGTTGCACTATGTTCAGTAGCTTTTCTCGTTCCCCTTTGGCAATTAACAAAAGGACACTGCCGTTTTGTTCTTGGTGGAGAATCGCTTCTTGCGGCAAAACATTTCCCGGAAATCCTGTCGGGATTTCTCCGGCAAAAGCTATTTGTAATTTGTGGAGATCCATCTTTAAATTATCCAGTTCTTTTTCCACTAAAATAGTGCCGTTGTGCAGGATGCCCACATGGTCACAGACATCTTCAAGTTCACGCAGATTATGTGAGGAAACCAAGACCGTAGTTTGGCGTTCGGCCACGTCTTGCAGAATCAGATTCCATACTTTTTTCCGCATGACCGGATCCAGTCCATCCACCGGTTCATCCAGCACCATGACTTGGGGCATGATGCAGATGCCTAACCAAAAGGCTACTTGTTTTTGCATCCCTTTGGACAACCGCACAATTCTTCTTTGGGTATCCATGGTAAAGACGTTTTTTAAAAGTTCATATCTTTCTTTATTCCAGGTAGGATAAATTTGCGCATAAAATTTAGCTGTTTCCTCAATATTATATTGGGAAAAGAAATATAAATCGTCGGGAATATAGACCATTAAAGATTTTATCGCCGGATTTTCATAAACTGGCTGCCCATCAATAGTAATCGTGCCTGCATCTGGTTGATAGATTCCGGTGAGATGTTTAATTAAGGTTGTTTTACCGGCACCATTAGGGCCAAGTAGTCCATAAACAGAGCCTTTCCGGACATGAAGACTTAAGTTTGTTAATACTTTAAATTTATCAAAGCTTTTCTGGAGATTGGTAATTTCAATCATCCTTTTTTCCCTCCTTCTCTTGATAGATGGCTTGAATAGTAGAGATTAATTGTTCTTCCGGCTCATGGAGATAGCTTAGTTCAGCCACAATTTTTTCTAATTCTTTCCTTAGTTCGTCACGCCTAGGGCGAATTGCTTTTTGTTCTAGGGGAGCGACGAAATTACCTTTAGCGCGCACAGAGTAAATGAATCCTTCGTTTTCCAGTTCTTTATAAGCTTTTTGAATCGTATTGGGATTAATCGTGAGCGTTTGGGCTAGTTCACGTACTGAGGGTATGCGCTCGTCAGGTTTTAAGACAGCACTAATAATTAATTCTTTCATTTTTTCTTTAATTTGTTCATAGAGTGGTTTGCTTTCTCGCAGGTCTAATTGAAACACATAGGCACCTCCTGTCCGTATTATAAGTAATAATACAGTTGATACAGTATTATAATACATTTTTAAATTGAGACTGTCAAGAGTAAAAATATTTTTAAATAGTGTTGAATAATTATGCGTGTTTATGTATAATTATAAAAAGGTTTAATTTAATTATATGGAGAAGATAATGAGCGGATTAAACAGATTAAGGATGGTGGAATTTAGAGATGATCAAAGTAAGTGTGCTTGGTGCTACCGGCTATACGGGGCAGGAATTAGTAAGAATGTTAGCGCAGCACCCAGAAGTTGAAGTGGTTGGTTTAGGGACACAGAGTTATGCGAATCAGGCTTATGCTGATGTTTATCCTCATTTTCGGCAGATTGTGGATTTAACTTGCCGTGAGGCTAATGACCCGGCCTTAATTGAGCAGGCTGACGTGGTTTTTTTAGCTTTACCCCATGGCTTAAGCGTACCTTATGCGGAAAAATGTTTAGCTCAGGGCAAAAAAGTTGTCGATTTGGGAGCGGATTTTCGTCTGAAAAATCCCGAGGTTTATCGTGCTTGGTATAAAAAGACGGGACCGGCAGCGGAATTATTGCAGCAAGCTGTTTATGGCCTGCCTGAAATTAACAGGGAATTAATAAAAAAGACGAAGCTTGTGGCGAATCCCGGCTGTTATCCGACGACGGCAATTCTCGCTTTATATCCTCTTTTAAAAGAAAAATTGCTTGATCCTAGTTTTCTTATTATTGACAGTAAATCAGGCGTGAGCGGAGCGGGGCGAAGTTTAAAGGTTGGTTCTCTATATAGTGAGGTTAATGAGGATTTTAAGGTCTATGGCTTACCTCATCATCGTCATGCTCCGGAAATAGAACAAGAGTTATCTGCAGCGGCGGGAGAAGAAATCAAGGTGAGTTTTACTCCGCATTTGGTTCCGTTGACGCGGGGGATGATGAGTACGATTTATACAAGGCCCCTAACCGCTGAGGCGGATAAAATTAAGGAAGTGTATCAAGAGTATTATAGTGAGGAACCATTTATCCGAATTTATCCACAGGGTGAGTATCCTCATACAAAATGGGTACAAGGGACTAATTTTTGTGATTTAGGATTCTCTTTAGATCTGAGGACAGGCAGGCTGATTATTATTTCGGTGATTGATAATTTGACGAAAGGAGCATCAGGGCAGGCCATCCAAAATATGAATTTAATGTGTGGCTTCGAGGAAACGCTGGGTTTGCCGAAAGTGGCGCTTTTCCCTTAATCCTCGGTTATGGTAGGGAACGATGCCTTCGTCGTTCCGCCTTGTAAGAAAGACGTAAATTTCGAATCTCTGAAGTTTGGGGACGGTTCTTGCGCTTGTCTTGGCTCGAACCTCGACTCCTCTGTTTTAGCCAAGAACTACCTTCGGGTTCCCAGATCTTTGGTCAGAACGTCCTAAAGCTCGGTTCGGAGTAATGCCGAGCGGGCTCAATTCGCATCCTTGCTCAGTTCGCCCTGGTGCCGACATCCTTGTCGTCACCTCGTCATTACTAGCCTCACCTTCGCTAAGGACGTTTAGCTGACCTCCGATAAGTCACCCTCCGGTAGTACCTCGGCTAAAACAGTAGTTATGGTGAACATTTTTTATATGTTAGGCAAGAGCAGGGACGGTTCTTTCATTTGTCTTAGGTTTAAATCTTGATGATAATAATAGAGAAGGTGAAGGATATGGATTATAAAGTGTTCAAAAATGGAGGGGTTACGACTCCGCGGGGCTTTAAAGCGGGCGTAGCCCAAGCAGGAATAAAATATAAAGGACGTTATGATTTAGCCCTTGTGGTTTCCGAATATCCGGCAGTGGGGGCAGGTGTTTTTACGACCAATAAGTTTCAGGCAGCTCCGGTACAGGTTTCACGTCAACATCTAGCTCTAAGCGAAAAGATGAGGGGTTTTGTGGTGAATAGTGGTTGTGCTAATGCTTGTACGGGTGAGGACGGTTTAGCTGATGCGCAGATGATGACGGAAATTTCTGCGAATGTCACTGGTTGTAAGGCCGAAGAGTTTTTCGTAGCTTCAACAGGGGTTATCGGTGTTCCTTTACCTATGGATCAAGTTAAGCAGGGGATCGAAAAAGCCGGGCAAAATCTTTCTGCTGAAGCCGGAGCTTTAGCAGCTCAAGCAATTATGACTACAGATACAATGGCGAAGGAGATAGCTATAGAGATAGAAATTGGAGGGGAAAAGGTCGCTTTAGGGGGGATGGCTAAAGGTTCCGGGATGATTCATCCCAATATGGCGACGCTGTTGGGTTTTGTTACTACCGATGCCGTTATCACTAAGGAATGTTTACAGAAGGCTTTGGTCATCGCCAATGAGGACTCCTTTAATATGGTTACGGTGGATGGGGATACAAGCACCAATGATACCTTGGTCGTCTTAGCTAATGGGCAGGCAGGAAATGCACTGATTAACAATCCGGATAGTGAGGCATTTCAAGCTTTTACAGCAGCTTTAAAGAAGGTTTGTATTATTCTGGCGAGAATGATTGCGCGGGATGGTGAAGGGGCG
The DNA here is from genome assembly GCA_028709105.1 of Clostridia bacterium. GTDB lineage: Bacteria > Bacillota > Peptococcia > DRI-13 > DTU073 > JAQVYD01. The sequence continues at coordinate 4,071 of JAQVYD010000055.1, forward strand.
ACGAAGCTGTTGGCGGTCAGGGTAATAAACGCTCCCAGTCGAGAAGATGCGCGTCAGGCGGCACGGACGATCGCCGGCTCTAATTTGGTCAAAGCCGCTATTTTTGGGCAGGATGCTAATTGGGGCAGAATTATTTGCGCCTTAGGTTATTCAGGGGCACAGTTTGTGCCAGAGGATATTACTGTATCTTTGGGTGATCTTTTAGTAGCACAGGATGGGAGAGGTTTAATTTTTGATGAAGTGAAAGCAGGGAGAATTCTGGGAAAAGAAGAAATAGTGGTCACGGTGGATTTGCAAGCGGGAGAATTTGCCGCAACAGCTTGGGGTTGTGATTTGTCGTATGATTATGTCAAGATTAATGCTGATTATAGGACATAGGAGGGGGAAGGTATGAATAACGAATTAATTAAGCAGATGGGCTTAGATTATGTGATGAAGACGTATTCTCGGCATGATTATGCCTTAGTAAGGGGTAAGGGGAGTTACGTCTGGGACGCTAATGGCAAGAAGTATTTAGACATGGTCAGCGGCATTGCTGTGAATAATGTGGGGCATTGCCATCCCCAAGTAGTGAAAGCAATCCAAAAACAGGCAGAATTACTCATTCATTGTTCTAATTTATATTGGAATGAACCACAGGTGCAATTAGCCAAGATGCTGGCAGATAATTCTTGTGGTGATAAGGCGTTTTTCTGTAATAGCGGCACAGAGGCTAACGAAGCGGCTATTAAGCTGGCTAGAAGATGGTCTTATGAAAAATATGGTGCCAATCGTTATGAGATTATTACCGCTGTAAATTCTTTTCACGGCAGGACTTTGGGGGCTTTGACGGCAACGGGGCAGACTCAGTATCAACAAGGGTTTCAGCCTTTGCTGCCGGGGTTTAAGTATGTACCCTTTAATGACCTTGCGGCACTCAAAAAAGCAATTACGCCACAGACTTGTGCGCTTCTTTTAGAGCCTGTACAGGGCGAAGGAGGGGTTCATCCGGCAACGAAGGAATATCTGACCGGGGTAAAGGCTTTATGTGCAGAAAAAGACCTTTTATTGCTCTTTGATGAAGTACAGACAGGGTTAGGCCGTACCGGGAAGCTCTTTGCTTATCAGCATCATGGTGTAGAACCGGATGCCTTTACTTTAGCGAAGGGCTTGGGCGGCGGTGTACCGATTGGGGCTTTGATCGCCCGCGGGGTGGCCGCTGATGTCTTGGGGCCGGGACAGCATGCCGCTACTTTTGGCGGGAATCCTTTGGCCGCAGCGGCGGCTCTGGCAACTTTAACGGTACTTATTGGGGAAAAATTACCACAGCAGGCTGCAGAAAAGGGGCAATATTTACAAGAAAAACTGTTGACGCTGAAAAAAACTAATCCTTTAATTAAAGAGGTCAGAGGATTAGGACTGATGCTGGGCATAGAACTTTTTATTGAGGGGAAAAAGATACAAGATTTTTGTCAAGAAAAAGGATTATTGATTAATTGTGTGCAGAGTAAAACATTGCGGTTAATTCCTCCTTTAAATATAGCTTATGAGGATTTAGACAAAGCGATGGCGATTATCGGGGAGGCTCTAACAGAAGCACAGGCATCTTTATAACAAATTTTAAGGAGTGGGTGCAGGATGAACTTAAAAGGTCGTGATTATCTTACTTTAGCTGATTTTAAACGTGAAGAAATCTGGTATCTTTTAGAATTAGCCCGAGATTTAAAAAAGAAACAAAAAGCTGGTATCCCCCATCAGGTATTAAAAGGGAAGACTCTGGCGATGATTTTTCAAAAAGCCTCGACGCGGACACGTGTTTCTTTTGAAACAGGGATGTTTCACTTAGGTGGTTTGGCCATGTTTTTAAGCGGGAACGACTTACAGATAGGACGCGGCGAACCGATTGAGGATACGGCCAGGGTTTTGTCGCGCTATGTTGACAGTATTCTCATTCGTACCTTCAGTCATCAGGAGGTCTTAGATTTAGCCAAGTATGCCGATGTGCCTGTGATTAACGGGTTAACAGATGATTTCCATCCGACACAAGCTTTGGCCGATCTTTTAACGGTTTGGGAGCATTTAGGAACTTTAGAAGGAATTAAACTGGCCTATATCGGTGATGGCAACAATATGGTGCATAGCTTAATGTTGGCCGGAGCAATTATGGGGATGGAGGTTATCTCCGCTTGTCCCGAGGGGTATGAGCCGAATCCGGAAGTTGTAGCTAAGGCCCGGTCTTTAGCCGGTCAGCCTGAAAAAATAAAGATAGTGCGGGAACCACAGGAAGCAGTACAAGGGGCACAGGTATTATACACTGATGTCTGGGCCAGTATGGGGCAGGAGAAGGAAGCGGCAGAGCGTCGTCAGGCTTTTGCGCATTATCAAATTAATGCCGAACTGCTTAAGCAGGCGGAGAAAGAGGCGATTGTTCTGCATTGTTTACCGGCACATCGAGGGGAAGAAATTACCGCAGAGGTGCTGGAGGGTACGCAATCAGTAGTATTTGATGAAGCAGAAAATAGGTTGCATGCTCATAAGGCTATTTTGGCGGCTCTGCTGGCGTAGATGGTGTTTAGTTTTTAGTGTTTAGTTTTTAGTGTTTAGTGATTAGAGATGATGAAGATGAGAAAGGGGAAGGGAAACATGAAAAAAGTAGTTTTGGCGTATTCCGGGGGGTTGGACACCTCGATTATTATTCCTTGGCTGAAAGAAAATTACGGTTATGAGGTTATTGCCGTAGCGGCAGATGTAGGGCAGGGAGAAGAATTAGATCCTTTAGAGGAAAAGGCGATCAAAACAGGGGCTAGCAAGATCTATATTGAAGATTTAAAAGAAGAATTTGTGACTGACTATATTTTCCCGACTTTGAAAGCAGGAGCGGTTTATGAAGGGAAATATCTTTTGGGAACCTCTTTTGCCCGCCCTTTGATTGCCAAAAGAATAGTGGAGATTGCGCAAGAGGAAGGGGCAGAGGCGATTGCACATGGCTGTACGGGGAAAGGGAATGACCAAGTCCGCTTTGAGCTTACGATTAAGGCTTTGGCCCCGGAAATGAAGATTATTGCTCCGTGGCGTATTTGGGACATCAAATCGAGGGAAGAGGAAATAGAATATGCGGAGGCGCGGAATATTCCGGTTCCTGTAAGTAAGGAGCGACCTTATAGTATGGACAGAAACCTTTGGCATTTGAGCCATGAAGGGGCTGACTTAGAAGACCCGGCCAATGAACCTTTGGATGATTTACTGCTGATGATTACCCCGCCGGAAAAAGCACCGAATCAAGCGACTTATGTAGAGATTCAATTTGAGCAGGGAACTCCTGTCGCTGTAAATGGGCAGGCTTTAGCTCCAGTGCAGTTGCTTGAAAAACTGAATGAAATAGCCGGAGCGAATGGGGTAGGAATTGCCGATATGGTGGAAAATCGGTTAGTGGGGATGAAATCCCGTGGTGTTTATGAAACTCCTGGGGGAACTGTGCTTTACAAGGCACATCAGGACTTGGAATTGTTAACTTTGGATAGAATGACTCTGCATTATAAAGATTTGGTGGCCCAGCGTTATGCGGAATTAGTTTATGACGGTGTGTGGTTTCATCCTTTGCGTGAGGCGCTGGATGCTTTTGTTAATGTTACGCAGAAGACGGTTACCGGAACCGTAAGAATGAAGCTTTATAAGGGGAATTGTGTTCCGGCAGGTACGAAGTCACCATATTCCTTATACAATGAAGACTTGGCTACTTTTAGTGAAGACCAGGTTTATAATCAAAAGGATGCGGAAGGCTTTATCAATCTCTTTGGTTTGCCACTCAAGGTGCAGGCTTTAATGAAAAAAGAAGCCGGGTTGAAATAACAGAGAGGGAGGTGTAAGCATGAAGTTATGGGGAGGCCGTTTTCAAAAGGAAACGGATCAACTGATGGATGATTTCCATTCCTCGATTAGTTTTGACCGGCGCTTATATCGTTACGATATTTTAGGTAGTATTGCTCATGTGCGGATGTTAGGGCAAACGGGGATTATTGCTCTGGAGGAAGCGGCACAAATAATAGACGGGCTAGAGGATTTATTAACGGAAATTGAGGCAGGGCAGGTACAGTTTTCTGTAAGTGCAGAGGATATTCACATGAATATAGAAACTTTACTTATCGAAAAAATAGGTCCTGTGGCCAAAAAAATGCATACAGGGAGAAGCCGTAATGACCAGGTAGCTCTTGATACGAGAATGTATGTTAAAGAGCAAATCTTAAGGACGAGGGAGCTTTTATTGGCCTTGGTGGAAACCTTGGTGAAATTAGCTGAGGCACATGCGGAGACGATTATGCCGGGTTATACCCATTTGCAGATAGCCCAGCCCGTAACCTTGGGGCATCATCTCTTGGCTTATGTGGAAATGTTCAAACGTGATTTAGAGCGGCTGATGGATTGTGGGCAGAGGGTTGATGTCATGCCTTTAGGTGCCGGTGCTTTAGCCGGAACCACTTTCCCTTTGGATAGGGCAATGGTGGCCAAGGAATTGGGCTTTGCCAAAGTTTCCGAAAACAGTATGGA
>JAQVYD010000056.1 GCA_028709105.1 Clostridia bacterium
ATGGTTACTTGGGCTGGGAAAAGGGTTAGCTTGGGGTTTAATAGGGGCTGGGGTTAAACACTATTTCTTAAGGCGCGCACTACGGAAAACAAAAGTAGAAACTCACGAAAAAACTGAAAAAATCATACTCAATTGTTATTATGTCCGTTATGTTGTGAATCTAATTGTTTTAGTAGGTGCCTATTTTCTCTTTGCTGCAGATACTTTGTCTCTCATTGGGGCAGCACTTGGCTTGACGATACCTAAATATTTCTTAAGCTTCTTGAAACTTGATTAAAGATACTTTGTTTTTCATTATAGCTTAGAAAGGGGGGAAAGGTTAATGTTTGCTACACCGGTTTATGCGGCGGCTGAAGGTAGTGCAGAACATGGGGGAGCACTTTTTACACTTTTCGGGCTGGAAGTAACCAGTGTGACCACGACGATGTGGGGCTTGATGCTTTTCTTGACGGTGTTCTCTTTTCTGGCTACTAGAAAACTGGGAAAAGTGCCGACGAGACGTTTACAGATTTTTATGGAAATGGGGTTGGAGCAAATCCTTGGTTTTTTAACCGGTATTATAGGCGACGAAGCCAAAACCAAACGTTATTTCCCGGTATTAGGAAGCTTTTTTATTCTGATTTTGTCTTCTAATTATTCCGGGTTGCTGCCGGGAGCGGGACACATCCCCGGACTACAGGCTCCTACTAGTACTTTGAGTGTCACGGCGGCTTTTGCGATTGTCGTCTTTTTTGCTACCCATTATTATGGGTTTAAGGAAAAAGGGTGGGGTTATTTAAAACATTTTGTGCAACCTATTCCGATTCTGTTACCTTTAAATATTGTGGAAGAGTTTACGAAACCACTTTCGCTCTCTTTGCGTCTTTTCGGCAATATTTACAGCGAAGAAATGGTTATTGTGGGCTTGTTTTCTCTCATGCCGCTCTTCTTGCCTGTGCCGATGCAGTTATTATCATTGCTGTTTGGTTTTATTCAGGCCTTAGTTTTTACCTTATTGGCTTCAATCTATATTTCTACGGCTACGGCCGGGCATTAAATTGACCCGGTAGTGTTTAGCTATGTTTTTATCATATCATTTGGGGTTTTCATAATCTTTACTTATTTTCATTATCTTTTTGCAGTATTATTAAAGTGTTTTCATGAAAGGAGGGAAAATTAATCATGGATGCTGCTGGTTTAATTGGGCTTGCGGCTGCTTTAGCTATAGCTATTTCCACTATCTTTCCTGCGCTATCGCAAGGGAATGCTACAAGTAGGGCGATGGAAGCAATTAGCCGCCAACCGGAAGCTGCCGGCGATATCAGAACCACTTTGATTATCGCTTTAGCTTTGATGGAAGCTTTAACAATTTACGGTCTCTTAATTGCTCTTTTACTGTTGGGTAAAATTCCTGCTGTTTGAGGAAAGAAGCTGCGGGAGTGGAGGAAGAACGGAGGGGCAAAACTTCGTTCTTCCTCTAGATTCCCCCGGTATGCTTATAGCCTAAAGAGAGGTGAAAAGAATGAGTTTTTCTGTTTCAGATATGATTTGGGCTATCATAAATTTTTTAATTTTGGTAGTCATTTTAAATAAATTTTTGTTTAAGCCTTTATTAAAGACAATGGATGCACGCAAGGACGAGATTAAACAGGATCTGGATGCGGCGGCACAAGCTAATGCCGAAGCTCAAAAAACAAAAGAAGAGTATCTTAAGCAGATGGAAGAAGCCAAAGCGGATGCGCAGCAAATTATTGTCCAAGCCACGAAAATTGGTGAAGAAACCAGAGAAAAGCTTGTTAATCAGGCGCAAGAAGAAGCATCCAGAATGGCTGAAAAAGCTCGTGAAATGATTCGCTTGGAAAAAGATGAGGCTCTCCGTCAGCTTAGAGATGAAGTGGCATCTTTAGTGGTCATGGCTGCCGGCAAAGTTATTGAGCAAACGATTGATCTGGAAGCACATGAACAATTGATCCGCGAATTTATTGCAGAGGCAGGGGATGCTTCTTGATGATTTCCGTGATTCCCCGCCGTTATGCCCAGGCCCTTTTGATGATTGCCACAGAAAGACAGACCATGGAGCAGTATGAACAAGAACTGGCACGATTTCGTCAAGTTCTTTTAGAAAATCCTCAAGTAAAAGAACTATTAGACAATCCCCGTGTTTTACCACAGGAAAAAAAGAAGGCCTTGGACCTTTTGATTAAAGATTTTGCCAGTCCCATTGTGTATAATTTTTTACATTTAATTTTAGATAAAAGACGAGAAGCCTTTTTTCTTGAAGTGATTAAGGCGTACAACAAATATGCTGATGAGGCGCGTAATATAGTTAATGCTGAAGTCTGGTCAGTTGTAGAATTGACCTCTAAGGATTATCGAGATTTAGAGCAAAAGCTTGCTCGGATTACGGGAAAGAGTGTGCGGCTGCAAAATATTATCGATACGTCCTTGCTGGGTGGTATTAAGGTAAAAATTGGTGATATGGTCATTGATGGGAGTGTCACCAAAAAGCTGTCCTTATTGAAAAACCAGCTCCAGCGCACACAGTTAACAGAGATTGGGGTGAAAAAGTAAATGGGTATCCGACCGGAGGAAATTAGCAGTATCTTAAAACAGCAAATCGAAAATTACGATACGGAGGTCGAAGTAGCTAAAATTGGCACCGTCATTCAAGTTGCCGATGGGGTAGCTCGTGTTCATGGACTGAATGAGGCGATGTCCGGAGAAATGCTAGAGTTTCCCGGGGGCATTTATGGGATGGCTTTAAACCTTGAAGAAAATAACATCGGTTGTGTTATTTTAGGACCCTTTACTCAGATTAAAGAAGGTGACGAAGTCAGGTGCACAGGAAGAATTGTGCAGGTCCCTGCGGGAGAAGCTTTAATTGGGCGCGTGGTTAATGTTTTAGGTGAGCCGCTTGATGGCAAAGGTCCAATCGTGACAGACAAATTTAGACCTATTGAGAGTCCGGCTCCCGGCGTGGTTTATCGTAAGTCTGTCCATCAGCCGTTACAAACAGGATTAAAATCTATTGACTCCTTAGTACCGATTGGGCGAGGGCAGCGTGAATTAATTATCGGGGATCGCCAGACAGGTAAAACTGCTTTGGCTATAGACACTATTATCAATCAAAAAGGTCACGATGTTATTTGTATTTATGTCGCCATTGGGCAGAAAGCATCTACCGTAGCAGGTGTTGTGCGTAAATTGGAGCAAACAGGGGCGCTGGATTATACGATTATTGTTGCTGCTACGGCGAGCGAGCCCGCGCCGATGTTGTATATTGCTCCTTATGCCGGTTGTGCGATGGGCGAAGAGTTTATGTATAATGGGAAAGACGTTTTGATTATCTATGATGACCTTTCCAAACAAGCGGTAGCTTATCGTGAGCTTTCTTTGCTTTTACGCCGTCCCCCGGGACGCGAAGCTTATCCCGGTGATGTTTTTTACTTACATTCGCGGCTGCTGGAACGTTCGGCCAAGCTGAGTGAGGAAATGGGCGGTGGTTCTATGACCGCTTTGCCGATTATCGAAACTCAAGCCGGAGACGTTTCCGCGTATATCCCGACTAATGTTATTTCGATTACGGATGGTCAGATTTTCCTGGAATCAGACCTCTTCTACTCAGGTTTCAGACCGGCTATTAACGTCGGTATCTCTGTATCTAGGGTGGGGGGTTCTGCCCAGATTAAGGCGATGAAACAAGTCGCCGGAAGCTTGCGCTTAGATTTAGCGCAGTACAGAGAACTAGCTGCTTTTGCGCAGTTCGGTTCAGACTTAGATAAAGCGACGCAAGCCCGTTTGAACAGAGGTAAAAAAACAATGGAAGTCCTCAAACAGGGACAATATGAACCGATGCCTGTAGAAGAACAGGTTGTCGTGATTTATTGTGCTGTGCATGGCTATTTAGATGATGTCGAGATCGAGAAACTGAAAGACTTTGAAGAAGGTTTCCTCAAATTCATGCACAATGGCGAAAAACAAGCGATCCTTAGCGGGATTAAAGACCAAAAAATACTTACGCCGGAATTGGAAGAACAACTCAAAGCAGCGATTAAAGAATACAAAGATTCGTTCAAGCTTTAAGCAGGGGAGACTAAACCTGTAAAAAAGGTGGTGAAAGAATGCCCAGTGTACGGGATATTAAGCGTCGGATTAAGAGTGTGCAGAGTACTCAGCAAATCACCAAGGCGATGAAAATGGTTGCGGCCTCTAAGCTGAGAAGAACACAGACAGCAGCAATAAGCGCTCGCCCTTATATGAATAAGTTGGAGGAAATTTTGGGAAGAATTGTGGCTTCGGCAGGAGAGATAGCGCACCCCTTGTTAGTAGAAAGGCCTGTGCAAAATGCGGCTATAATCCTCATTACGGCAGATAAGGGGTTAGCCGGCGGCTATAATGCCAATGTGCAGAAATTAGCTTTACAGGAAGCCTCCCAACTTAGTGAACAGGGAATCAACGTCGAGTTTATTCCCGTCGGGAATAAAGGACGGGACTTTTTGCGTCATCGTCAGCAAAAGATTAAAACTGCTCTTGCCGGGATCAATGATGTGCCCACCTTTAGTGAGGCGCAGCAGCTGGCCAAGCTAGTTGTCGACAGCTATTTGGCAGGTCAGTATGACCAGGTTTATTTAGTTTACCAAGAGTTTGTGACTACGGTGCAGCAGCATCCGGTAAGCAAACAGCTTTTACCGCTTCCTTATGAAAAGGGGGAGGACGAAGTAGAATATCTTTATGAGCCTGCTCCGCAGGAAGTATTAACAATCCTTCTGCCTCAATATATCAATAACACAATCTTGCATTTTCTCACAGAGGCTAAAGCTAGTGAGCATGGAGCCAGAATGGCAGCGATGACTTCAGCTACCGATAATGCCGAGGAAATGCTGGATAAGCTGAATCTTTCCTACAACCGTTCACGTCAGGCGGCAATTACTCGCGAAATCTCAGAAATTGTAGGCGGGGCTAATGCTTTAGCCCAATAATTTCATTATGAATTTGTTTTAGGTTTTATGTTTTTGTCTTTTCATTATGAATTATGCATTATGAATTGTTATCTAGGGGGTGTAAAAATGGTTTCCACAGGAAAAATTGTGCAGGTAATCGGTCCTGTTGTAGACATTGAGTTCCCTATTGGACAGTTGCCTGATATTTACCACGCCATTATAGTTAAGGAAGACGAAAGAAAGATCAATTTAACCTTGGAAGCGGCGCAGCATCTGGGAAACAACCTGGTGCGCTGTGTGGCGATGTCTTCTACGGATGGTTTACAGCGGGGGATGGCTGCCGAGAATACGGGACAACCGATTGCTGTTCCTGTTGGTAAGGATACTTTGGGACGGATGTTTAATGTGATCGGCAAGGTTATTGATGAACAGGGAGCTGTGCAGATTGAAGAAAAATGGCCGATTCATCGACCTGCTCCCGCTCTTAAAGACCAAGAACCGGCCACAGAAATTCTGGAAACAGGGATTAAGGTAATCGACCTCTTGGCTCCTTATGCCAAAGGTGGGAAGGTCGGTCTTTTTGGTGGTGCCGGTGTGGGAAAAACAGTTTTAATTATGGAGCTTATTCGTAATATTGCTTATGAACACGGTGGTTTTTCTGTTTTTGCCGGTGTGGGCGAACGGACGCGTGAAGGGAATGACCTTTGGAATGAAATGAAGGAATCAGGCGTTATTGACAAAACTACCTTGGTTTTCGGTCAGATGAATGAACCGCCGGGAGCGCGGATGAGAGTGGGGCTGGCAGGACTAACGATGGCCGAATATTTCCGTGATGTAGAAGGTCAAGACGTCTTGCTCTTTATTGATAATATCTTCCGCTTTACTCAAGCAGGTTCCGAGGTTTCGGCCTTATTGGGCAGGATGCCTTCCGCTGTTGGTTATCAGCCTACTTTAGCTACAGAAATGGGGAATTTGCAGGAGCGGATTACTTCTACGAAGAATGGTTCGATCACTTCAGTGCAGGCGATTTATGTGCCGGCTGATGACTTGACCGACCCTGCTCCGGCGACAACCTTCGCGCATTTAGATGCGACCACGGTTCTTTCCCGTCAGATTGTGGAATTAGGAATTTATCCGGCTGTAGATCCGCTTGATTCTACTTCGCGGATTTTGGATCCGGTAACTTTAGGAAAAGAGCATTATGAAGTAGCGCGTGGTGTCCAGAAAATCTTACAACGTTATAAGGAACTGCAAGATATTATTGCTATTTTAGGGATGGATGAACTATCGGAAGATGACCGGCTTACTGTGGATCGGGCACGTAAAATCCAGAGATTTTTGTCACAGCCTTTCTTTGTGGCAGAACAGTTTACCGGGACAGCAGGAAAATATGTACCGCTGAAAGAAACAATCAATGGTTTTAAAGAGGTTTTAGAGGGGAAGCATGACGATTTACCTGAACAAGCTTTCTATATGGTGGGAAATATTGATGAAGTTATAGCCAAAGCCCGGGAACTGGAGGGATAATATGGCTAACGTCCTCAACTTTGAAGTGATTACACCGGAACGGATTATGCTCAAGGGAAAGACGACCTCGCTGATTGTACCGGCTACGGAAGGCTTTTTGGGTGTATGGCCTAATCATGCTCCGCTCATTACGGGATTGCAGCCGGGGATTGTTAAATATCGCCAAGGCGAGACGTTTTTTGTTTTAGCGATTAGTAATGGGTTTATGGAAGTTGCCGATAATGTCATCACTATTTTGGTGAATACAGCCGAAAGACCTGAGGACATTGATGTCGCCAGGGCGCAGGCGGCGAAAGAACGTGCCGAGAAACGTCTCTATAAGCAACCGCCCGGTCTTGATGTACATCGTGCAGAGTTTGCTTTACATCGGGCTCTCGCTCGTTTAAAGGCTGTTCACTATAAATGTATTTCTAAGTAAAATAACTAAACTTAACAAGCAAGCCATATTTTGCGAATAAAAATATTAGCGAAATAGCAGGATTCTTGTTCTTTATGGCGAAATTAGAGAACAATTGCTTTTTAAGCAATTAACCTAAAACAGATGCGCCATAGTCCCAAAGACTGTGGCGCATCTGTTTTAATCTTTTCATTATGCATTGTCTTTTTTACCTCTGCTTTAAAAATACAAAACTGGGGAAAATAAAGATAAAGATAATTGTTGGCATAAAATAACAACAATATTTTTGTAAAAGATAAAGGGAATTATCTCTTCTTTCCCGAATAATAGTAACGTGAGTTAGTTAAAAATTTTGCCGGAGATTAAATAAAATGATAAAAAAACGGATTTGTTGTCAGGAAAATGAAGCAGATAAGATTATTATTTATGGTGGCCGATCTTTACAGGGTAAACTAGTTGTCAGCGGGGCAAAAAATGCTGTTCTGCCGATTATCGTTGCCTCTCTTTTATCAGAAGGGACTTGCACTATTCAGGATGTCCCTAGGTTGGCTGATGTAGAGATTATCTGTGATGTTTTGCGTGAATTGGGTGCAGGGATTAAGCTGAACATGGGGGATTCTTCCGCGATCATTGAAACAAATTGTCAAGAACTTTATAATTATGAAGCTACTTATAATTATGTCAAAAAAATGCGGGCCTCTGTTTTAGTGATGGGTCCGCTTTTAGCTCGCTTAGGGAAAGCTAAAATATCCATGCCCGGAGGTTGTGCGATTGGCACAAGGCCGATAGATTTACATCTGAAGGGTTTTGAAGCCTTAGGGGTGCACATCACCATGGAGCATGGTTATATTTTAGCTGAAGCTCCTGTCTTAAAAGGCGCGCGGATCTATTTAGATTATCCCAGCGTGGGAGCGACAGAAAATATTATGATGGCCGGTGCTCTCGCTCAGGGGACTACCATTATCGAAAATTCCGCTGAAGAGCCTGAAATAGTAGATTTAGCGAACTTTATTAATAGTATGGGGGGGAAAATTGTCGGCGCCGGAACAAAAGTAATCAAGATTGAGGGTGTTAAAAGTCTTGGCTCCACAAACCATACGGTTATTCCCGATCGAATCGAAGCCGGAAGTTTCTTGGTTGCCGGAGCCATTACCGGTGGTGACTTGTTTTTAGAAAATGTGATTATTGATCACCTCAAACCGGTAGTTGCCAAATTAATCGAAGCCGGGGTAGATGTAGCAGAAGAGGGAACAGGCTTACGAGTGAGAAGTAAAGGTGAATTTAAAGCGATTGACCTGAAAACTTTGCCGTATCCCGGTTTCCCTACTGATATGCAGGCACAGTTTATGTCTTTACTGGCGGTAGCTCAAGGTACGAGCATAATTTCGGAGACGGTTTTTGAAAATCGTTTTATGCATGCCGAAGAACTACGCCGCATGGGTGCTAATATTCGCATCGAGGGGCGCAGCGCGGTTATAGAAGGTACGGAAAAATTAACAGGGGCACAAGTCAAAGCTTCAGACCTGCGGGCAGGAGCGGCTTTAGCCATTGCCGGCTTGGTTGCCGAGGGTGAGACAGTCATTTCCAATATTTATCACCTTGACCGCGGTTATGATAATCTTGTCGCCAAACTGTATTC
>JAQVYD010000057.1 GCA_028709105.1 Clostridia bacterium
GATTGTGCTTTAGTGATGAATGCTATTTCTGGGCATGACCCACTGGATTCTACTTCGCTATCAGGCAAAGCTCCTGATTTTACCGAGTTTTTAATTAATGATGTCCAAGGTTTGAAAATCGGACTACCTAAAGAATATTTACGGGGCGGTCTTGCTCCAGAGATTCTTGCTTCTGTTCAACAGGCGGCGGCAAAATTAGAGGAATTAGGTGCTCATTGTGAAGAGGTTTCTCTACCTCATCACGAAGCAGTACTTGCTGCTTATCAGATTATTGCGGCGGCGGAAGCTAGTTCCAATTTGGCTCGTTACGATGGGGTACGGTATGGTTTACGAGTAGAAGGTGAAGATATGGATGCTCTCTTCAAAAAGACGCGGAGCCAAGGTTTCGGAGCAGAGGTTAAGAAAAGGATTATCTTAGGGACTTATGTTTTGAGTTCTGAACAATATGCTGCTTATTATCTGAAAGCCCTGAAAGTAAGGACTTTAATTAAAAAAGATTTGGCAAGGGTTTTTCAAGACTATGATTGTTTACTTATCCCGACTACGCCTACCGTAGCGTTTAATTTTGCTGAGAAACAGAAACAAGTGTTGACTGGCAACCTGGATATCTTTACCAGCCCTGCAAACTTAGCGGGAATACCGGCTTTGTCTTTGCCTTGGGGAACTGTACAGGGACGTCCTGTGGGGTTACAGTTACTGGGCCGAGCTTTTGGAGAAGAGACTTTGTTGAGGGTAGGTTATACTTTAGAGCAAAATACAGAACTGACACGACTTAGACTTAAGGGAAAAGGGGTGAGCTAAGATGGGAGCAGAGTTAGAAGCTGTCATTGGTTTAGAAATTCATGTAGAATTAAAAACAAAAACGAAAATATTTTGTTCTTGTCCGACCAAATTTGGTGGCGAAGAGAATACTCATGTTTGTCCTGTCTGTTTAGGACTTCCGGGGGCATTGCCCGTACTAAACAAGAAAGTTGTAGAGTATGCAGTTCGTGCCGGAGTAGCTCTAAACTGTGCGATTGAATCATATAGTAAGTTTGATCGGAAAAACTATTTTTATCCTGATTTGCCTACAGCTTATCAGATTTCTCAGTACTACATGCCTATTTGTCGAACAGGTTATCTGGAAATTGAAGTAAACGGAAAAAAGAAGAAAATCAGGATTAACAGGATTCATTTAGAGGAAGATGCCGGGAAATTGGTGCATAGTGGGAACAGTATTACTTCTTCGCAGTATTCACTAGCTGATTATAACCGGGGAGGGGCAGGTTTGATTGAGATTGTCTCCGAGCCGGATCTGGGTTCAGCTGAAGAAGCACGTATTTTTTTGGAGCAGTTGCGGGCTGTTCTTGAATATACCGGGGTTTCCGATGTGAAGATGGAAGAGGGTTCATTACGTTGTGATGCCAATATCTCCTTGCGCCCTGTAGGTTCTTCGAAATTAGGGACAAAAACGGAAATTAAGAATATGAATTCTTTTCGAGCTTTAGAGCGGGCTTTGGAATATGAAATAGAAAGACAGCAAGAGGTTTTGGAAGAAGGCGGGATCATTGTCCAAGAGACGCGGGCTTGGGATGAAGGAAAAGGGATGACGACGGTGATGCGGAGTAAAGAAGAGGCCCATGATTATCGCTATTTCCCGGATCCGGATTTGCCGCCGATTATTCTGGAATCTGAATGGGTGGAAGAAATAAGAACATCTTTACCTGAACTTCCGGAGGCGCGAAAAGAACGCTTAGTGAAGGAGTTAGGGCTTTCCGCCTATGATGCCGGGGTGCTTACGGGGAGCAAAGTCTTAGCTGAATTTTTTGATGAGACCGTGACTTTCTATAATAAACCAAAGGCGATAGCGAATTGGATGATGGTGGAGTATTTGGGGTTGTTAAATGCTAATAATATGGAGATTGACCAAAGTAAGGTCACTCCTCAGCAGTTGGCAATATTATTGCAAGTGCAAGATGAGGGGAAAATCAGTGGGAAAATCGCCAAGATTGTTTTTGCGGAGATGTTTGCTACCGGAAAAGACCCGGAAATAATTATTAAGGAAAAAGGATTGGTGCAGATTTCTGATGAGGGAGCTTTGGTAACAGTTGTGGATAGGGTAATTGATGCTAACCCTCAATCTGTAGAAGATTTTCGGGGAGGGAAGAAGAAAGCGATCGGCTTTTTGGTGGGGCAGATTATGAAGGAAACGAAAGGCCAGGCCAACCCGGGTGTTGTGAATAAACTGCTGCAAGAGAAATTAAAATAGGAAAAGATGCTGTCCCGTTTCCCGTTTCGTGCTTCGTACGAGAACAGACTAGAACTCAGCTCAGGATAAAACAAATCACCCTCGACTGTACATCCTGTACATGCGAGGGTTGAGTCTGACGTCCTGTCAGTCTCTTTGTTTTCTCAGCTTCGCTTTCGTTAAGTCTGTTTAGCTGTACTCAGCAAAGAAACGGGGGAAACGGGACAGCATCTTTTCTCAGAGGAATGGGCAAAAGTCTTATTCTGAAAATATTAAAAATATGGTACAATTATTATAAAGGGAAATATCGAAAAAATTGAACATAAGGAGATGACCTGTGATGGGATTATTGGATAATTTAGAAAAGTTATTTCGTCCACAAAAACCAAACGATTTTGAGATAGAAGATTTGAATGCTCTGCCCAAAATAGAGAAGGATTATCAACTAGAGCAACTCATAGCTACAGCTGAACAGATTCCGATATATTACGAAGGTGGGGATTTCCCAGAACAGATAGGCAATAGTGATACAGAAAGGGATGGGATGTTTCGTAAAATAGAGCAGAAATATGAGGATACACTGGAGAATATAGACAAAATATTTGAACCCGTGCTAGAAAATATGTATCAAGACTTAATAAATGAAAAATGTCCGTATGTAGCGCAACAAATAAGAAAAAATATTGAAGAGGCTGAAAAAATAATAAATGATCTTAGGGAGAGAGCCGCTTTATGGAAAAAAGCTGTATATACAATTATTTGTAAAGAAACAGGTACTTTCTATGCAGAGCGATTTTACAGAGAGCAATGTGTAACTTTAGAAAATCTGGAAAGGATTTATGCACAATATAATGAAGGAAAAGGATTAAAAGCTTTAGAAGAGGTTAGAAAAAGGTTGTATCAGGAGGAAAGGCAACTTCTCGAAGCATGGACGACTGAACGAGCTGTTGGGGAGAAGGAAACAGGGCAAAGCAAGGGCAATTTGCCGATAACCGAAAGGATTAGCCGCTAACCTTATTATAATCATTATTAAAATAAGAAATATTAAAAAATAGAATCTAAGGAGATGATAAGTAATGAGAAAGTTAGATAATTTTGAAAGAGAACATGACAGACAGAAAGCTTTGCTTGAGGGAATGAGCGAGAGATTAGATAGGCAATATAGTGATGAACCTCGGGAGTCACTGTCTGAGATAATCAACAGGACGGTACAAAGTGATAAGAAAAAGAAGCAAGAACTTGATAGACAGAAGGACTTGCTAAATAGAATGAATACGAGATTAGATGAGCAAACTCGTTATGAACCGGAGGAGGCTTCACTTATTAGAACAAGTAAGGTTGTACGGAACGAGAGGGCATCAGAGCGGTAGGTGATACTTGAACAGAGTTCCTGTTGGTCTTAATTACTATCTTAATGAAGCGGGTGATTATATGGATATGCAAATTAGGAATGAGTTGGAAAAGATTAAACAAACGATTTTGCATACGGTGGAAACTGAAGAGATATATCTTTTTGGTCCTTATGCCGAGGGAATATTTTCAGAAGACAGTGACTTTGATATCTGTGTAGTAATCCCGGATGATAGTATTCGTCCCCTTGAAGCTATGCAGATTATTGACAGGGTCCTTTATCAAGAACAAAAGAAACCGATTAATATTCTTGTACGTAGGGCTAGCGACTTTCAGCAGCGTAAGTTATTGTCTACACTCGAAAGAACAATTGCTCAAGAAGGGGTGAGGCTTTATGGATAAAAACAGCATAGCTAAAGAATGGTTTGATTTTGCAAAGCAGGACTTAAGCAGTGCTGAATATCTCTCAGAAAAGTTACCACCTCCTTTAGAAAACATCTGTTTTCATCGTCAACAGGCACTGGTGTAGTAATTGCAAGATTGGGAAATATGAAAATAATGTAGCCAAAAGAGGCGATATTGATGGGAAGTCCAGAGAATGATTTTGATGGTCCTGTAAAAGAAATTGAAGCTGCACTAAAAGATTATAGTGAATTTTACCATGAACCATCTTTTCCGGAAGCAGTCAGGGGATTGGCAGCTCAGTTTATAGAAAGACTAAATCAGGCGAAGCAATGGTCTAAAGAAGAGAAATCGTTATTAAATGCGATCCATGAAATTAATATAGAATCCCGAACATCTGATGTTTATTACTCGATATATAATTCGCAAGAAGTCAATAATGAGATATATGATAATGAAATACAAGTTATACATGATAAATGGATAAAACGATTAAAAGACGTTGAAAAAACTCGGCATATAAGCTCCAAACTAATAATGATGGGAAGTAGAATAGAAAATGAACTTAGTGAGCGGGCAAAGCTTGGAAGAGGCGCTAGGGAATTACAAGCTGATTATTTACGGCTGAAAGCACTTTTGGATAATCCGGAAAAAATAGCAAAGCTGCCGGCTTGGGAAATAAAGCAAAACTTTACGAGAAAGGATTTGCATAGATTAATATATCTTGAGAGAAAGTATTTTAGTGATAGCCCCATAAATAAATACTTATGGCCAATTATGGATAAGATGTTGCAGAATGAGAAATTGTATGCACAGATTTATGAAAAATGGTCTCAATTTGACCGTCAGAGGTCATTGCTTCAGGAAATGAATCAAAGGTTAGATAGACAACACGGTGATGAACCGCGAGAATCACTACTTATTAAAACAAATAGGGCACTACAGAATAAAGGGAATGTTAATGAGCGATTAACTACAATGGTTGAAACACAAGGAAGGTCAGGCTCGACGGTGGATAAACAGGAACCAGAGCGGTAGGCAGACACTAGTTTCTTTATCTTATAGCACATGATGAAGGGACGTTTCGTAAAGGAAACGTCCCTTCATCATGTGCTTAAAAAAGTAAGTAATAAGTATTTTTTAGGGCAGGGAATTATAATCATAATGTAGAAGAAAAGGCGGGAAGGAGTGTGGTGAGAGTGCCATTAAAGGAAGAAATAAATGTAGAAAATTATGACCTAGGGATAATTGGTGGTGGTCCGGGAGGCTATGTGGCGGCGATTAGGGCGGCTCAGTTAGGGCGGAAAATAGTTCTTTTTGAAAAGGAGAAGTTAGGTGGTACTTGTCTAAATAGAGGTTGTATCCCCACGAAGACTCTTTTACAAAGTGTGAAGACTTGGCGAGAGTTGCAAAAGCTATCGCGGATGGCGATTACAGGAGTAGATTTAAGTGAGGCTAAAATAGATATAGCAAAACTACAACAAAGGAAAAATGCAGCGGTCATGCGGGTGACAAAGGGTGTAGCCGGTCTTTTAAAGGAACACGGTGTGCAAGTTATTCAGGGCAGAGCTGTAATGGAGGAACGTCCAGATTTGATTTGGGTCGAGGATAAAGCCTATCAGGTGCGTCAGGTAATTATTGCTACAGGCTCTAGGCCTAGACGGCTTCCTTTGCCGGGGATAGATTCTTCTGCCGTGATCACCAGTGATGAAGCGTTATCTTTAGAAGAAGTACCTTCTTCTTTGCTGATTTTAGGCGGTGGGGTTATTGGTGTAGAATTTGCCCTTATTTTTCACGAACTGGGGGCGGAAGTAACGATTATCGAAATGGAAGAAAGGCTTCTGCCGCATATGGATGAAGAGATTGCTTTAGAAGCAGCACGTATTTTAAAAGGCAATGGAATCGGTTTATATACTGGGGCAAAAGCTGTAGAGATAAAAGGGGACACTCTTTTCATAGAAAAAGAAGGAAAAACCAAGGAATTAAAAGGTGAGAAAATCCTTGTCTCTGTGGGCAGGACGCCTTGTTATGAGGGTATTGACGTAGAAAAGCTAGGTCTAAAGACAGAAAAAGGTGCCATTATTACTGATGAATTTTTGCGTACCAGTGTGCCTCAGATTTATGCTATTGGTGATGTCAATGGGAAATATATGTTAGCTCATAAAGCTTCTGCCGAGGCCCTTGTGGCGGTAGAAAATATTTTGGGGCAGAAACAAAAGATGGATTATCGGGTTATCCCGCAGTGTGTTTATTCTTTCCCGGAAATAGCCTCGGTCGGCTTAACAGAAAAAGAGGCTCGGGAAAAATGTCCGGAAAGCAAAGTCGGGAAGTTCCCGCTGGCGGCTAATGGCAAGGCTCAGTTGGAGGGAGAAACAAAGGGTTTTGTTAAGGTGATTATAGATGATAGTTCTCAAACGTTATTAGGGGTTCATCTTTGCGGTGTTTCAGCTACAGAGTTAATCGCTGAAGCGGTAACAGCGATGAAATTAGGGGCTACGGTGGAAGAACTGGTAAAATGTATCCACCCCCATCCCACTATTTCCGAAGCAGTACAGGAAGCTTATTATGCGGCTGAGCATGGGGCAATTCATTTTTGGCAAAAGAAGATGATATAATGAAAGCAATCATGTGAAAAAAGAGGGCAATGATGTGGAGAAAGAAAAAGATAAGCAAAAGCCAAGTTGGTCAGTTCTAGAGGCTTTATTGGTTTTTGCTGTTATTTTGAGTACGAAATGGATTTTGCCTTTTTCCAAAATGGCTTGGTTTAATCATTTAAGTCAGCTTATTAGTCCGGGTAATGTTTATTTGGGACAAATTTTTTGGAATAGTTTGTTGATCGCGGTTTTCTTTTTTCTCTTGATTGGTTTAATCTTAAAGTTGAAATATCACTTAGCTTGGCGTGAGGTAGGATTAAAGCAAGGAGCAGGGAAAAATTGGTTACTAATTGGTATTAGTCAAGGCGTTTTACTCTTTTTTATTATGGCAATTCTCGTAGCCATTATTAGTTTGTTTTTTCCTTTTGAGGTAGAGGAACAAGCGATTGTTGATGTATTCAGGACTGCCGGGAGTGGGTGGGAGCGGTTTTTATGCCTGTTAATTGTTGCTGTGGCCGCTCCGTTTAGTGAGGAGCTTTATTTCCGCGGCTTTCTTTATCCTGCGGTAAGTAAAATAACCGGCAAACTGCCGGCGGTAATTCTTACGAGTATTTTTTTTAGTGTTCTGCATTTTGATTTAGTTAGGTTTATCCCGATCACCATTGGTGGAATTTGGTTGAATCTGCTTTACATTAGGACCGGTTCTCTTTATACTTCTATGGTGGCTCATGCTGTCTGGAATACCTTGATGATTTTTCTTCTTTTTTACGCTCAATCAGCAGGGTTGGTATAATCTCTTTTTACTTAGAAGAATGGAAACTGTTGTGCAATCTGTAGTTGTAATAGGATCTAGAAGATTATGAAAAATGAAGGAAAGGACGATTTTTTTGCGCAAGATAAAAATTGTCTTCTTGTTTGGGTTAGTTGCTTTAATAAGCTATTGTTTTTATTTTTTTGTTTTTACTTCGCTCTCAGCAGAAGGTGAGCTGCAGTTTGGACAGACGAATGAACTGTATGATTTAGTAATTAAACATGCGCTGATCTTAGATGGTACGGGCGAAAAAGAAAGGTTCCGCGGCGATATTGCCATTAGGGATGGATGTATCGTCGAGGTAGGGTCTGTGTCGGAAGTAGATTCTCCGGCATTTGATGCCGGTGGTCTGACTGTAATGCCGATGCCAGTAAGACCTGTAAATATGGAGAAGGCTGAGAGTGTGGGTGGGGGTATACTAGAACATCTTTTGAGGACAAGTTATCCTCGTTATCCGTCTTCTTATCTTTATTTTCAGGATGAACCTTATTGCGGGCTCAATCTAGCACAAGTAGCTCAACAGAGAGGGGAAAGTCCGCAAAAAACTTTTTACTATGTGCAGAAACAATTACCGGCCATGAGTAAAATTTATCTTTTGCCTTTGGGGTTAGCTGAAGAAAAATTATTGGCAGGGACAGCTTCTTTGCAGGAATTAGCTGCTTACCTTACCGGTTATCCGGCTAAGGTGACGGGGAATACGGATTTAGGGATGATTAAGCCCAATTATAAGGCGGATTTATACTTTTTTATTACGGATGATTATGAGGAAGAAAGCTTAAAACAGCTTTTTTTAAAAGGAGAATTGCCTGCTCTTGCTCTCTGTTGTAAAAAAGGTCAATTGCTTGCCCAATAAGAAGATTAGGGGAGATGGCGGGACGCAATTTTTTATTTAATAAGTTTCACAGAACCTGCGGGAAGACTTGCTAACTCACTTGTTCCGCTGATGATACGGTTATTACTGCCATTGAAAGCGACCTCCTTACCAATGACTCGACCGTGAACGGTTTGATGCGCCCCGTTCATGGTAATGCTTCCC
>JAQVYD010000058.1 GCA_028709105.1 Clostridia bacterium
ACTAAATACTAGTTTAAACCAAGAGCCTTATTATAGCAATCCACAGCAAGATTTTTCTCACCCATTTTTTCATAAATATGAGCTAAAGAAGACCAAGCCATACTACTCCATTCCGGAATCTTTTTTAATAAAGCAATCATTTCCATGGCTTCACAATGTTTATTCTGTTTATGCAAACAACAAATCAAATTATACATTAAATGAGGATCCTGTGGAGCTAAAGCAAGACCGCGGTAATAATTTTGCTCTGCTTCCCCATAATTCTTTAGATTTTCATAAATCCAAGCAATATTATTTAAAAGATTAACATCATAAGGATTCACACGCAAGAGCTTTTTAAGTATTTCCAAAGCTTTCCCATTCTCGCCCATTTTAGCATAAGTACAAGCCAAATTAATTAGGTTTTCTTGATAATGTGGCGCGATTTGCAAAGCTTTTTTATAAAAGGTAAGACTTTCTGCATATTTCCCTAAAAAACTATAGCAATATCCTAGGGAAGAAAAGATTTCTACTCTATCTTCGACAATCAGTTTACTTATTACTTCAATAGCTTTTTCATAATAACCCTTTTTTAACATAACCATACCATAATTATATACAATTACGGCATCTTTCGGTTTTAAAATAAAAGCCTTTTCGAAAAAACTTTCTGCTAGTTCAAGCTGATTAAGCTGCAACTGGCATAACCCGATATTATTATAAATCTCCGGATTATGAGGTTCCAGCTGCATTAATTTATAAAAACAAGGCACTGCTTCCCCAAAATTCCCCTTCTTCATTAATAAATTACCCTTAGCTAAAAGAGTCGGTCCAGAATTCTCTTGATGTCTTAAAACCTGGTCATATATGCTGATGGCTCCCTTGGCATTGCCACTATTTTCCTCGATCTTTCCTAAACAATACAAATATTGAGGATTCCTTTTATTACGACGCAGCGCCTGCAAAAAAGCTTTTTTAGCTTCCGCCCAATGACCCTCTATCCCTAAAAGGTTCCCTAGTTTCCACCAAACAACACTACTAACCTCATCATTTCTAGTAAGTTTATCCAAATAAAAAATAGCCTTGTGATAATTACCCCCTATCCTATATAAAGTAGAAAAAGTAAGACAATACAAAGAAAACAACTTTTTCTTGAGCAGCTTGATGATTGACTTAAACATAATTACCCATCTCCTTAACACCATATTTTTCCAGTTAAGAATATTAAGTTCTACATAAATTTTCCATTTCCTTCTGCTCTCTTTTAAATTAAGAAGTTTCTTTAACAAAACTTATTCTAATTCATCCGAAAAGGCATAATGTTATCTTAAATAGCTCTTGGAGGTGATTAAAGATGACTGAAAAATTACCCTCGTTAGAAAGTTTGCAGATCTCCTATGTTTTCAAGGGACTCCTCTCGTCTATCATCATAACGATAATCCTCAGTATTATCTTCAGTTTGCTTCTACAATACACGCCCCTCTCCGAAAGTCTCTTATCCGGTTTTTCTACCTTTGTTTTTTTTATTAGTATGTTTCTTGGCTCAACAATTGCTGCCCACACTGCCGGACATAAAGGGTTACTATATAGTACAACTGTAAGCTTCTCCTATTTTCTTCTAATCTTATGTTTCTGTCTTTGCTTAGATTCCTCTTTACTTACCTTTCCTTTAATTTTGAAAAAAATTGTTTCCACGATAGTTTCTAGCTTCTTAGGCGGGATTATTGGGATTGGCTTGATTTCCCATTAAAAAAGGAGTGTTTTTCAGAGGCCACTGAAAAACACTCCTTTTTTTATTTACCCTTTTTTTTAAACAACCTAGACAAAAACCGGGGTAAAGGGATAAAAATCAAAGCTTTTATATTTTTCATGTCCGTCACCCTCTTTCCTTCTTTCCCCTTATTTTATTAATTCCACCCCCAAAGGTGACGATTTCTTGAAAAATATAACTTAATAAAGAAAAAACAACAACTGCGGTTAACAAGATTTGAAACAAAACTTTGTTTAACCCTAGCAGAGTTCCCGCCAATGTACACCAAAAAGTAAAATGAAATCTGCGCTGATAATCTATAGCCGCAAAATTACCGCAAAGATACATGCCAACTAGGAGAAACCAAAAATTAAAAGAACTTTGGCAAACAGTACTCCAGAACCAACCTTTGAAAAAAGACAGAAAAATAAAAATAAAATAAATAAAAAAACCCCTTTGATCGTGTAAAACGAACCATCCTTCATGAGTATAACCAAGATTTTTACACAATCTTGCCAGAGATTTTTCCTCATTTAAAAAATATCCTGCACTAAAAGATAAAAGTGCACTAAAAAACATCATCTTTTCCCCCCTCGTCCACAATCATTTATATGTGGGACAAGGGGAAATATGCACTTATTATCTCCTAAGCAAATTATCAATACTTAGGGATTTTAAGCTTACTAATCATTAAATAAGAAAGAAGAAGCGTCATCAGCGGATAAAAATAAAAGGGCAAACGATTGGATAACAAAACAAATAAAGCTAACAAAGGACCAGCAAAGGTGATGGGAATACCTATAAAATGTGTTTTTATATTTAAAACATTAAAACGAGCTAATCTAATCGCCCCACACAAAGCAAAAACTATGGCTAAGCACAAACCTATATACCCCAGCAGATACAGAACACTCGCATATGTTAAAAGCGCCGGTGCTACACCAAAAGATACTAAATCTGATAATGAATCCAATTCCTTCCCAAAATCTGAGGTTACTTTAAACCGTCTGGCCAACCGTCCATCCAGACCATCCAAAATCATCGCCAATAAAATGGCCACGGCAGCCTCTGTATATTGTTCTTCCATCGTCAACCACAAAGAAATAACACCCAAAATAAGATTTGATAACGTTACAATATTGGGTAATAAACGTTTATTCATTGCATAAACCTCCCAATTATTGTTTCTCCTCCCCGTACTTTTTGCCCTTTTTCTACCAGTACTGTTGAATCAACCGGTAAATACAGCTCTGTACAAGAACCGAATTTAATCATCCCTAATAAATCACCTTGCCCCAGTCTTTCCCCAACTTTTACCCAACAAACAATACGGCGAGCGATAAAACCGGTAATCTGGACAACAAGAACAGCCCAATTCGTATTATTCTCACATCTAATCCCCACATAGTTGCGCTCATTTAAATGTGAGGCGTGAGATTTAAAAGCAGGGATAAACTTACCGGGGTGATAGTTAAGATAGTCAATCACTCCCGCTACAGGGACTCTATTCACATGCACATTAAAAATACTTAAAAAAATACTCACTTTAATCGCCGACCTATTTAAATAAATTTTTTCCTCAACTTCTTCTACGGCTAAAATAACACCATCAGCCGGAGAAACAATTTCATTATTCTGCGCCATAATTTTTCTGGTGGGGTTACGAAAAAAATATAAAGTAAAGAAGACCAAAGTCAGCGGAAACAAAGCCACCCTTATTCCCCAAAAGAAAGATACGATTACAGTAAGAACTGTAAAAATTATTAACATTGGCAAAACATCAGGTATAATTGGCCAATTATACTTCTTCAACCTCTCAGCCCTCCTTCCCTTAATCGCCGCTAATCCCAATTTTTAAACCAATTCCCAATCTTCTCTACAATTTGCTGTGTATTACCGGCAAAATAATTCTGCTGTGGTAAAGATTGCAGAAAAACCTTGCCATAACGTTTCTTTAACAAGCGGTTATCCAGAACTACTACTACTCCCCAATCATCAATTGTCCTAATCAGCCTACCATAACCTTGACGAAATCTCAACACCGCCTGAGGCAGACTATAATTAAAAAAACCGTTTTTCCCTTCCTGTTGCATAGTCTCAACCCTAGCTTCCACTAAAGGATGATCAGGTGGCCAAAAAGGCAATCTAACTATGATTACTGAAGTAAGAGAAGAACCCGGTAAATCAATGCCTTCCCAAAAAGTATTAGCTCCAAAAACAATAGCCGACGGATTGTTTTTTAATTCGGCAAGTAAAAGCAAGCGATGACCATCAATCCCATCAGCATAAAGTTCCAATCCTTTTTCCCGCAAAAAAGTCTTCAAAGAGGCATACATATTTTGCAACTGTTGATGTGAAGTGAAAAGTACTAAGGTTCTTCCTCCTGTAGCTTGGAGTATTGCAGAAAGAGCATCCTTTAAAGCTAAATTATAATCATCTTCCTTGGTACGAGCTGGGTCAGGAAGACTGCTGTCAATTGCAAGAAGAGATTGTTCCTCATAAAGAAAAGGCGAAGGTATTTGCAGAGTATCGACAAGCTCAGAAGGCAGACCTAACTGCTCCATTAAAAAACTGAAATTTTCAGCAACACTCAAAGTAGCGGAAGTTAAAACTGTTGTACTTAAAGCGGAAAAAAGAAATTCACGAAAACGTTCCGCAATATGCAGCGGGGTTATATGTAATAAAAGATTTTTTTTAACAGCATTTAATTCCAGCCAATAAACATCTTCCTCTGCTAAAGTATGAAAAAATTTTTCTGCTAAATTTAAAGCATCCTCAATCTCACCCCGATAGACCCGTAAATCTTTTAAAGAATTCTCCCAGCTTAATTCTGAACAAGCCTCCTCCAACCGATGATAAAGCTGCATTAAATTACCCAACAAATCCTCAACATGTGTAAGCAAATTATCAAAAAGTAACTTTAAATTTTTCCACCACTGCTGTTGATAAACCTCCCTAGTTATTCTTACCGTCTTATTTTGCTGTGTACTCAAATACTGAGAAATCTCGTCAATCTTTTGACTAATGATCTGACTAGTCCCTTCTACATCCTTAATCCTCATCTTGACATCAGGTAAACTTTCTTGCGGCAAACGCAAATAATTACTCCAAATATAGGCTAACCCCGGTTTTCTAAAACCCTCTTTCTTTTTTCTAAGCTGATTTATTTTTTTCCGAAAATCACGCAAAGAAAAGGTTTCTGTAAATTGTTTGGTCCCTTCATCCTCCAAATGATGAGCTTCATCAACAACCAAATAATGATATTCCGGAAGAATAGCATCACCCATTTTTACATTAGAAAGAAGAAGAGAATGATTAACAATAATCAAATCGGCTGTTTGTGCCTTTTTCTTAGCTTTTTGATAAAAACATTCGGCAAAAAAAGGACACTGTCCTCCTAAACAATTTTCGCTGCTCGCAGAAAGCTGAGCAAAGATTTCCGTTTCCCCGCCGCGCAAAGTCACCGTATCTTTATCACCCGTTTTTTCTCCACTCAACCAATGAGCTAAACGAGCCATGAAGACCTTTTCCGGCCAACTTAAGACGGAAACCTGATCCTTTAAAGCTTTCCATTTAGATAAGCAAAAATAATTACTTCTCCCCTTCAGCACAACAGCCTTAAACTTAAAAGGAAGATACTGCTGCAAAAAATGAATATCACTGCGCCAAAGCTGTTCCTGTAAAGCAATCGTATAAGTAGCCACAACAACTTTCTTACGTTGGGATACAGCCCAAGCTAGTGCAGGAACAAGATAAGCCAAGGATTTTCCTACCCCCGTACCTGCTTCGGCAACAAGAAAACGCTTTTGACTAAAAGCTTTCGCCACCGCCTTCATCATTTTGATCTGTTCCCGTCGTTCCTGATAGGTATCTAACCCTTTAGCAATACTACCTCCCGGCAAAAACATTTTCACTAATTCTTCCGGCGACCATTCTAAAAATTCCTGGTTAGTATTAACAACACCTTCTTCTTCTCGCTTTAACTCTTGCCCCTTTAAGGACTGGTCAAAATCAAACGTTTTGATCTTTTCTTTTAAAATTTCCGCAAAAAAGAAAGCTAATCCCTTCTCTTCATCCTGCAAAAAATAATAAATATTTTGGATCTCCTGTAATGATAACCTCTTGGCTTCTTCCTGCAAATAAAAAAACAGCTTTTCCAAAGCCAAGGTATCAGCATAAGCCCGGTGTGTCGGACAACTATCCAAGGAAAATCTCCTTACCAAAGAACGCAAACTATAGGAAGATAAACTCGGGAATAATATTTTAGCAAGCTCCAAAGTATCGATCCATTTATTAGGGAATGAACCTACCAGTGTTTGCAAAAACTTAACATCAAAAGAGGCATTATGAGCTATAATAACTTTACCTTTCAGTAATGGTCTTAACTGAAGCGCTGCTTCCTCCGTTGTAGGAGCATTTTTCAACATCGCATCATCGATCCCTGTTAAAGAAGTAATCTGTGGTGGTACAGAAACTCCAGGATTAACCAGCGTCGTAAAAGTTTCCCGAGAACCATCATCTCGGTAGATTATCGCAGCAACTTCTATTACTTGATCCTGAAGATGATCAAGCCCCGTTGTTTCCAGATCCAGAAAAAGCCAAGGAAAACTCATTATTTTCACCCTTTACCATGCCTCTAAATATTTCTCCTGTTCCTCTGTAAGCAGATCAATCTCATAGCCTAAAGCCTCAAGCCTTAAAGAAGCTACCCGATAATCAATTTCCTGCGGAACAGAAATAACGCCCATGGGCAATTTGCCGGAATTATGAACAAGGTAAGCCAAAGATAAAGCTTGCAGAGAAAAAGACAAATCCATAATCTCTGCAGGATGACCGTTGCCCGAAGCCAGATTGACCAATCTTCCTTCTGCTAATAAAAACAATTTACGCCCATCTGACAAGACAAACTCCTCAATATTAGGTTTAATAATTTTACTGGCTACCGAGACCTTCTTTAAATCAAACTTATTTATTTCTACATCGAAATGACCGGCATTAGCTAAAATAGCCCCATCAGGCATTAAATTAAAGTGTTCCTGCCGCAAAACATTCTTATTCCCAGTGGTAGTCACAAACACATTACCTAAAGCTGCTGCTTTAAACATAGGCATAACAGCGAAACCATCTAACAACGCCTCGTTAGCCCGTACAGGATTAACCTCTGTGACAATAACTTTAGCCCCTAATCCCTTTGCCCTCATGGCTACTCCCCGACCACACCAGCCATATCCGGCTACCACCACATTTTTACCGGCCACTAATAAATTAGTAGTACCATTAATGCCATCCCAGACCGACTGTCCAGTACCATAACGATTATCAAAAAGATGTTTCATCAAAGCATCATTAACAGAAACAACCGGTATTTTTAACATCCCGGCTCTTTCCATAGCCTGAAGACGAATAATTCCCGTAGTTGTTTCTTCACATCCTCCGATTATCTTAGGAAGCAACTGCGTATATTCAGTATGTAAAAGCGTGAGTAAATCTCCCCCATCATCAATCAATAGATCAGGTTTTAACTCTAAGGCCTGACGATGATGCTGCTCATATTCTTCTCTAGTCGCTCCATACCAGGCAAACGCACTGATACCCTGCCGTACCAGTGCGGCAACTACATCATCTTGAGTTGATAA
The DNA here is from genome assembly GCA_028709105.1 of Clostridia bacterium. Classification (GTDB taxonomy): domain Bacteria; phylum Bacillota; class Peptococcia; order DRI-13; family DTU073; genus JAQVYD01. The sequence continues at coordinate 7,366 of JAQVYD010000058.1, forward strand.
AGGATTAGAAGCAACAACTGTAACCTCAGCTCCACCGGCTTGTAAAACAAGGGCAAGATATCCTGTTTTGGCTTCTAAATGTAAACACATTGCTATTTTTTTGCCGTTAAAGGGTTTTTCTTTGCAGAACTCAGTTCTTATTTGATTTAGTACCGGCATATAATTGCGGACCCAGCTAATTTTAGCTTCCCCTTTAGGGGCTAAGCTAAGATCACGAAGACAAGATTCCCTCGACATACATCTTCTACCTCCCAATGTAAATAAGATTATTCACACATTTACATTTTAACAGATTTATCCTCTCTTTCCTAGTTGTTCGAATTTCGTAGTTTGTAGCTTAAAAACGCTTAGACAACTCTTTTGGCCCATAATTTTTTGACTTTTTTCTTATTCTGAGATATAATTTATTTTGCTAGTCGTAATAAACGCCCGTAGCTCAGTGGATAGAGCACCGGCCTCCGGAGCCGGGTGCGTAGGTTCAATTCCTATCGGGCGTGCCAAATAATAAACATACTCCTGCCCCAAGGCAGGAGTTTTTTATTTTTATAATAACCCTCGAAAATGATGCTGTCGAAAAGCTTCGTAAACAATAATCGCTACAGAATTACTTAAATTAAGTGACCTAATTCCTTCCCTCATCGGTATCCGCAAGCATTGCTGCGAATAAGCTTCAAGCAAACCTTCCGGCAAACCTTGGGTTTCCCTACCAAAAAGAAGATAGGCCCCTTCCGGAAATCTCGCTTCAATATAACTTTTCTTTCCTTTTTTCGTAGCTAGAAAGAAAAGGCTAGGGTCTTTTCCTTGTAAAAATTCTTCTACATTTTTATAAAGATGCACGTCCAATAAAGACCAATAATCAAGACCTGCTCTTTTTAAATACTTGTCCTCAATGGAAAATCCCAAAGGCTCTACAAGATGCAAACTACACCCCGTCACCGCACACGTCCGGGCAATATTTCCCGTATTAGCCGGTATCTCCGGTTCAACAAG
>JAQVYD010000004.1:0-1861 GCA_028709105.1 Clostridia bacterium
CAAGAGGCGTTTATGGCCATTTTAAGTTTGGAGGAGGAATAGATGGCCTTAGGTATCTATGTGCATATCCCTTTTTGTCAGGCTAGATGCCATTACTGTGATTTTGTTTCTTTTGCGGGGAAAAGTGGGCAAGAAAAAGAGGCTTATCTTCAGGCTTTGGTCAAGGAAAGTGAGATTTATGCTAGGCTTTGGGCGGGGCTTACAGGGAAAAGCTTGTATCTCGGGGGAGGCACGCCTACTTGTTTGACAGAGGAACAGCTGGGGCAGCTTTTTACTGTTCTGCATGACCTTTTTCAACTGCCTGCAGGGATAGAGATAACAGTAGAAGCTAATCCGGGTACTTTAAGTGGGGAAAAGCTTTCCTTGTTAAGAGAAGTTGGCTGTAACAGGCTTTCTTTGGGGATACAGAGTTTTTCTGCTCATGAGCTGCAGGTTTTAGGTCGTATACACTCTCCTCAGGATGTATATAATACTTACAAGTTGGCACGACAAGCCGGTTTTGAAAATATTAATTTAGATTTAATGTATGGTTTGCCGGGGCAGAGTCTCCCAAGCTGGCGGGAGACTCTGCACAAGGCGGTGGAGTTAGATCCGGAACATCTTTCTTTGTATCAATTGAATCTAGAAAAAGGCACCCCTTTTGCCGAATTGGTACAAAAGGGGCTTTTAGAGGAATTTAATCAAGACGAAGCTTTTGTGATGTATGCGGAAGCCATCGATTTTTTGGCAGCAAGGGGCTATCAGCACTATGAAATCAGTAATTTTGCTCTCCCCGGTAAAGAGGCCGTGCATAATTGCGGCTATTGGCTGAATGAGGAATATTTAGGGTTGGGGGCGGGAGCGGCAGGTTATTTACAAGGTGTTCGCTATATTAATGAAGCTAAGCTGGAGGCTTATCAAACCCTGCTCACCCAAGGGCATTTGCCTGTAGCAGAACAAGAAATGATTAATAAAGAAGTAGCGATGGCGGAGACGATGTTTTTGGGGTTACGGCTTCTGCGGGGGGTCAAGAAGACCGAATTTCAGGAAAAACATGGTATAACCATAGAAAACAGGTATCAAGAAGTATTGGCTAAATTAAAAAGGCAAGGGCTGCTGCGAGAAACACGGTCTCATGTTGCTCTTACCAAGAAGGGCGTATTTGTAGCTAATGAGGTTTTTCGAGAGTTTTTGTAGAGAAAAGAGAAAGGTGTATTGACAAAAAAAACACAAAATGGTATTTTAAAAGGAGAGCTTTAGCACTCAAAGGCAGCGAGTGCTAACAAGGGGGCGGGAAGGCATGAAAATGGATGAACGAAAACAGAGAATTTTACAGGCACTCATCCTTGATTATATTGCTACCGGTGACCCGGTTGGTTCACGTACTATTGCTAAAAAATATAAACTGGGCGTGAGTTCGGCGACGATACGTAATGAGATGGCGGATTTAGAAGAGATGGGGCTGATTGAACAGCCTCATACTTCGGCGGGAAGGGTTCCCTCGCAAGGCGGCTATCGCTATTATGTCGATCGTTTGATGGAAAAGAAGCCGTTGCCTGATGCTGTCAAAGGGTATATTGAAGAGGTTTTGTTAGCAAGAATCAATGAAATTGAAGCTTTGATTCAGGTTTCCAGTAAGCTTTTATCTCAATTAACGAATTATACGGCGTTAGTGATGGCCCCTACCTTCGGCAAAAATAAATTAAGATATATTCAGTTGCTGCCTTTAGGGAAAAATAAGGTTGTCTTGGTTATTGTTTTGGACAATGGGCATGTGGAGCATCGTACGTTGGAGCTTTCTTTTTCCTTACGAGAGGAAGAGTTCCAGTACATTTCTCATGCTTTAAACAGTCATCTGCAGGGTTTATCTTTGGAACAGTGG
>JAQVYD010000004.1:1961-33515 GCA_028709105.1 Clostridia bacterium
GCTCAGGCGGTGGAAGGGACTTTAGGTCCTAAAGGGCTGGATACGATGTTGGTAGACCAGTTCGGTGATGTGGTCATTACTAATGACGGGGTAACGATTCTTGAGTTGATGGATGTCAATCATCCTGCTGCGAGAATGTTAATTAATATTGCCAAAGCCCAACAAGAAGAAATAGGTGATGGTACTACGACGGCGACGATTTTGGCCGGAGCTTTAGTCAATGAAGGTGTTGTCCAGGTAAGAAAAGGGGTTCCTGTGGTCAAGGTGATCGAAGGTATGTGTTTAGGGATTAAAAAGGCGCTGCAGATTTTTGAGGAAAAGGCAATTCCGGTCACGTCAGACGATGATGCTGTCTTAAGTAAAACAGCAAGGGTGGCGGCGCGAGGGAATGAGGATATTGCCGATCTAGTGGTTAGGGCCGCTTTGCTTTTAGGAAAGAAAAAGCTTTTAGAGCCATCCTTTAAATTAGCCAAGATTATTCGGGCGGTAGAGGGTGCCGAAAATCAGGTTGTTTCGGGGGTAATCATCGCGAAAGAACCGGTAAATATGGAAATGCCCAAAAAACTGGAGTCTGTTAAAGTGTTAGTGATTGATGATGCTTTAGAGCCGGAGGAGATGGAGGATGAAGCTTTAGGAACAGATGCCGGCTTTGCTCGTTATTTGCAGCTGCAGGAGGAGTTTAAGCAAAATATCGAAAAGGCGGTACGGTTAGGTGTAGGTTTAGTGCTTGTGGATCGGGGACTTCATGACTTAGCCGAGGAGATCTTTACAGATGCCGGAGTGATGGTATTGCAGCGCGTTTCTCAGCAAGAATTGCGTCAGGCTGCCGAGTTTACCGGAGCTAAACTTTTGAAGAGAACAGGTTTAAAAAAAGAGGGAAAAGAGCTTTTACAGTCTATGGGTGAGGCGGCAGAGGTTTATGTCGAGGAGAAATTAAAGCATGTTTGTCTTTTGGGAGGAAAAGGCCAGGCTCAAGCTACTGTTTTGGTGGGTGCTTCTACAGAAGAAGTAGTGGGAGAAAGAGAAAGGATTGCTAAGGATGCCGCTTCTGCCGTACAAGCTGCGGTAAAAGGCGGTATTGTTTGCGGCGGAGGTACGGTGGAGTTAGCGATTGCCCGTCAGCTTCAGGATATACGTCAGGAAGCCCGGGGTATGGCAGTTTATGGTTTGGATTGTGTTAGCGAAGCTTTAAAACAGCCGTTTGTGCAAATCGTTGGCAATGCGGGTTTTAATCCCTTGGAAAAGTTAGGAGAGGTAAGTGCTGCCCAAATAGAACAAGGGAGCAGTTCCTTGGGCATAAATTGTGATAGCGGCGAAATTATGGATATGCGGGAGCTGGGGGTGTATGACCCCGTCTTGGTTAAAAAACACGCTCTGCAAGCCGCGGGAGAAGTAGCTACAGCTATTTTACGTATAGATACTATTATTAAGAAGAAGGAGCGAGGTTCTCCGAATACTTTACAAGAAGAAGAATAAGCAGAGGTGGTGAGAATGATGAGCAAGGAATCGACTCATCTTGACAAAAACGAGAAAAGCTGTGTGGAGCAAAAACCGGAGGAGGGTGAAGAAAATCAAGCGGGAATAGCTAATTCTGCTGCAGAACTAGCCGAAGTTAAAGATAGATTGCTGAGAATTCATGCTGATTTTGATAATTACCGTAAAAGAATACATAAAGAGAAGGAAGAATGGCTGCAGTATGCTTGTTTGGATTTTGCAGAAAAGTTACTGCCTGTTTTAGATAATTTAGATCTGGCGATGCTTTCTCTTGATCAGCAAAATGAAGAAATAAAGAAGATCTTTTCCGGTCTGCAGATGATTGCTAAACAGTTTCAAGAGATTTTAGAAAACGAAGGATTGACCCCCATTGAAGCCGTGGGGACAGAGTTTGATCCCTTTTTACATGAAGCGGTGCTGCAAGTTCCCGCTGCAGAAGGGGTTGCTGATAATCAGGTTGTGGAAGAGGTGCGCAAAGGATACCTTTTCAAAGATAAGGTGCTTAGGGTATCAATGGTGAAGGTAGCTAAGTGTGAGTAGATATTTAATGATGATCTTGTTAGATAAGGAGGAATTTACTTATGGGAAAAGTGATTGGTATTGATTTAGGAACGACTAATTCTTGTGTGGCTTGTATGGAAGGTGGGGAACCTGTAGTAATCCCTAGTTCTGAAGGTAGTAGGACTACTGCTTCTGTGGTGGCTTTTTCTAAAACAGGCGAAAAATTGGTGGGGCAGGTAGCGAAAAGACAGGCGATTACTAATTCTGAACGCACGGTTCAGTCTATTAAAAGGGAGATGGGTTCAAACCACAAGGTGCGTATTGATGATAAAGACTATACTCCTCAGGAAATTTCGGCCATGATTTTGCAAAAGATGAAGGCTGATGCTGAAAGTTACTTAGGTACAAAGGTGACGCAGGCGGTAATTACTGTCCCGGCTTATTTTAATGATTCACAACGTCAGGCGACTAAAGATGCCGGGAAAATAGCCGGATTGGAAGTGCTGCGGATTATCAATGAACCTACGGCAGCCGCTTTGGCTTATGGGGTTGAGAAAGAAGAAGATCAGACGATTTTAGTTTTTGACCTCGGGGGAGGAACGTTTGATGTTTCTATTTTAGAATTAGGTGAGGGTGTTTTTGAGGTTAAAGCGACCAGTGGGAATAACCGTTTAGGCGGTGATGATTTTGATGAGCGTATCGCTAACTGGATGGTGGCTGAATTTAAAAAACAGAGCGGGGTGGATTTACAAAAAGACCGCATGGCGATGCAGCGTTTAAGAGAAGCTGCGGAAAAAGCTAAACATGAACTTTCTTCCTTGATGACGACAACAATTAATCTGCCTTTTATTACGGCTACAGCCGAGGGCCCTCTCCATCTTGATTTGAATCTGACGAGAGCCAAATTTGATGAGCTAACAGCTGATTTAGTGGAAGCAACGATGAATCCTACTCGTCAAGCTTTGAAAGATGCCGGGCTTGAAGTTAAGGATATTGATAAGGTGCTGCTGGTAGGTGGTTCGACGCGTATCCCTGCTGTGCAGGAAGCGATTGCTAAGGTAATCGGTAAAGAACCTTTTAAAGGGATCAATCCTGATGAATGTGTGGCTGTTGGGGCGGCAATTCAGGCCGGAGTATTGGCGGGTGAGGTTAAAGATGTCCTGCTTTTGGATGTGACACCCCTTTCTCTGGGGATTGAAACCTTGGGCGGGGTTTTTACGAAGCTGATCGAAAGGAATACGACGATTCCTACTTCCAAAAGTCAGATTTTCTCTACGGCTGCCGATAACCAAACCTCTGTGGAGATTCATGTCTTACAGGGGGAAAGAGAAATGGCCGCTTATAATAAGACTTTAGGACGTTTTCAGTTGACCGGTATTCCTCCTGCCCCGCGGGGTATCCCTCAAATTGAGGTGAAATTTGACCTTGATGCGAATGGGATTGTTAATGTCTCGGCGAAAGATTTGGGGACAGGAAAAGAACAGGCCATTACCATTACTTCTTCTTCCGGTTTAAATAAAGATGAAATTGAGCAAATGGTCAAAGAGGCAGAGAAAAACGCAGCTGAGGATAAAAAACGGAGAGAAGAAATAGAAATAAAAAATCAGGCAGATAATCTTATTTATCAAACGGAAAAAGCTTTGAAAGATGCTGGGGAAGTAGCTACACAAGAGGACAAAGATAATATCAATCAAGCGAAAGAAGCTTTACAAAAAGCCGTAGAAGGCGGTAATGTTGAGGAGATTAAAAATAAAACGGAAGCTTTAACTAACGAAGTGTATAAGTTAACCTCCAAGCTGTATCAGCAAAAACAGGCGTCAGATACTGCCGGTGGTGAAGCAAGTTCTGAGGGAACAGCAGGCACAACTAGTGACGAAAAGGAAAATATTGTTGATGCCGACTATGAAGTGAAGAATGAGGATAATAACTAGCAGTTAGCGTAGTGGTTGTGTGGAGATGGAGGTGACATCATGGCCAAAAGAGATTATTATGATGTTTTGGGTGTACAAAGAAATGCTGCGGAGGCAGAAATAAAAAAGGCTTATCGGAAATTGGCTCGTCAGTATCATCCTGATGTGAATCCCGGTAATCAAGAGGCTGAGGAAAAGTTTAAAGAAATCAATGAAGCTTATGAGGTTTTGAGTGAACCGGGAAAAAGGCAGAGATATGACCAGTTTGGCCATGCAGGCACCGACCCTAACGGGTTTGGCGGTTTCGGCGGTTTTGAGGGTGGTACTGCCGGTGATTTTGGGGGCTTTGGTGATATTTTTGAGATGTTTTTCGGTGGCGGTGCTGCTTCTGCTCGCCAAAGAGGTCCGCAGCAAGGTGCTGATTTACGGCTGGATCTGGAATTATCTTTTGAGGAAGCAGCTTTCGGTGTGGAAAAGGATTTGGAGATACCACGTTTGGAGAATTGTCCTACTTGTCATGGCAGTGGAGCTAAACCGGGGACTAGCGCCAGTTCATGTTCTAAATGTCAGGGCACGGGAGAGGTGCGGTATACGCAAAAGACAGCTTTAGGACATTTTCAAACGATTAAAACGTGTCCTCAATGTGGCGGTACGGGAAAAATGATTTCTACGCCTTGTCCGGAATGTCAGGGGCGTGGACATGTTAAGAGAAAACGCAAATTGAAGATTAAAGTACCTGCCGGTGTCGATACAGGTTCGCGAATTCGTTTGTCCGGAGAAGGAGAAGCGGGGTTACGGGGAGGACCGCCAGGAGATGTATACGTCTATCTAAAAGTGAGACCTCATCAAATTTTTGAAAGACGGGGAGACGACATCTATATGGAGTTTCCCGTAACTTTTGTTCAGGCAGCTTTAGGAGATGAGGTACAGGTTCCGACTTTGCAAGGAAAGGCTGCTTTGAAAATACCTGAGGGAACTCAAACCCATACCGTCTTGAGACTAAGAGGGCAAGGAATCCCCCATTTATATGGCAGCGGGCGGGGTGACCAGTATGTAAAAATTGTGATGATTACGCCAACGAAACTTAATGAGGAACAGAAGCAGCGTTTACGTGATTTTGCCGGTAGTACGAATAAAGAGAATTATCGTTCTAAGGGTAAAGGTAAGGATAAGGGGCTGTGGGAAAAAGTTCGGGATAGCTTGAAAGGGATGGGCGAGTAAGTTTTTTATAGGCAGCACAAGTCTGGTGATGGAGGTGTAAGGAGATGCATCGGTTTTATGTACCCCCAGAGGATATTCACCAAGAACAAGGACAGGAAGAGCAGGCTGTTATTAAAGGACAGGAGTTCCGTCACCTTGCCAAGGTGTTGCGTTTATTACCCGGAGAGGCTGTTACTATTTTTGATGGTCGGGGGAGAGAATATAGTGGTAAGATTGTCTCTTTACAAAAAGGAGAGGCTTTGGTTAGGATAGAGGAGTCTCTTCTTTTTCCTCGCGAAAGTCAACTGGAGGTTTGGTTGGTACAAGGTCTGCCGAAAGGCGAGAAAATGGAATTAATTATTCAAAAGGCTACGGAGCTAGGGGTACGGGGCATTATCCCTTTAAAAGCACAGCGTTGTGTGGTAAGGTTGGCAGATAAAAAAGAAGCCGAGCGTCGTAAGCGTTGGCAGAAGGTGGCTTTAGAGGCAGCGAAGCAATGTCGGCGGCCCGTTATTCCTACTGTTTTGCCGGCTTGCAGTCTGGAAGAGTTTTTACAGGAATTACCTGCCCGGCGGCATCTTCTGATCCCTTGGGAAGAAGGAGGGTGTTCCTTTAAGGAGGCTTTAACGGCTCTCTCCGCAAAAGAGAAGGAGTCGGGCGCTGCCGGTGTCCCGGTTTATCTGGTGATTGGCCCCGAGGGTGGTTTTGCCGCGGGGGAAGTGGCACAAGTGCAGAGCGGCGGAGGGATTCCTCTTTCTTTAGGTCCCCGGATTTTACGTACCGAAACAGCCGGGCTTGCGGCCTTGGCTGCTTTAATGTTTGCGTGGGGGGATTGGGGGTAATGGAACAAGGGTTTCGGGTTGCTTTTTGCACTTTAGGTTGTAAAGTAAATCAGAATGAGACAGAGGCTTTAGCCGGACTTTTTCGGGAGAAAGGTTATGAAATCGTCAATTTTGAGGAGCAAGCCGATGTTTATGTGATTAATACGTGTACAGTTACTCATTTGGCGGATCGCAAGTCACGGCAGATGATTAGGCGTGCCCTTAAAGTCAATCCTCAGGCTCAAGTGGTCGTAACAGGCTGTTATGCTCAGACTAACCCCGCAGCGATACAGAAGATAGCGGGTGTTAGTTTAATTATCGGGACAAATAAAAAAAGCCGTCTCGTCGATTTGGTAGAAGAATTATTAACAAAAAAAGCTTCGGGGACAGATAAACGCCTGCCTTCGGTCTTTGTCCGTAAGTATCAGGAAACGCAAGAATTTGAAGAGATGACGGGAGAAAAAAAGATTGAACGGGCTAGAGCATACTTGAAGGTACAGGAAGGTTGCGACCAGTTCTGTTCCTATTGTATTATTCCTTATGCCCGCGGTCCTGTGCGCAGTCGTTCCGTAGAGAATACTTTAGCAGAAGCGGAAAGACTTATTGAGGCCGGCTTTAAGGAAATAGTGCTTTTAGGGATTCATTTAGGGGCTTATGGCCGTGAGACGGGAGCAGGAAAGGATTTGGTCTTTCTTTTAAAACAGCTGCTGCCGCTTACGGAGCAGGTACGGTGGCGTTTAGGTTCTTTGGAACCGGTGGAGGTCAGTGCGGAATTATTGGAATTGATGCAGAGCTATCAGAATTTTTGTCCTCATCTGCATCTCCCGCTGCAAAGTGGGCATGATCAAATTTTAAAAGCAATGAGAAGACCTTATTCTACGGGGCAATATCTGGAGATTATCAGCGGGATCAGAGAAAAAATTCCGGAGATTGCGTTGACAACAGATGTGATGGTGGGTTTTCCAGGGGAAACAGAAGCACATTTTCAGGAATATCTGAAAGTTGTGGAAAGGGCTGCGTTTAGCAGATTGCACGTTTTTAAGTATTCGCCGCGTCAAGGTACGCCGGCCGCTCAGTTCGGGGGACAAGTACCGTCTTTGGTAAAGGAAGCGCGGAGTGGAAAAATGATGCGGCTAGGGGAAAAACTGGCAAAGCAATATGCCGAGAAATTTTTAGAGCGCCTTGTCGATGTCTTGGTGGAGGAAAAGGTGGGCGAGTGTACCTGGGAAGGGAGTAGCAGTAATTATCTCAAAGTCCGTTTTAATCATGCCGAGACACTGCGTGGGCAGATTATGCCAATCCGTTTAAAAAAAATAGAGAAAGCTTATTGTTTTGGGGAGGTTTTCCAGATACAATAGTAATGAGGCTGTGCAATGTGTGCTTAAAGCAAAAGGAGGTGCAATTCATGAGTGAATGTGTTTTTTGTAAGATTATTAGTGGCACGATTCCCAGTGAAAAAGTGTATGAGGATGATCGTGTTTTGGCTTTTTATGATATAAATCCTGCTGCTCCCGTCCATGTTTTGGTTATTCCCAAAGAGCATATCACGAGTTTGGCGGAGTTGAAAGATGAGCAGTTGGAGTTAATCGGGTATGTGCATGGTATTATTCGTAATGTGGCTAAAGATTTAGGCTTAGATAATGGTTATAGGGTCGTAAATAATTGTGGCAGAGACGGAGGGCAAGCAGTCGGTCACTTACATTTCCATTTATTGGGGGGAAAGAAGATGACTTGGCCGGCAGGTTAATTCCTTGACCCTTTCTTCCTGTTTTAGTATAATGTTTCATGTGTGGTTTTTAGCTTATCTTTTTTATGGCATAAGCGTAAAATGATGCAGTTAGTTATTAGTAAGACGGTCGTAGTGGAGGGAGGGAAAATAAATGAGCGAAGTGAGAGTAGGTAAAAATGAGTCTCTCGATAGTGCACTCCGCCGCTTCAAGCGTACCTGTCAGAAGGCTGGTGTTCTTGCCGAGGCTAGAAAAAGGGAACATTATGAAAAACCAAGTGTAAAGAGAAAAAAGAAGTCGGAAGCGGCCAGAAAGCGAAAATTCAGATAAGCGAGTAGCTTTGTTTGATATAAAAAACAGCCCAGCTAAAAGTAGTGGGCTGTTTTTTATATAAAGCACGATTGTGGAACGTTAGTTAAGTGAATATTTCCCCGATTGGCAAGAGTTAAATATTCTTTTTGAAAAATTAAGTGTAGAAAAAACGGATTATATGATAAGATAAGGTTATGAATTTAAATTTTATTTAAGGTGAAAATGATGAAAAATAAGATGGTTTTAAGTGGTTTGTTTTTAGTTCTTATCTTAGGTTTTATTACTTCAAGTGTGTGGGCTGTTTCTGCGGAGAATATACCTGTCCAAGCGGCTCTTGACCCAGGATGGGCTAGTTTTTCCGAGATTGTGACTAATCCTTATCTCGCTCCTTTACTTTTGACGATAGGGATTGCCGGGATCATTATTGAAATCTTGACGGTAGGCTGGGGAATAGCAGGTTTTGTAGGGTTATCTTCTTTAGCTCTTTATTTTGGCGGTCATTTTTTGGCGGGTTTTACCGGTTGGGAAGCAATCTTGCTTTTTCTTTTGGGCATAATTTTATTAAGTGTGGAGATTTTTATGCCGGGTTTTGGTTTGCCGGGTTTTGGGGGAATCGTTTGTATTGTGGTTAGTATTGTTCTTTCTGCACCCAATTGGGAAGCCGGCATAATCTCTTTAGTTTTAGCGATTATCGGGACAATTATTTTATCGTTGCTTAGTTTTAAATTTTTGACGAAAAGAAAATTTTGGAATCGTTTAGTTTTAGGAACAAAATATCAAAAAGAGGAGGGGTATATCCCACAGAGTGAGGATTTAAGTATTCATCTCGGTAAAAAGGGCGAAGCTATTAGTATTCTGCGACCTGCCGGTACAGTTGTGTTAGATGATGGCACAAGACTTGATGTGGTTTCAGACGGAGGGTTTATTAAGCAGGGAGAAAGAATCGAGGTTATTCGAGCAGAAGGAATCAGGTTGATTGTTCGTTCCGTGCGGGAGTGAAGGTGACTTAATTATGCATTATGCATTATAAAGTATATTTTAAGGGGGAATTTTAAATGGGTCCGGTTACGTTGGCCATTATGGTTGCCTTAATTATTATTTTCTTGTCAGTGTTTTTAAGTTTTGTGCCGATCGGTTTGTGGATTTCGGCATTGGCTGCTGGAGTTCGGATTGGTATTTTTAATCTTGTCGGGATGCGTTTTAGACGAGTACCGCCAACGCTTATTGTCAATAATTTAATTAAGTCTGATAAGGCGGGAATAAACGTTAGTACGAATCAATTGGAAGCTCATTATTTGGCAGGAGGTAATGTCGATCGGGTGGTTAATGCTTTAATCGCTGCGGAAAGAGCTAATATTCCTTTGCCCTTTGAACGCGCTGCGGCCATTGATTTGGCCGGACGTAATGTTCTGGAAGCCGTACAAATGAGCGTTAACCCTAAGGTGATTGAGACGCCTGATATTTCTGCAATGGCAAAAAATGGGATTGAAGTGAGGGCCAAGGCTAGAGTTACGGTGAGGGCAAATATAGACCGTTTAGTCGGGGGCGCCGGGGAGGAAACAATTATTGCTCGTGTCGGTGAAGGTATTGTCACGACAGTAGGTAGTTCAGAAACACATAAGGATGTTCTGGAAAATCCTGATTTGATTTCTCATACTGTGCTGAATAAGGGGTTAGATGCCGGAACAGCGTTCGAAATACTCTCGATAGATATTGCTGATGTAGATGTGGGGCGGAATATAGGGGCACAGTTGCAGACTGATCAAGCGGAAGCTGACAAACGTATTGCTCAAGCCAAAGCTGAGGAGAGGCGTGCTCTTGCTGTAGCTAGGGAGCAGGAAATGGTGGCTTCTGTTCAGGAAATGCGGGCGAAAGTTGTGGAAGCAGAAGCAGAAGTTCCTAAAGCTATGGCGCAAGCTCTTCGGGAAGGGAAATTGGGGGTCATGGATTATTATCACTTACAAAATATCTTGGCCGATACAACGATGAGAGATTCTATCGCTAAACAAACAGGACCAAATAAGGACGGTTCTGAAAAAAAGTAAGATAATTGCTTTCTAGGGGAAAGAGAAAGGGGGTAGCCCCTTGGGTAATATTTTTTGGCTGATTGTTTTCTGGCTTATTTATCGTGCTGTCGTGGATAGGAAAAGAGGCAGGGCAAGGACTTCGTCTTACGGAAGAAAGGTGCAGGAAACGGGGCAGCAGGCGGTGAGACCCTTATTACTAGATGAGCTTTTTTCGTTAGATGAAGAGGATTTAGCTGTAGATTTTGAGGAATTTGCTGAGGAAACTTTGGACGGTGAACTTGCTTCTGTAACTAAAGCCGCCGTTGAAGTTCAGGCGCAACCTGCGGCGGTATCTGGGGCTGAATCTGCGGTCGATACTAAAGTAGAGGCAGTTTCCTCTAAGCGATCGCTGCTTACAGGGGTTGATTTAAAGCAGGCTGTGATTTGGAGTGAAATTTTGCAAAAACCAAAGGCGCTGCGGAAAAGATAGTGACAAGGGGACGGGGTTGTTGACACACGTGTGTCAACAACCCCGTCCCCTTGTCACGTTCTGTTTGGGGAGAAGGAGGCATAGAGATATTAGGTAAGTGAGGGGATAGTTGTGGAAAAAATCACTCGTTTTTTAGAACTGCCTAAAGAGATTATTTATAACTTACCTAAAATAACGCTTATTGGTAATCTGCAGGTTTTGATCGAAAATCACCAAGGTATTATTGAATATAGCACCGGGAAGATTAGAATTTCCGTAAATACAGGGGAAATAGAAATTTTGGGCAGGGACCTCGCTATTTGTAATATTACCAGTGATGAAATATACCTAGACGGGGATATTTCCGGACTTAAGTATCACCGTTAGGAGGTTTGTTATGAAATGGACTGCCGGGTTATCGGGGTATGTGGAAATATCTTTATGGGGAATAAATCCGGAGCGGGTTTTAAATATGGCTTTGAGCAGAGGTATTTCTATTTGGGATATTCGTCTGCAAGAAGAAAATCATTATCAACTAAAGGTTAGTTTAGGAGGTTATAAGGCTTTACGTCTTTTGGTGAGGCGTTCTTCCTGCAAAGTCAAAATTATCAGGAAAAAGGGGCTGCCTTTTTTTCTCATGTGGGCGAAAAGAAGAAAAGTATTAGTTTTTGGTACTTTCTTTTTTTGTTTAGTTTTGTATATTTTGAGTTCTTTTGTTTGGTTTGTAGAAGTAAGCGGGAATGAGCAGGTTTCTACGTCCGTTATTTTAAAGAAAGCCCAAGACTACGGCTTAAAAAGGGGGGTGCCTAAGGCAAGTTTTCAAAAAAACAGGCTTGCCGAAAAGTTGCTTTGGGAAATCGAGGAACTTGCTTGGGTGGGAATTCATGTGCAGGGAACAAGAATTATGATTGAGGTAGCCGAAAAAACACTGCTTCCTTCTGATGAGGAAAACAGCAGTGCTGATTTGATTGCGCGGATAGAGGGGGAAATAGAAGAATTATTAGTTTTTAAGGGAATACCTCAGGTACAGGAAGGGGAGCAGGTTAAAAAAGGGCAGGTGCTGATTTTAGGTGGGGAGACTAGTCCTGCCGGAGAAGCGCAAATAGTGAGGGCCAAAGGTCTTATTCGCGCCCGGGTTTTGCGGAGCTATATCGAAAAGTGTCCTCTTCAGGAAAAGATCATTAAGGATACGGGAAGGGAAAAAAATGTTGTTTTATTAAGCTTTAAGGATAAGGAAATATATTTAAAAGGGACGAAAGAAAATCCTTTTAATAGCTATCGTTTGGTGCGGCAGGTAAAACCGCTTTCTGTATTTAAGGGCAGGAATCTTTTCGGATCTGTCGAATTAATTAGTATTGTTTATCAGGAACAACTTTGTGAGCTTCAGCATTGGGGTATAGAAGGTGCTTATCAGGAGGCGGCGAGGAGGGCCCAAGGTGTGTTGTGGGCGGAACTGCCTCTTGATTACAAGGTCATCTCTCAGAGGTTTGAGCCGCTCTCTGTGCGGGAAAAAGGGGTAGTAGCGGTTAGGTATGTTCTTGAAACAATTGAGGATATAGGAACTTATCGAAAATATGTGCAAAAACAGAGTAAGGAAACAGAGTAAAAGGGAATCATTTTTACGCAGTAGTGGCTTGTTAGATTTAGATAGGGTATAATTATTAGACAAAGATATTAGAAGGTTGGGAGGGGATCATCATCGCTACCCCCAAAACAAAGGTTCCGTTTTTTAAGGAGACGAGCCCTCTTTGGAAAAATCGCAGGATTAAAAAAATTGGTTGGTTCACTGTGTTTTTTTTAGGGCTCCTTTGCATTTTTGCTCTTCATTTTCTTCCTAACAATTTACCGGTAAAAGAAGGACAGATTTCCCTTACGACGATTAAGGCTCCACAAACGATAACTTTTGAAGATACGGGCAAAACCGCCGAACGGAGAAAACTGGCTGAAGAAAGAATCGAGGAAGTATATGTCCTGGATCGTAGTATTCTGGCAAAAATGGATCAAGATTTAAAAAGCTGTTTTGATGAGCTGATTTTTTTCTTAAATAGGGATGACCTTAGTAATATAGAAAAAATGCAGACTCTTCAGGAAGAATATAATCTTCAGGAAGGTACTGTGCGGGCTTTGGTCTCTTTAGACAGCAATACGCTTAAGTCATTATATTTGGAAGCGGCCAGCCTTTTAAAAAACCATTGGCAGACAGGGGTAAGAGATTTTGAAGTTGAGGAAAAGAAGGCTAAGATTTATACACAGATTGATTTGTTAAATATAACGGTCCCCTATAAAAATCTTTTGAAAGCAGTATTGAATAAACTTGAATTTAAATCTAATTATCTTCAGGATGAGGAAGCAACCCTTAGGGCAAGGCAGGAAGCTTCCCAAAATGAAGGAATTGTCATGGTAACCGTGCGTAAAGGTCAGAAGATTGTAGGCGAAGGAGAGGTTGTGACGGCAGAACATTTAGAGGTCTTGCAGGCTCTCGGCTATAAAAGATCAGTTGCCCCTTATCTTACTTTGTTAGGTGTAATCATTTTTACGTTGTTGGCTTTTGTTCTGACTAATTTTTATTTAAAACATTATCGGAAGGACTTGTATAATAAGGAGATTAATTTAGTACTGCTTGGTTTGCTTGTTTTTATAATTTTACTTTTGGCTAAAGTAATTTCTTCGATTAATATCAGTTCTAATCCGGAAATAGCGAAAATGGTCGGTTATTTAATTCCTGTAGCTACGGTGTCCATGTCGATTGCGATTCTTTTTGATACAACTTTAGCTATTTTTATGACGATTTTGCTGAGTTTTTTTATCGGTATTTTGACGGGAAATCAGCTTCCTTATGCGATTAACGCTTTTGTGGGCGGACTTGTCGGTATTTATAGTGTGGGCAAATTCAATCAGCGGTTTGATTGGGTAAAAGCCGGTTTGTTTATTGCTTGTGCTAATGTTGTGTCTATTCTTGCTTTAGGCTTAATGAATAATGATACCTGGTCGGTGTTGTTAATCGGTAGTTCTTTTGGTATTATCAACGGGATTTTTTCCTCTATCTTTGCTTACGGGAGTCTTCCTTTTTGGGAGTCTGGTTTTGAGGTTACTACAAGCGCCCGTCTTTTAGAGCTTTCTAACCCGAATCAGCCTCTTTTAAAGCGGCTTTTAATAGAAGCTCCCGGAACTTATCATCATAGTATTTTGGTGGGGAATCTGGGGGAGGCGGCGGCTGACCTGGTGGGCGCAGATTCTTTATTAGTGCGGGTAGGGGCTTATTATCACGATATTGGCAAATTGAAGAGGCCTTATTTCTTCATTGAAAATCAGCTGGGGGAGGAAAATCCGCATGAAAAGCTTTCTCCTCCGTTGAGTACGTTGATTATTACTTCTCATCCTAAGGATGGTTTGGAGATTGCCCATCAATATAAGCTTCCTCCTGTGGTGACTGATTTAATTGCTCAGCATCATGGGACAAGTTTAGTCACTTATTTTTATCATAAGGCTTTGGAATTAGGGAATTCTGATCAGGTTAAGGAAGACGAGTATCGCTATAATACACCTAAACCTCAGACGAAAGAGGCCGCAATTATTATGTTGGCAGATAGCGTGGAAGCGGCTGTTCGTTCGATGACCGCACCTAGTAGTGGGAAAATCGAAGGTTTGGTACGTAAACTGATTAAAGACCGTTTGCAGGACGGACAATTAGAAGAATCTCCGCTTACTTTTAAAGACCTTGATTTAATTGCTAATACTTTTACTCGAATTTTAAGTGGTATTTTCCACAATCGCATCGAATATCCGGAAAATGTTTTAGAGGCGATGAAGGGCGGTGCTTTACCCGGTGAGGATAGTAATGGGAAATCAGCAGAAAATAATAAGGATCATTCCTCAGTACCAAGAAGTGATTGAAGATGTAGGTGGGGAAGTGGCAAGAAGATTTGATTTGGGTGAGGAAATTGAAGTAAGTATTACGTTTGTTGATGATCGGTTGATCCAAGCTTTAAATAAAACTTACCGGGGGATAGATCAGGCTACTGATGTGTTGTCTTTTGCTTTTGATGAAGAAGTGGCAGGAGCAGGCGTTGTCCCTGTCCCTATTAATGGACCGGAAATTCATCTTTTAGGGGAGATTGTGCTTTCCCTGGAACGGGTGAAGAGGCAGGCGGAGGAATATGAGCATAGTTTTGTGCGGGAATTAGCGTTTTTAACTGTGCATGGGCTGCTTCATCTTTTGGGCTATGACCATCAGGAGGAGAAAGACACTCAGGAAATGAGGAAAATGGAGGAGGACATTCTTTGTCGCAAGTACAAGTTTTTCAGTTAATAATTCTTTTCGTACTGCTGCTTCTTTCCGCTTTTTTTTCTGCTTCGGAAACGGCGATTTTTTCGGCAAATAAGGTTAAAATTCGCCATCTTGCGGAAGAAGGAAACAAACAGGCGCTTTTGATGAGGCGTTTGCTGGAACAGCCGGGGAGAGCAATTTCTACTATTTTGATCGGTAATAATGTCGTCAATATTGGGGCGACTGCTCTGGCTACTGTTTTAGCGATTAGTTTTTTCGGAGGTTCCGGAGCGGGGATTGCTACGGCGGTGATGTCTGTTTTAATTCTCATTTTTGGGGAAATCACCCCTAAAACTTTGGCCGCCAGACGGGCGGAGGATTATTCTCTGCGGATCAGCCGTTATATTCACCGCTTAGGTAAAATTCTGGCGCCCCTTATTTATATCTTTAATTTGTTTACGAATGTGTTAATCAAGTTATTAGACGGTTCAAATAAGGAAAATCAGTTTATCACGGAAGAAGAATTGCGGATGTTGGTTAATGTAGGGGAGGAAGAAGGATTTATTGACGAAGATGAACGGGAAATGATTGATAGTATTTTTGAATTTAATGATACCCTTGTTCGTGAGGTGATGGTTCCGCGGATTGATATTGATGCTGTTAATGTGGAGGAGACGTTGGAGAATGTGGTCAAACTGGTGATGAGGGCGGGCCATTCCCGTATTCCTGTTTATGACCAGACAGTGGATGATATTATTGGCGTAATCTATGCTAAGGATTTATTGCAGATCTTTTTCGAGCCGGCCAGAGAAAAGACCGATTTAAAGAAATTAATGCGATCGGCTTATTATGTTCCGGAAAGTAAAAAGGTGCGGGATTTGTTCGCCGAATTGCGGAAGGAAAAAGTACATATGGCGATTGTGCTTGATGAATATGGGGGAACGGCCGGACTGGTAACGGTGGAGGATGTTATTGAGGAGATTGTCGGTGATATCCAGGACGAATATGATCGTGAGGAACAGGCGATCGAACAACTGGGCGATGGTTCTTTTCTTGTGGCTGCCCGTACTTCTATTGGTGAGATCAATGAGGCCATGGAGATGGCTTTGCCTGATGATGAATTTGAGACGATTAGTGGTTTAGTTTTTCATAATTTAGGCAGCTTGCCTTATGAAGGACAAGAATTAAAGATCGGCGACTTACACATTAAGGTGGAGAAGATTATAGACAGACGGATAGGAAAATTGCATTTAAGAAAAATGACGCAGGGTGAGGAATTGCCCAAACCTTAACTTCTATCACAAATTAGTTCAGAGGAGTATCGGAATGAAAAAGAAATATGTGTTATGGGGCTTTCTCGTTTTTCTTTTAAGTATAGTGGTAGGAGCAATGACATTTTGTTTGGTGCGGCCTTATTTTCTGGGAGAGAAAGCTTTATATAGTGAAAGAAAAGATAATGACAAAACAATGAAGGAAGAAGATACTTATTTTTTTGCCGGGTGGCAGGACAAACCTCGGCAAAGGGCGTTAGCGGTGATTATTGACAATGCGGAAAAGGCTCGGCCTCAGGCGGGGCTGGAAAGAGCGGATGTCATAGTTGAATTCCCTGTTGAAGGTGGTTTAACTCGTTTTTTGGCCATTATTTGTAATGATGATATGGACTTGATCGGTCCGATTCGCAGTGCCAGACCTTATTTTATTGATTTAGCCAACGAATATAAAGGGATTTTAATCCATGCGGGAGGTTCGGCGGAAGCTTTGAAAATATTACAAAAGGAATCTACCGATCATCTTGATGAAATAAATGGCGGTGTGCTAATTGCTTCGGCTTTTTGGCGTATTCCTGCTCGGCTTAAGCCGCATAATCTTTTTACTAGTTCTGATGTTTTACGGCATACTGTTAAGAAATTAAATGTGAATTTTTCGTCATTGCCTCCACAAAGACCTCTGCTTCCTTTCGGGGCGGAAGTTGCGGGGAAAAAAGCAGAGGAGCTTATTATTTTTTATGCACATAAAAGTAGTCTGGCCCGTTTTTCTTTTGATGAAGAAAAAGGAGTTTTTCGTCGATTTACTACAGACAACAAGCCTCATCTTACTTCTTTGGGCGAACAGTTACAGGCAGCGAATGTGATTGTTCAAGTTGTTCCTTATTGTTATACTGATGGTGATGGTCATTTACAGTTAATCATGCATGGTGAGGGAGAAGCCTTGATTTTCCGTAAGGGTAAGGTTTTGCAAGGATGTTGGAAGAAGATGCCGGGGGAATTTACGATGTTTACTGATCAAAAAGGCAAGCAGGTTCCGCTGCTGGAAGGTCCTACTTGGATTGCTGTTGTTCCTAGGGGTACGCGGATAGATTATTGAGGTGATGGGGAATGGAGAGAACGAAGGAAGTTAAAATTGAAAGTATAGATGAACTGATTGCCGCGGCAAAACGAGTCAGAGCCAATGCTTATGCTCCTTATTCTCATTTTCAAGTGGGAGCTGCGCTCTTGGGTAGTGATGGGCGAATTTATACGGGTTGTAATGTGGAAAATGCTTCTTATGGCTTATCTGTATGTGCGGAGAGGACTGCAGTGTTTCAGGCCGTGTCGCAAGGTCTTACTTCTTTCCAAGCTTTAGCGCTTGTTGCCGACAGTGAGGAGCCGGTTTCGCCTTGTGGCGCTTGTCGTCAGATTTTGGCGGAATTTTCTCCGGAAATGCCGGTGTTGATGGTTAATCTCAAGGGGAAGATCGTACGTAGTACAGTCGAAAAACTTTTACCCTCTTCCTTTACTTTCAAAAAATGCGAGGAGGAAAAGGTTAAATGAAAAAGGGGTTTAAATCAGGTTTTGTAGCTTTGATTGGCAGACCTAATGCAGGGAAATCTACATTTCTAAACAAGATGATCGGTCGGAAAATAGCGATTATCTCTGATAAACCTCAGACGACACGCAATAAGATTGTGGGGGTTTTGACTGAAGCTCAATTTCAAGTAGTTTTTTTAGATACCCCCGGGATTCATAAACCGCTGGATCAGTTGGGGAAAATTATGGTTAGCACAGCCCTGACCACTTTGCGAGAAGTTGACGTTATTTATTATTTGGTTGATGCTTCTGTTCCTTTCGGGAGCGGCGAGGCTTTTATTATGGAAAGATTGTCCAAGGTTGATACCCCTATTTTCTTGCTTTTGAATAAGATTGATCGTTTAAAGAAACCAGACCTTTTGCCCTTGATTGATGTTTATCGGCGGAAAAGAGAGTGGACAGGAATTGTTCCTATTTCGGCTCTTACCGGTGAAAACATGGGTTCCCTTCTTGATTCTACGGTAGCATATTTACCGGAAGGACCGCAATATTATCCTTCGGATATGCTTACGGATCAACCGGAAAGAATCCTTGTGGCTGAATTGATAAGGGAAAAAATACTTTGGGCTACGCGAGAGGAGATCCCCTATTCTGTTGCGGTAACGGTGGAAATGATGGAACAGCGTTCAGCCCATCTTCTTTATATTGGTGCGACTATTTTTGTGGAACGCAGCTCTCAGAAGGCGATTATTATTGGCAAGAATGGAGAAATGCTGAAAACAATAGGAACTTTAGCCCGTGGTGAGTTAGAAGGGCTTTTGGGAAACAAGGTTTTTTTGGAATTATGGGTTAAAGTAAAGACTAATTGGCGTAATAGTAAAAGGAGCATCCATGCTTTAGGGTATCAGAATTAGGATTAAATTATTAAAAGGAGGGCTTTCCCCTTGTTTAGCTTAAAGGATGTTGTGCAAAGTATTGATCAAACACTTTTAAAACCAGCTTCGACTGAAAAGGATTATCTGCAGCTTTGTGCTGAAGCTAAGCAGTCGGGATTTAAAGCTATTTGCGTCTTGCCTTATTACGTTCCTTTTTGTGTGGAACAATTGAAAAACTCCCCGGTGGTTGTGGCGACAGTAGTAGGTTTCCCTTTAGGGGCCAATAGTCGGGAGGTTAAAGCGTTTGAAGCGGAGCAGGCTTTTGCCGCCGGTGCTGCTGAGGTTGATATGGTCATTAATCTTGGGGCTTTAAAGGACCGAAAAATTCAAGATGTTTTTCTGGAGATACAGCAGGTTGTAGATGTAGCCCAAACATTTGCGGAGAAGCTTGTCAAAGTAATTATTGAAACAGGTTTGTTAACAGCAGAAGAAAAAAGGTTAGCTTGTGAGTTGGCGGTAAAGGCGGGGGCGCATTTTGTAAAAACCTCTACCGGTTTTAATGGCGGAGGTGCGACAGTGGAGGATGTTTTATTAATGGCGGCGATAGTCGGCAAAAAAGCTAAAGTAAAAGCTGCGGGCGCAATTAGAACCTGGACTCAAGCCGAAGAATTGTTAAGAGCCGGGGCAAGCCGTTTGGGTACTAGCAGCGGTAAAAGTATTGTTGCTCAATATCAAGAAGCAGATCAAGAGTCGAGGAAAGGTCATTTATTGAATGGGGTAGAAGGATCGTGAGCCTGTATAAAACAGAGGCGTTAGTTTTACGAAGCAGGAAATATCGAGAGGCGGATAGTCTCCTGACCCTGCTTACCAAAAAGAGAGGAAAGGTCAGTGCGATTGCTAAAGGTGTAAGGAAAGCTAATAGTCGTCTGCGGGGCGGAGTGCAGTTATTTACCTATAATGAGATGCTTTTATCTGAAGGCCGGAATTTAGATGTAGTTACTCAAAGTGAGTGCGTAGAGGCTTTTACAACTTTACAGAATGACATGGAGGCGCTTGCTGCGGCTTGTTATTGGTGTGAATTGCTGGATTCTTTCCTTCCCAGAGAGCAAAATGATGAACAATTATTTACTCTTGCTTTGGCGGGGTTTCATCTTTTAGCTTTAGAGTATGATGAGTTAGTCGTGAGGGCCTTAGAAATAAAACTTCTTTTTTCTTTAGGTTATATGCCTTCTTTGGATCGTTGTGTTTCTTGCGGACAGTCTTTGCAGGCAGAACAGAAAATATTTTTTTCTGCAAAGTTAGGGGGTGTTTTATGTTCTTCTTGTAAAAAGGAGGACGCTTTATTTTTTACCTTAGAGGTATTAAAAACTTGGCAGCAAGTACAACGCATGAAGTTAAGTAAGCTGAACAGATTAAAGGTAAGTGCCGGCGGTTTGAAAATACTGGATGAGGTTTTGGAACAGTTTTTAATTTTTCAATTAGATTATCCTCTTAAATCACGGCGAGTTTTAAAAGAAATATGGCAGGCGGGCAGGAGTTAAAATGTTGTTCAGGGGTAATAATATAGGATAAACATGAGGGTCAACATTATAGGGGAGGTTTAAACATGGATGAATTAGAAAAAATCGATATAATCAGAGAAAGGCTGGGGGTCACCTATCGGGAAGCGCAAGAGGCCTTGCTGCAAGCGGGAGGAGATGTGGTACAGGCTCTTATCAATTTGGAAGAACCCCGGCAAAAATGGGATGACAAATTTGAACAAAAAGGGCAGCAGTTGGCAGAGCATATCAAAGAAATCATTAAAAAAGGAAATGTTACCAAAATCAGACTAAAAAAGAAGGATAAGGTTGTCTGGGAAATCTCGGCTACCATCGGGGCTCTCGGTGTAGGCGGGCTCTTGCTTAGCCCTATTCTTACCGCCCTTGGTGTGGTGGGAACCGTAGCGGCTTTGGTGGCTGATTATCGTTTGGAGATTGTGCGTCCTGACGGTAAGGTGGAAGAACATGATTTGAAATTTTTAGAGGAAGAAGATAGTAACGAAGGAGAAAATTAAGCATACAATATGCAGTGCAGGTATTGACATTTTTTTCGCGCTCTGTATACTAAACAGTGAAGAGCAGACCATTGCAAGTTTTGTTTTGCGATGAAGTCGGGCAGTTAACGCAGCAGGTAAATCCTGTGGGACTTCTCTTGGTTCTACAGGATTTTTTATATCTAACACCAGGTGTTAATATTTAAAGACAATCTTACTGCGTTAGAGGAGGAAACGGCAATGTTTAGAAAAATCAATGAAAATTTATTAAGAAAGATGATTCCCGCTTGGGAAAATACGGCTGATCAGCAGGTACGAGTCGCTTATGGTTATTTAGAAGGGTGGCTTAGTATTTTTCTTAATCTTGTTTTAGCGGTTATAAAAACAATCTGCGCTTTGTGGATTAATAGTATTTCCTTGCTGGCTGATGCTTTTCATACTTTTTCAGATGTTTTAACATCTGTAGCTGTTCTTTTAGGTTTTAAAATTGCAGGAAAACCTCAAGATGCCGAACACCCTTTTGGTCATGGCCGGGCTGAATATGTTGCTTCATTTATTGTTTCGGCATTGCTTCTCCTTGTAGGTGTGGAATTTTTAAAACAATCGGTGGGGAAGTTGTTACATCCGGAACCGGTAACTTATAAAGGGCTCGTTTTTGTGGTAATGCTTTTTTCGGCACTAATCAAGGAATGGTTGTATGATTTTGCGCAGTTTTTGGGAATAAAAATTAAATCTCAGGCTTTAATTGCCGATGCTTGGCATCATCGTAGTGATGCATTTGCTTCCTTGCTGATTGGCATAGCTCTTTTAGCTACTAAATTTGGTTATTATGCGGTAGATGCTGTTTTGGGCATGATTGTTTCTTTCTTGATCATGTATACCGGTTTGGAATTGATTAAGGAGTGCAGTAGTGAAATTATTGGGAAAGCTCCTTCGGCAGAATTTGTGCAAGAGGTAAAAGACCTCGTTTTAAAGGTCGAAGGTGTAAAAAATATCCATGATATTCAAGTTCATCAATATGGGCAAAAAAAGTATGTTAATATTCATATTGAGGTTGAACCGGAGTTAAATGTGAGGGAGTCACATCATATTGCTGATTTTGTGGAAGGAATTTTAAACAAGCAGTTAAAGGTCAATTCGCTGGTGCATACAGACCCGTATCAAGATCAGGCATAATGCAAGTTTGC
The DNA here is from genome assembly GCA_028709105.1 of Clostridia bacterium. Lineage (GTDB taxonomy): Bacteria > Bacillota > Peptococcia > DRI-13 > DTU073 > JAQVYD01. The sequence continues at coordinate 23,549 of JAQVYD010000004.1, forward strand.
GATATTTTCTTGCTTTCATCAACAAAGTATTACCTAAAAAACTCCTAAAGCTAAAAGGAATCGAACTCACTTCACCTTGGGTTCGGGCTATGCATGATAATGTGGGGCCCCCATCCCCACTTGGGGTAGACGCCCTCACCACATCAGTTCAGTTCGTTCTTCTGAACAATGGCTTTAATGGAGTTCTTTAGGTAAATACTTTGTTTTTTTCGCAGAGATACATTGTTTGTTTTAGCCAAGGTACTACTCAGTATCTAGACTATGGCGTGACAAGGGGACGGGGTTGTTGACACATTTATGCCCTTTGTCAACAACCCCGTCCCCTTGTCACCTTTGTCACCTAATGTTGACAAAGGTTTTTCAGTTTGATAAATTAGTGGTAAATAAATACGGTGATGAAGGGAAAAGTACCTGTTAGAGGGAGATGAAGCGAGCTAGGGAGGGTGAGAGCCTAGCCGGAGACAACAGGGAAGGGGCGCCCTGAACCGCAACAAAGGATTGGTAAGAGGGTCTTAATTTTAGACCAAGCAGGGTGGAACCGCGGGATTTAACCTCTCGTCCCTGTAGCTTTGGCTGCAGAGACGTGAGGTTTTTTATTTAATTTACAGCTATTTCGTTTCACGAAAAAGGAGTGAGGAATTAATGAATTTCCAAGAAATCAGCTTGGCCCTTAATAGATTTTGGGGGGAGCAGGGTTGTATTATTCAGCAGCCCTATGATTTGGAAAAAGGGGCAGGAACGATGAATCCGGCTACTTTTTTAAGAGCGCTGGGCCCGGAACCGTGGAAGGTGGCTTATGTGGAGCCATCCCGCCGTCCTACTGATGGTCGTTATGGTGAAAACCCTAATCGTCTGCAGCATTATTATCAGTATCAGGTTATTTTAAAACCGTCTCCGGACGATGTGCAAGAACTTTATTTGGATAGTTTAGAGGCTTTAGGCATAAATCTGCGGGAACATGACCTCCGTTTTGTGGAGGATAATTGGGAGTCTCCGACTTTGGGTGCCTGGGGGCTAGGCTGGGAAGTTTGGTTGGATGGCATGGAAGTAACACAGTTTACTTATTTTCAGCAATGCGGGGGGCTTGATTGTCATCCTGTTTGTGCAGAAATAACTTATGGGCTGGAACGGTTAGCGATGTTTATTCAAGAAAAAGAAAATGTCTATGATCTGGAATGGGTTAAGGGGATTACTTATGGTGATGTTCATCATCAGACAGAGGTTGATTATTCCCATTATAATTTTGAGGTTGCTGATACGGAGCTTCTTTTTAAGTTGTTTGATGCTTATGAGCAGGAAGCTTTGCGGATTATCGAAAATAAATTGGTCCAGCCTGCTTATGATTACGTTTTGAAATGTTCTCATACGTTTAACCTGCTTGATGCCCGGGGGGCGATTAGTGTTACGGAAAGAACAGGATTTATCGCTAGGGTAAGAAACATGGCGCGGCTTTGTGCACAGGCTTATGTGGAACAGCGGGAATCTTTAGGGTTTCCTTTAATTAAGGCAAAGGAGGTATAAAGAGATGGCTGATTATTTACTGGAAATAGGAACAGAAGAAATTCCGGCGAAGTTTATGGCTAGTGCTTTAAAACAGTTAGAAGATTTAGCAGCAAAGAAATTTCATGAGCAACGAATTAAGTATGCATCTATTCGGACGATGGGAACTCCTCGTCGTTTGGCTCTTTTGGTACAGGGTTTAGCAGAACAGGAGGAGGATTGGCGACAGGAGGTACGGGGTCCGGCCAAGAAGGCTGCTTTTGATGGCGCAGGTCGGCCGACCAAAGCTGCTCTGGGGTTTGCGCGAGCACAAGGTGTGGCTGTGGAAAACTTGGTGGTGAAAGAAATCGGAAATGGCGCTTATCTTTTTGCGATGAAAGAAGTAAAAGGCAGAGCTGCGGCGAAAGTGCTTGCGGAAATAGTGCCGCAGTTAATTAGTGAAATCAACTTTCCTAAACCGATGCGCTGGGGTGAGCAGGAACTGCGTTTTGCGCGGCCTATCCGCTGGCTTGTCTCACTGTTTGATGAGCAAATTATTCCTCTGGAGATTGCCGGGTTACAGGCAGATAGAATTACGCGAGGGCATCGCTTTTTAGGAGAAGAACGGATTATGCTTAAGTATCCGCAAACTTATGAGCAGCAATTGAAAGAAAATTATGTGCTGGTAGATCAAGAGGCGCGGAAAGAAGAATGTTGGCGGCAAATTAGTGAGGAAGCCGCTAAAATTCAGGGGAAAGTAGAGTTAGATGAAAAATTATTAGAGGAGGTTACCTATCTTTTAGAATGGCCGACAGCTTTACGGGGAAGTTTTGCGGCAGAGTATTTAAAACTGCCGGAGGAGGTAGTTATTACCCCGATGCGTGAACATCAGCGTTATTTCCCCGTGCGTGAGCAGGGCGGTAATTTACTTAATTGTTTTATAACTGTACGTAATGGGAACTCTGAACACCTAGACCTTGTACGGGTGGGAAATGAAAAAGTATTAAAGGCAAGATTAGCAGATGCTCGTTTTTTCTGGGCAGAAGATTTAAAAGTTAAGTTAGAAGATTATTTGCCGCGCTTGGAGAAGCTTGTTTTTCAGGAAAGTTTGGGAACGGTAGCTCAGAAAACAGAGCGAGTGCGAAAAACTGTTACTCAACTTGCGGAAAAATTGCAGCTAGAGCGTACAGTCACTGAGGATGCTTGTCGTGCCGCTCAGTTAGCCAAAGCAGATTTAGTCACGAATATGGTCGGTGAATTTCCGGAACTTCAGGGGATTATGGGACGCTATTATGCCCTTCATGCCGGAGAAAAAGAAGTGGTAGCTCAAGCAATTTTAGAGCATTATCAGCCTCGTTTTGCCGGAGATGCACTGCCTTCCTGTTTGGCAGGTGCTCTGGTCAGTATTGCCGACAAAATGGATACCTTGGCGGGTTGTTTTGCGATCGGCATTGAACCTACAGGTTCACAGGACCCTTATGCCTTAAGACGTCAGGCGCTGGGTGTCTGTTTGATTCTTTTAGAACATCAGCTAGAACTAGGTCTTGATGAGTTGATCGGAATAGCGTTGGCTAATTATCAGGGTCTTGTTTCTGAAGCACAGTTAGGTGAACAAACTCGGGCCAAGATTAAAGAGTTTTTTCAGGCCCGTTTGAAAAATATACTTAGTGAAAAGGGACATCAATATGATGTCATCGAGGCTGTCTTGGCCGTAGAAGCTGGAAACCTCCTGACGACATTGTTTAGGGCGGAAGCTTTAAGCCAAATGAAAGATGAAGAGAATTTTAGGGCTCTTTTAACGTCTTTTACGCGGGCCTATAATTTAACTAAAGAGAAAAAAAGTGGGCAGATTAAGTCATGCTATTTTGAGGATCAAACAGAAAGGGACTTTTATGAGGCTTTGGGAAAAACTACAGAAAAGCTTAAACCTTTGCTTGCCCAAAGGGATTTTCGGGGTGTGCTGCAAGAACTTTCTGCGCTAACAGGTTTTGTGAATGACTTTTTTACGGCAGTAATGGTGATGACTGAGGAGAAAAACGTCCGGGAAAACCGTTTGGGTTTGTTAGCTTGGCTGGTTAATTTAACGCAAAATGTGGGTGATTTGAGTAAAATAGTTATTTCGTAAAAATAAAATACTTTTTTTTAAAAAAGGCTGCATTTTTTACTTCCCAAAAGCAAATAGATGTATTAAACTATGATATAGTGTAACACTATTAGGGAAATTCAGTTAAATAGTGTAGCATAAATAACATTAATCTACGGAGGTGATTATTATTCAGCTAACGGAGCGCCAGAAGTTGATTTTAAAAATTGTTCAGGAAAAAGGCCCGATCATTGGAGAAGATATTGCGGATATCTTGGGGGTAGTTAGGTCTACCTTGCGTCCGGATTTTGCCTTTTTAACTAAATCCGGTTTTTTAGAGGCGCGTCCTAGAGTAGGTTATTATTTTACGGGTAAAAAGCTTTATTCTATAGTAATAGAAGCTGTCAAAAAACTTAAGGTTAAGGATTGGCAGGCAGTGCCGGTAGTAGTCGGTGAAGAAGCTACAGTTTATGAGGCTATTGTTAATTTGTTTCATAATGATGTGGGAACCCTTTATATTGTTAGCGAAGGAGGGATTTTGGAAGGAGTTGTATCACGCAAAGACCTTTTAAAAAATGTGCTGGGGCAAGCGAATATCCAAAAAATACCTGTTAATATAATTATGACCCGGATGCCTAATGTGGTGACCATTAATGCTGATGATTCTTTATGGAGTGCAGCCAAGAAGCTGGTAGAACATGAGATTGATTCCCTTCCGGTAGTGCAGCCTGTTTTTCATAATGAGCGGGAAGGGCTGGAAGTAATAGGCAGAATTACTAAAACTACTATTACTACTGCTTTTGTGCAGATAGGACAAAATAAATCTGAACAACAAGAAAAGGAATAAGTAGTATAAATCTATGATCGAGGTGAATGATGTGAAAAAAGCTAAATATGTTTACTTATTCACAGAAGGAAGGGCAGAAATGAAGAAACTGCTAGGTGGGAAAGGCGCTAACCTAGCGGAGATGAAAAGTATCGGTTTGCCCGTTCCCCCCGGCTTGACCATTACGACGGAAGCTTGCAAAGAGTACTTTCAAGAGGGGCAAGAATTTCTGGCAGGCTTAGAAGAAGAAATGTGGGCAAAATTGACAGAAGTAGAGAAGGAAACAGGGAGAAGATTTGGCGATGCCTCTAATCCTTTATTGTTATCAGTGCGTTCCGGAGCTCCAATTTCTATGCCTGGGATGATGGATACTATTCTTAATCTTGGTCTTAATGAAGAAACAATGGCCGGTTTAATTAAGGCTACGAACAATCAGCGCTTTGTTCTCGATTGCTACAGACGTTTTATCCAGATGTTTGCCAATGTGGTCATGGAGGTCGAACATAAGCGTTTTGAAACAGCTCTGGAAAAAGTCAAAGGGGAGGCAGGCGTAAAAGTAGATAAGGATTTAGCTCCTGCCGATTTGGAAAAACTGATTTCCCAATATAAAGGTATTGTTCAGGAGCAGACAGGGCGAGCTTTCCCCGATAATCCCCGCGAACAGTTGATGATGGCTGTTCAGGCTGTTTTTGCTTCTTGGTATAATCCTCGGGCGGATGTTTATAGAAAAATTAATCGTATTTCTGATGATTTAGGAACAGCGGTTAATGTGCAGGCGATGGTTTTTGGTAATAGCGGGGATGATTCAGGTACAGGCGTTGCTTTTACCCGTAATCCTTCTACGGGAGAAAAGAAGATCTATGGTGAATATTTAATGAATGCGCAAGGTGAAGATGTGGTAGCGGGGATTCGTACACCTCATCCGATTACTGATCTACAGAAGGAATCGCCGGAGATTTATGAGCAATTTGTCAAAATTTGCGAGACTTTGGAACGGCATTATCGCGATGTGCAAGATATTGAGTTTACGATTGAACGCGGTAAACTGTATATGCTGCAGACGAGAAGCGGGAAAAGAACGGCTCATGCTGCGGTAAAAACGGCTGTGGATATGCATGAAGAAGGATTGATTACTAAAGAGGAAGCATTATTGCGGGTTGACCCTGATTCACTAAATCAATTGTTACATAAAAGGATTGATGCTAGTGTGCAGTTAAAGGTTGTGGCGCAAGGTCTTCCTGCTTCTCCGGGCGCAGCCTGTGGGATGATTGTTTTAAATGCCGATAAAGCCGAAGAGATGGGGAAAGAAGGCAAAAAGGTAATCTTAGTAAGCACAGAGACTACCCCTGATGATATTCACGGGATCGTGGCTGCGCAAGGGATTCTCACCAGTAGAGGCGGGATGACTAGTCATGCGGCTGTAGTGGCTCGTGGTATGGGCAAATGCTGTATTTGCGGCTGTGAAAGTTTGAAAATAGATTTTGAGTCCGGAACAATTCGGATCAAGGATTTAGTCATTAAAGAGGGCGACATTATTTCTTTGGATGGAAGTACCGGTAAGGTTATGCTAGGCGAAGTTAAGCTCATTGCTCCAACTCTCAGCGGTGAATTTCAAAAACTGCTCACTTGGGCTAATGACGTAAAACGGCTGGGTGTGCGTACTAATGCCGATACACCTGCTGATGCGGCCAAAGCACGGGAATTCGGTGCTGAAGGGATCGGTTTGTGCCGGACAGAACATATGTTTATGGCTCCGGATCGTATCCCGATTGTGCAGGAAATGATTTTGTCCGAGACACTAGAACAAAGAAAAGAAGCTTTGGCCAAACTTCTGCTCATTCAAGAAGAGGATTTTTACGGGATTCTTAAAGCGATGCAAGGGTTGCCGGTGACGATTCGTCTCTTGGATCCGCCTTTGCATGAATTTCTCCCTGATACTGAGGAATTAGCGATCGAGATTGCGCAGATGAAGATGAAGGGAGCTTCTCCGGAGAAAATAGCACCAAAAGAAAACTTATTGGCAAAAGCCAGAAATCTGCATGAATTCAACCCGATGCTGGGACATCGAGGCTGTCGCTTAGGGGTTACTTATCCTGAAATATACCAGATGCAGGCACGTGCTATTTTTCAAGCTTGTGCTCGTTTAATCAAAGAAGATTATGTTGTTATTCCTGAGATAGAAGTTCCGCTGGTCATTGATAAAAATGAATTATCTTTCTTGCGGGGCGAAATAGAAAAGGTAGCCGCAGAGGTGATGACGGAAACCGGAATTAAGTTTGAATATTTTGTGGGGACGATGATTGAATTACCGCGGGCTTGTCTGGTAGCTGATCAGATTGCCGAAGCAGCAGACTTCTTCTCTTTTGGCACAAATGATTTAACGCAGACAACCTTAGGTTTTAGCCGTGATGATGCGGAAGGAAAATTTATGACTCCTTATCTGGAGAAAAAGATTCTCCCGGAGAATCCCTTTATGGTGATTGATCGGGCTGGGGTAGGCCAATTGATGCAACTTGCCGTCAAGAATGGCCGGCAGAAAAAAGAGGATTTGTTAATCGGCATCTGTGGTGAGCATGGTGGTGAACCGAATTCGGTGGAGTTTTGTCATCTGCTTAATTTGGATTTTGTCAGTTGTTCACCTTTCCGCGTACCGATTGCCCGCTTGGCTGCAGCTCAGGCCCAAATTCAGCATGGTTAGAAGTTAGTGAGGTGACAAGGGGACGGGGTTATTGACACACTAGTGTGTCAATAACCCCGTCCCCTTGTCACCTCTTCTTGGTATCAACTTAATTGACGATGTGGAATAAATATGGTATAGTAAGGCCATAGAGAGGAGACGATATTATGCCCAAAATTATCCCTATACGAGATTTGAAAAATACCAGTGAAATATCTCAAATGTGTAAAGAAGAAACTGAACCGATATATGTAACTAAAAACGGTTATGGTGACATGGTTATTATGAGTATGAAAATGTATGAAGAAAAAATGTTTATGCTTGATGTATATAATAAACTTATTGCATCTGAGGAACAAATAACGGAAGGTAAAATACTTGACGGGGACAATTCCTTAAAAAGCATAAGAAAGAAATACAATGTATAAATTGAATATTTCAGAGCTTGCGCACCAGGATTTGGATAAAATTGTTTCATACATTGCTGTACACTTAGTCAATTCTAAGGCAGCGGGTGATTTCCTTGATGAAGTGGATAAATGTTATGGTTATTTAAAGAGCAATCCTTTGATGTATGCAAAATGTCAAGATAAGCGGTTGGAAAAGGAGGATTATCGCAAGATATCAATTAAGAATTATGTGCTTGTTTATAAAATAAATGAGACCTCCAAAGCTGTCAACGTTTTGCGCTTCTTTTATGGGGCGCAAGATTATGTAAAGTTAATATAAGGTTCTATAGTAAGGTGGTGACAAGGGGACGGGGTTATTGACACACTAGTGTGTTAATAACCCCGTCCCCTTGTCCCCTTGTCACCTTGTCACCTCTTGTCTTTTTTCGGGGAAAGAAAGCAGGACTTTTTTCTTTTAAGGAGTATTAGAAGTAACAAAGGTGATCTGTTTTTTGCAAAAAATTTAATTGAAAGCAAGGGCGGGGAAGGATGGTGAAAACCCTAAGAGGGTTTGTAGAAAATGTATTTTGTAGCTATTAATGGCAGTCCGCATAAGGATGGGAATACGGCATTTCTGTTGAAGAAAGGATTGGAACAGTTGCGCTTACAGGGCGCGCAGACAGAGCTTCTTCATACTGGGGAAATTTTAAAAAGTATGGCTGTCCCTTTTTGTACAGTTTGTTCTGCTCCTTGTCAGGGGATTTGTGCCAAGGGCACACTTTTAGAAGAGGTTTTGCATATTTTGAGGAAGGCGGATGGACTTTTGCTTGGTTCTCCGGTTTATTTTGGTACGGTTAGTGGACAGTTGAAAGCTTTTTGGGATAAATTGCGTTGTCTCAGAGGGGAAAAGCAGCTTCTTAATGTTGTCGGCGGAGCGGTAGCCGTTGGTGCTTCTCGCTTTGGAGGTCAGGAAGGTACATTAAGGGCGATCCAAGAGATGATGTTAGTCCAGGGGATGACCATTGTGGGCGGCGGTCAAAAAGATTATGACTGTGGTCATTATGGGGTGGCTGCTCAGCACCCGGTAAATGAGGATCAAAATGCTCAGGAACGGATGATCATTATGGCGAAACGCCTGTTTGAAGTTAGTCAGGCTACACAAAGTTTGCGGCTGTAGGGGGGATTGGATGACGACTATTCGTGAAAAACTCGAGAGGATGGAGGAAAACTATTTAGCGCCTTATGCGCTGAAGTCTTCTCAAAGCAAGGGGAGGGAAAGACCGGAAGAACCGGATAGCATTAGAACCTGTTTTATGCGGGATCGTGACCGCATTATTCATTCTAAATCATTCCGGCGTTTAAAACATAAAACACAGGTCTACATTTCTCCGGAAAATGATCATTATCGGACACGTTTAACCCATACGTTGGAAGTTAGTCAAATTTCACGTACTGTAGGCAAAGCTTTAGGTTTGAATACAGATCTTATTGAAGCGATTGCGTTGGGGCATGATGTGGGTCATACTCCTTTTTCTCATACGGGAGAGGCAGTTTTAAACAGGCTTTTACCGGGCGGTTTTCGTCATAATGAAAATAGTGTGAGGGTCCTGACACATATAGAACAAGGGAAAAGGGGTTCGGGGCTTAATTTAAGTCAGGAAACCTTAACGGGGATTCTTTATCACAGTGGATTGGAAAAAGATGATAGTGGGTACAATACTTTGGAAGGTCAGGTCGTAAGGTTTGCCGATAAGATTGCTTATCTTCAGCATGATATTGATGACAGTATCAGGGCTGATGTTTTGCGCTTGGCAGATATCCCGAGGGAGTATTTGGAGGTATTAGGGAAGGGGCATGGGGAACGGATTGCCACACTTGTGCAAGATTTAGTGCAAAATAGCAGTAAAAATATTAACTCCGGTCAGCATAAGATTAGTCTTAGTTTGCCTGTACAGGAGACTTTAAAGGGTTTGCGCAAGTTTATGTTTGATCTTGTTTATTTAGGGCCTTTATGTATGGTGGAAAGGCAAAGAGCCATTTATGTTGTTGAATTTTTATTTGATTATTATGTGCAAAATTATGAGCGGCTCCCTGCGTTTTATTGTAAAATCGCTCAGGACGAGGGGATAGAAAGAGGGGTAGCTGATTATATTTCCGGGATGACCGATAATTATTGTATAGCAACTTTTGAGGATTTGGTCATTCCTCGTTCTTATGTACATGAAATAAGGATGTCCAGAAGCTCGTCCCTTTGATTTTGAGAAAAAAGTTTTGAGAAAAAAGAAGGAAATTGAACATAGAACACGAAAAGTTGGTAGTTATGTGCTAGATATTTTGGAAAAAAAGCAGGAAAAATGAAAGGTTATAGCGAAATTAAGTTAAAATCAAAGCAAGGTGTTGAGGATTGTGCCCGGATTAATTTCCCAGGAATTTATTGATGACCTACGCAACCGGGTAGATATTATAGAAGTTATCAGGGATTTTGTTGCTTTAAAAAAGCAGGGACAGAATTA
>JAQVYD010000059.1:0-1262 GCA_028709105.1 Clostridia bacterium
TTCATAATTTAAGCACCCTTATTATTAATTATCTAATCTTGTAGGAATGAGGTCATTCCGAACTAAATCCTGATATGTTTCTCGAGCGACAATAAGCTCTGCCTGCCCTTGGTTAACTAAAACTACAGCTGGTCTGGGTAAGCGGTTATAATTACCGGACATCGAATAATTATAAGCTCCGGTACAAGAAACCGCTAAAATATCCCCACTAACTAGGGGAGGAAGTTTAATATCCCAAATCAACATATCCCCTGATTCGCAACATTTTCCCGTAATAGAAACCAATTCAGTTGCTTCTCTTTGCATTTTGTTGGCCACAGCGGCCTCATATTTTGCCTGATAAAGAGCAGGACGCGGATTATCCCCCATGCCTCCATCAACCGCAACATAAGTACGAATATTAGGTATATGTTTGATAGAACCGATTGTATAAAGGGTTGTCCCTGCTGTACCGACAATAGAACGACCCGGTTCAATGATTATTTTAGGTGTGTTAATTTTCAGTTCCTTGGCTTTCTCCCGGACAGTCTGCATAATCAGCTCGGCAAACTGACTTATGGGGGCCGGAGTATCTCCCTCTTGATAATAAATACCAACCCCTCCGCCTAAATTTAATTCAGGTAATTCTCTACCTGTTTCTTCCTTGATTTTTTTAAGAAACTCCATCATTACCTCAGCAGCATGACAGAAAGAATTAATTTCGAAAATTTGGGAGCCAATATGACAATGGATACCTTTTAAATCAAGATAGTCAAGAGAAAGTGCCTTTTGCACAATTTCTAAAGCTTGTCCTGTACTTATCGCCATGCCAAATTTAGAATCAATTTGTCCCGTCCGAATATATTCATGGGTATGAGCCTCAATCCCCGGCGAGATTCGCAGCAAAATTTTCGCCTTGCTCTCCCGTTCCTTACAAAGATCATTCAGAAGCTCTAGTTCGTAAAAATTATCGACGACAAAACGTCCTATTTTACAGTCGAGCGCCTTTCTAATTTCTGCTGCGGATTTATTATTCCCATGAAAATAAAGGCGTTCTGGTGGGAATCCGGCTTGGATCGCTGTATATAATTCACCACCTGAAACTACGTCTAAGCCTAATTTCTCCTGCTTAATTATTTTAGCCATGGCCTTTGTCAAAAAAGCCTTACTGGCATAAAGCACTTGATTATCAGGATATTTCAAGATAAATGATTGATAATATTCTCGACAGATTTGACGAAGATGTTCCTCATCCATTACATAAAGTGGGGTGCCAAATTTTT
>JAQVYD010000059.1:1362-8159 GCA_028709105.1 Clostridia bacterium
TTTTGCGCTTTATCTATCGTTTGTAATGAATAATTAAAAATCTTATCAGCCGTACCTTTGCTATATTCTCTAGGTCTGATTTCCTGCACAATTTTTTCTAAACAATCAACGATGATGGCTTTTTTATAACCGATGCGGACACCCTGAATAATCTTCCACCAAGAAACAGGTCCCACCACCTTTTTAACACGTTTAATAAACTGCCAATATCCTTTATCAGGGGGTTCTATAATTAAGGAATTATAATTAAACCCTAAATCCTGTAAAATCTCTTTTTCTAACTGAGCATATAAACCAAAGCGACAGGGACCTGTTCCACCTGCCATGATGATGGTATCAGCACCTAGCTTTTTAGCTTCAATGAAATTACCAATATTTATTTTTAAGGGAAGACAGGCGAATTCAGGAGAATGCTGTACACCCAAAGTTAAAGTCTCTCTAGTGGGGGGTGGTGGTACAATTACATCTAACCCCATGTATTCCAGCATTCCCTTTACAGCTACCCACATATTGCCCATATGGGGAAAAGTGATTTTGATGACAATCCCTCCTCCAGTAAATAATATCTACAAAAGCCTCAATCCTTGTGATCAGACCACCTTCACCTGTATGTTCATCTAAAATTATATTTAGATAAGGAATCTTATACTCAGTAAGACGCCTCATAATCAAGTTATCAATAAAAGAATCAATACCACAGCCAAATGAGGAAAGGATAATCACACCTTTTTTTCCGGGTTTTTGCATAAAGCTATATACTGCACCTAAGAGGTTACGGCCGTAAGTCCAAAAGATTGACTTAGGAAAATTCTTTAATTGAGCGTCTCTTTCTTCTTTAGAAATCTGAGCCGGTGTAATTACGGAACAGCCTAAGTCTTGTAATTTTTTCAAAAGATCCATATTTACATAGTGATCATAAAGATTATAGTCATGTCCTAAAACAAGAATGTTTAAATCACTAATATCTTGGTGCTTTCTGATTAACTTCTGCTCATACCTCTCTTGTTCCTGCTTAGCTTCCTGCCAAGCCTTTTTTATTTTTGACCACTTCCCAGTAAAAGGGCTGGCACAATCCCATAAAAAATTATTGCCATTGACCGATCTGACTTTGTTTATTACCGGCTTGATTAAAGGAGAGTGTTTTATTTTACTGGCACTTAACATATCGGGAAGACCCATAAATTTAGGACAAATATAAGCTTTTCTTTCCACACTGATCAACCGTGGCACAAATAAAAAATCTGTTTCAGATTCGCCAAGAGCAGCCACATGACCAAAAAAAACCTTTACTGGTAAACAAGTTTCATCTACAACACTCCTTACCCCCTGATCAAGAATAGCCTTGTTTGTTTGTGGAGAAACAATTACTTCAACCCCCAAAGACTCAAAAAAAGTAGACCATAATGGAAAATAAGTATGATAAAATAGCGCTCGTGGTAGTCCAATTCTCCAACTCAAAATTAATTCTCCCTTCCTTGCTAATTTTCTGGAATAAGTTGTAATGCTTTAACCTTTGGGCTGGGCAAAAGTAGCCACAACAAGACCAAAAACTATGGCCGCCGCAATACCAATAGACGTAGCCTCTAAGCCACCCCCTAAAGCTCCCAATAAACCTTGAGTTTTTACCCCTTCCATAGCACCTTGGGCTAAAGAATGTCCAAATCCGGACAACGGTACAGTCGCCCCCGCACCGCCCCAATCAACAAGTGGCTGATATAAACCGAGAGAACTCAAGACAACACCACTGGTAACATAGCCTACTAAAATATGACCCGGCGTAATATTAAAAGGTGTTAGGTCTATTAAAAGCTGTCCAATTGCACAAAGGAATCCTCCTAAGACAAAGGCTTTGAACAGTTCCATTTATTTCACCTCTCCCCTTGCTTCCAAAACAACAGCATGAGCAATACAAGGAATGCTTTCTCCTTGAAAAGCACTGATCTGACTTAAAAGAGCCCCTGTTCCTACAAATAAAATCCGCTGATCAAGCCCCTTGCGCAGACGCTCAATCAAATGAGCTGCCAGTACTACAGCCGAGCAGCCACAACCACTTCCTCCGGCATGAGTATCCTGACTAGGACTGTAAACCATGATACCGCAATCATTAATTTTTTTTGGAGAAATATCATTCTGTTGCAATAATTCCTTCAGAATATTACTGCCTAAAAATCCAAGATCTCCAGTAACAATTAAATCATAATCATCCTCACTTCTTCCCAAATCCTCTAAATGTGTCTTGATCGTATCCAAGGCTGCCGGAGCCATCGCCGAACCTAAATCTTGTGTATTACTGACCCCTAAATCGTTTATTTTCCCAATCGTCGCGTGTGTTAACATAATCCCTGTACCAATTCTCTCCACAAGAAAAGAAGCACTGCCGGTTACAGTCCATTGTGCAGTCATCGGACGTTGATCCCCTAATTCCGTAGGTGTACGAAATTGTCTTTCCGCCGTATCATGATGACTACTTGCCGAAACCCCAATTTTCTCTGCAAAACCACCTTCTAATAATATTCCCGCTACACACAGACCTTGAGCTAATGTGGAACAAGCCCCGTACAAACCTAAAAAAGGTGTATTTAAAAATCGTGCTGTAAAATTTGCAGAAATAATTTGGTTTAGTAAATCACCAGCCAAATAAAGATCCAAGTCCTTAGGTAATAATTCTTGTTTTTCTAAAGCTAATTCCATTGAATACTGCATCATTTTTTGTTCTGCTTTTTCCCAAGTTTTCTCTCCGGCTAAAGAATCTGTTAAAACCAAATCGTACTTATCACCCAAGGGCCCTTGTCCTTCTTTTGGTCCAACTACAGAGGCCCAAGAAGTTACTACTGGGACGGAAGAAAACTGAAAAGTCTGTTTTCCTATTTTTTTTTGTGCCATAACCTCTCCCTACTTCGCAAAATAATAAATTAATCCCACCAGAATCGAAATCATTGTTCCATAAGCAAGTACCGGACCGGCTATCGTAAAAAGATGAGCTCCTACACCATAAATATAGCCTTCTTTTTTAGATTCTAAACCCGATGAAACTATAGAATTAGCAAAACCTGTAATCGGTACAATTGACCCTGCCCCTGCTACTTTTCCTAATTTATCGTAATACCCGATACCTGTAAAAAAGGCTCCTAAAAATATTAACAAGGCCGAAGTGGCAGCCGAGGCTTCTTTGTCTGCTAATCCCCCTTGAGAAAAAAGATTTTTGATAATTTGCCCGCTTAGACAGATCAGACCTCCTACTAAAAAAGCCATAATCGTATTTTTAACTACTGTTTGAGGAGGAACAAATTTTAAAGCAATACTTTGATAAGCTATTTGCTGTGGTTTAGTAAGGCGTTGCTGTTGTCTTTCAATTTCTTGACGTAAATCGGCAAGTTTTTTTCTTTCTTCCCCCAGGGCCTGAGCTTCCCAGTAAAGTACCTTTTGGTGTTCTTTTTGCAGCTCTTCTTGTTGCCTAGTCATTTCTTGTTCTTTCAACAAAACGTTACGGGAAATCAAGCCTTCTCTCTCCCTTATCTTTTGCCGAATCTCTTCTTCCTGCAGTTTAATCACCCCTTTTCTTCTTATTTCCTAGTAAAATAGCAAAAAAAATTGCTCTATCATATTCTTTACCTCCACACAAAAAAATAAACAGGGTTTTAAGTCCCTGTTTCACTAACATTTTCTTCTAAAAGATGTTTAAACTTTTTTAAAGCCTGTCTTTCTAATCTGGATACTTGAACTTGAGAAAGTCCAATAACTTTGGCCACCTCTGTTTGTGTTTTATCTTGAAAAAAACGCATAATCAGTATGTCTCTTTCTTTTTCTGATAATTTATTTAAGGCTTCTTTAAGAACAATTTTTTCCAGCCAAGCCCCCTCTTCCTTATCGTTACTTAATTGATCCAGAAGATAAATAGGATCTCCGTCATCTTGGTATAATGTTTCGTAAATAGAGGTGGGTATTTGCATAGCCTCTAAACTACTAATAATTTCTTCCATAGGGATGTCTGCTTCTTTAGCGATTTCCTGTAATGTTGGTTCCCTTCCTAGTTGTTTTGTCAAGGTATCTCTTGTTTTATTAATCCGATAAGCATTTTCTTTTAAAGAACGACTCACTTTAATCGGATTATCATCTCGTAAAAATCTTCTAATTTCTCCAATAATCATGGGTACAGCATAGGTAGAGAATTTTACATTGTATGATAAATCAAATTTATCAATGGCTTTAATTAACCCGATTGTTCCAATTTGGAAGAGATCTTCTAGTTCATAACCTCTATTAGAAAATCTTTGTACCAAATTAAAAACAAGCCGCAGATTACAATTTATTAATTTTTCCCGAGCTTCCCCGTCATTATCTTGGGCTTTAAGGATCAAACTTGTCGTTTCTTCATCCTTCAACAGGGGAAAACGGGGTAAATTCATTTCCGATAACCTAACATTCATTGATGCTCCCTCTTATGAAACAGCCATATTTTTTAAATCAGGATTGATTTGCTTAGTTAAAATTACTTTTGTGCCACAATTAACTTGAGATTCTACCTTTACCTCATTCATAAACGACTGCATAAAGACAAAACCTAGTCCTGTCCGTTCCGGATCGGTAGAATATGCTGGTTCCATCGCCTTTTGGATATCCGGAATCCCTATTCCTTGATCAACTATTTCTAAAATAAGAGTATTTCCCTTCAGGATACCGGTCATCGTTACAATTTCCTCGGGTTTGTTTTGATAACCATGAATAATGGCATTAGAAACGGCTTCAGAAACAGCAACTTTTATTTCCTCTAAATCACTTAAGGTTATCTCTAATTGTGAAACAAAAGCAGCAATAGTTATTCTAGCTAGAGCTACATTTTCTCCTTTGCTTAGAAATTCTAATTTTATTTTATTATTTACTATTTTACCCATTTCTATGCCCCCTTAAAAGTATTTTGTTCCAGTAATTTCCATGCCTCTTTTTCCGTACTACATATCGGCATTAAAGAGATTATTCCTGAAACTTTAAATATTTTTTCAATGGCGGGTTGAGTTCCACAGATAACCATTTGACCATGATTAGCCTTTACTTTACGGTACCTTCCGAGGATTACCCCTATACCGGAACTATCAATAAATGTAATTTCCGATAAATCTAGCAGCAGATTCTGAGACATTGTTTCTTCCAGACTTTGATCAATCTTTTCTCTAAACTCATGGACAGAAACAAGATCAAAATCTCCACGTACACGGATAATAAGTGTATTCTTCTTACTATTTAAAATAAGCGACATCTCTTATCCCCTCCTACGATAGTTTAGACTAAGTATTTATTCTCTATAAAGATTATTTGTCCTGCTAATTTATGGAAATTATTTTAAAAAATTGAGGCTGCTGCAAAATACTTCTACAGCAGCCTTTTGTATTCTACTTTGTGGCTACACCTCTAAAAACTTTTTTCACCATTTGCCAGAAGGAACCTTTGACAACATCATCCTTACTTAATAAATTAGTGCGTGCCAGTATTTCACCATCTTTAACTATAGAGATATGCCCCACAACTTCTCCTTTTTTCACCGGAGCATTAACTAAAGGAACCAATTCTATCTCCGTATTTAAATCCTTTCCTTCTCCCCTAGACAGGATTATTCCTACCCTTTTTTCGGGAACTACAGGCACTTTATTCGTTTTCCCTTTGCCTACTTTTACTTCACCGACGATCTCTTTTTCTTTATAAAACTCCTGAAATGAAAACTGAGAAAAACCATAATTAAATAAAATTTGTGTCTCAGAAAAATGACCGCGCGGTACAGGTACGCCCATTACTACCGAAATCAATCTTAAGCCATCTCTGTAACAAGTACCCACAAAACAATATTTAGCATCTTCTGTCCAGCCTGTTTTAAAACCATCTGTGCCTGAATAAAACCAAAGCAGTTTGTTTTTATTATCATATTGAAAAGGTCTTTTAGTCTCTGTCCGGATACGATAATGTTTTACTGAACAGATCTCCAACAAATCCGGGAAACAAAGGGCAGCTCTCGCCAATAAAGAAAAATCATAAGCAGTCGAATAATGTTCTGAGTTATGCAAGCCATTACAGTTAACAAAATGCGTGTTTTTCATCCCTAGTTCTGCAGCCTTTTTATTCATTAAGTCCACAAAAGCTTCATGAGTTCCCGCAATATATTCTGCTACGGCAACAGAAGCATCATTTCCTGAAGCCAGGGCTATCCCTAATAACAATTCGCGTAAAGTTAATTTTTCCCCAGGCGCTAAATAAATGTGGGAGCCACGATAGGAAGCAGCATTTTCACTGACCGTGATGACATCATTCATTTTTATTTTACCTATCTCCAGAGCTTCCATCGCCAAAACAAGAGTCATTAATTTAGTCATACTAGCGGGATACAGTATTTTATGAGATTCTTTTTCATAAAGTATTTTTCCGCTATGGGCATCCATAAGGATTGCCGATTCTGCTTTTAGTGGCAATTCCACTCCCCGGAGAGGAAGCGGTGCTAAAGCAGTAAAAAGAAAAAAAACAAGCAGAAATACAGAAAACTTTGAGCTTACTCGAGAAGACAAAAACAATCACCTCCTATATGCTTATGTTTATTTTTTCCCTGCTTTGGTTAAAAGTATGTATGAGGGAAACTAATCTAGGAGGTGATAGCTTATGGAAAAAATATTCGCTTTAGTTTTAGTATTGCTTCTTTTCGCTAGTGCCATCTATCTTTTGATCGGTTTTGTCATTATTCCCATCGTTAAACTTTATCAAGAAAATATTCGTTTAAAACGATAATTTTAAATCTTGCTCACCTTTTTTCGTAACCA
>JAQVYD010000060.1 GCA_028709105.1 Clostridia bacterium
TGAGGGCTTTTTTATGTTTAGCCGGCTTAAATTTTAAAGTGCATTGCTTTATCTCGTTTTTTTCTGTAAAATGGTGCAAGTAGGAAGGAGAAGGTGACAGATTGTGCAAGCAGAATTAATTTCTGTAGGAACAGAACTTTTGTTGGGGCAAACTTTAAATACAAATGTAAAATTTTTATCAGAACAGTTAGCGTTTTTAGGTATCAACATTTATTTTCATACTACGGTAGGGGATAATAGAGAAAGACTCAGACAAGCTCTAAACATTGCGACGGGCAGAGCTGATTTAATTGTTCTTACCGGCGGATTAGGACCCACAGAAGATGACTTAACCAAAGAAACACTAGCTGAATTTTTGCAGCTTCCTTTGGAGATTGTTCCTGCTGAACTGGAACAACTTAAAACATTATTTAAAAAATCAGATTTTAAGTGGACAGATAATAATGCCAAACAGGCTGCTTTTATACCTAGTTCCTGTATTCTGAAAAATGAAATTGGTTCTGCTGCTGGGATGGCTCTGAAAAAGGGAAAACATGGTTATATCATCTTACCAGGACCTCCCAGAGAAATGACGCGGATGTTTTTGCATTATGCCCAACCTTGGCTTAAAGAGAAATTTCAAAATGAACTGCAGGGAGTGTTGTATTCTAGGGTTTTAAAGTTTATGGGCATAACCGAATCTGGTCTGGAGGTATTATTAGAGGACCTTTTACAGCAGCAAAAAGAAATAACTTTAGCTCTTTATGCCAAAATGGGAGAAATTCAATTACGGATTACGACACGTGCTAAAAACGAAGAAGACTTTGCCCAAAAAATTGCGGCTGTTGTAAAGGAAATAAAGGGACGTACTCCTCGTTATCTTTTTGCAGAAGATCAGGTAACGTTAACCGAAGCGGTGGCGCAATTACTGCTTAAAAACAAGTTAACACTTAGTACTGCCGAATCATGTACGGGAGGAATGTTAGCAGAATGTTTGACTACTGTCTCCGGTTCCTCTGAATTTTATCTTGGCTCTATTATTTCTTATGCCAATAGTGTAAAAACACAAGTGTTGGGTGTTTCATCTGAACTTTTGGAAGAACATGGTGCTGTCAGTCAAGAGGTCGGTTCAGCTATGGCTCAGCGGATCAGAGCGCTTACGGGTAGTGATTTAGGGGTAGGCATTACGGGTATTGCCGGTCCCGGAGGGGGCACGCCGGAAAAACCAGTGGGGCTTGTTTATATCGCTTTAGCGACACCAGATACTACTATTTGTAATAAGTATCATTTTATAGGGGACAGAGAAATTATTCGTCGTCGCAGTGTGTTTAGAGCATATTATTTAATCTGGGAATATCTGAAGAATATTTTAGATGAATAGGTTTACTTGGTGAATCATAGAAAGGGGTTATTTATTTAATGAAGAAATTTAATTTTGGTCAACTGGAGATAAAAAAGGAGATTGCTAAGGCTTTAGTGGATATGGGTTTTGAAGAACCAACACCTATTCAAGCCGAAGCAATTCCTCTCATCATGGAAAATAGCGATGTTATCGGGCAAGCGCAGACAGGGACAGGTAAAACTGCAGCTTTTGGCATCCCGATTATTGAAAAGATTAATCCCCAACTTCCTAAAGTACAAGCGTTAATTTTAACGCCTACGCGGGAATTGGCGATGCAGGTAGCCGGTGAAATCAGCAAAATTGGGCGATATAAAAAGATCAAGGTTCTTCCTATTTATGGTGGACAACCAATTGACAGACAGATTCGTTCTTTACGGATGGGGGTCAATGTGGTTATTGGTACACCGGGGCGAACTTTGGACCATTTAAAACGGAAAACTTTAGATTTAAGCAATGTAAAAACTGCTGTTCTCGATGAAGCTGATGAAATGCTGGATATGGGATTTATAGAAGATATTGAGGATATTCTTAGCAATGCACCAAAGGAAAGACAAACCTTACTTTTTTCGGCAACGATGCCTGCTCCCATTCAAAAACTATCAAAAAAATATTTGCAAAACCCTCATTTTATTAGTGTAAATAAAGAAACATTAACCGTACCGCTGATTGAGCAGTTTTATTATGAAATAGTCCGTGGGTCTAAAGTTGATGCGCTTTGTAGAATTTTGGATTATGAAAATTACGATTCAGTAATTATTTTTTGCCGTACGAAACGAGGCGTTGATGAGCTGGTAGCTAATCTACAAACGAGGGGATATTTTGCGGAAGGACTCCATGGTGATTTAACTCAAGTACAGAGAGATAAAACGATGAAGGCGTTTAGACAGGGAGATGTGGAACTTCTTGTGGCTACTGATGTAGCGGCCAGAGGTTTGGATATTGAGCGGGTTAGCCATGTCTTTAATTATGATATTCCTTTAGATCCCGAGGCTTATGTGCATAGAATTGGCAGGACAGGGCGAGCCGGGAAGGAAGGTAAAGCACTTACTTTGATTCTACCTCAGGAATATCGTCATTTAAGAATGATTGAAAAACTTATTAAAACGAAAATTACCAAGGCCCCCGTGCCAACTTTTCAAGAGGTAGTTGAACAACAAAAAGGTGTAATTCGTAAAACGATAGAGGATATTCTCACAGAAGGGAATTTACAAACATATCAGTCCATAACGCAAGATTTAATGCAAAATTTTGCTGCTGAGGATATAGTTGCCGCTGCTCTTAAATATGCTTTTACGCAACGGGATGCCGAGCTGTCAGAGATTGATTTTTCAGGAGGTTTTGGCAATACAGGTGCTCAAAAAGGAATGGTCCGGCTTTTTATCACGATGGGTCGTCAGCAAAATATTTTACCACGAGATTTAGTAAAAATAATCTTCGAAGAAACAGGTGTATCTCCGAAAGTAGTAGGGGAGATTAATATCTTCGATAAGTTTTCTTTTGTAGAAATTCCCGAAGAAATGGGTTATCGGGTAATCTATATTATGGATCGCCTTATTATCAAAGGGAAAAAAATCTCTGTTCAGCTCGCTAGACCAAGGTCTTAGATGACCTTATCTAAAATTATTGAAACTTTAATTGACAAACTGTCCCAGCTTATTTATAATAGGCATATCGAACGAATGTTTCGGGTGGAGGAGGGTTTTTATGTCTGATAAACAGAAAGCGTTGGAAATGGCTCTTTCCTCAATTGAAAAACAATTTGGAAAAGGTTCTATTATGAGGCTGGGGGAGGATGCCACGAAGTTACAGGTAGATATAATTCCCACTGGTATTTTAACGTTGGATATGGCTTTGGGTGTAGGTGGTGTTCCACGGGGGAGGGTGATAGAAATATATGGAGCAGAGTCTTCCGGGAAGACTACCGTTGCTTTGCATATTATTGCCGAAGCGCAAAAAGCAGGTGGTATTGCTGCTTTTATTGATGCTGAACATGCTCTGGATCCACTCTATGCCAAAAACTTAGGTGTTGATATTGATAATCTCCTTATTTCACAACCGGATACTGGGGAACAAGCTTTAGAAATTGCGGAGGCCTTAGTAAGAAGTGGTGCTGTTGACATCGTTGTTATTGATTCGGTAGCAGCTCTTGTGCCCAGAGCAGAAATCGAGGGAGAAATGGGAGATTCTCATGTGGGTCTTCAGGCTCGTCTAATGTCTCAGGCTTTACGTAAGTTAACCGGAGCAATTAGCAAATCACATACAACAGCAGTTTTTATTAATCAGATTCGGGAAAAGGTAGGGATTATGTTTGGTAATCCTGAAATAACTCCCGGAGGCAGAGCACTTAAATTTTATGCTTCTGTACGTTTGGAAGTACGAAAAATAGAAACATTGAAACAAGGTACTGATATTGTAGGCAGCAGAACTAGAATTAAGGTCGTCAAAAATAAGATTGCCCCACCGTTTAAACAAGCTGATTTTGATATTATGTATGGTGAAGGTGTTTCGCGTGAAGGAAGTATTATTGATCTTGCTGTAGATTTAGAAATCATCGAGAAGAGTGGAACATGGTATTCTTATCAAGACATTCGATTAGGGCAGGGTCGTGAGAATGCCAAAAAGTATTTAAAAGAGAACGCTGAATTAACTAAGGAAATTGAAACAAAAGTTCGGGCAACCTTTGTTAAGCAAGCTAAAAATAATTCTTAATTCGCTGCATAAATTTTTGTGAAGAGAAATGGGAAAAATGAGTAAAAATCCACTGGCGTTAGCCCTAAAAAAATTATCCTCTCGTGCTTATAGTCAAAAAGAATTAGAAAGATATTTAGCTAAGTTTGATTTTAGCCAAGAACAAACAGAAGAAGTAGTGACAAAATTATTGTCTTGGGGATATCTTGATGATCAAAAGTTAGCGATGGATTGGTATACGTATTATACAACGAAGAAACCTCATGGCTTTTTATATATATATAAAAAGTTGCAGGAAAAAGGTATCCCTGAGCAGCTTATTACTTCGCTTTTGGCTGATTACGATGAAAAAAAAGAGCTAAAACTAGCACGTAGTTTGGCGGAAAAAATTATTGTAAACAAAACGAATCGGAAATCGCCGCGTCGGCTAAAAAACATGTTAGCACGTCATTTGTATTGTAAAGGCTTTTCTAAGGTCAATATTATGATTGTTTTAGAGGAAAATTTCCCGGAAACCTTTTAGAATTTGTTATAATAAGTACTTTGTGAAATTGTTTATAACATAATGTGTTGATTGCTTGACAGCTTCTTTATAAACAATTAGAATTAAATTGGAGAATTACGGTTTGACTTTTTCTGCCAAATGGATTTTGTTGCATATATATTTTTTAATGTGTATATATTTTAAAATTCCACAGTGAGTTTATAATATGATAGCTTAGAATGAGATGACTAGTTATGGGTGTATTGTAAGCATTAGTTTGTGTGAATTTTATTGGCAGATCCAATGATAACCGAGTTTTCTTCGGTTATTTTTTATATTAGGGAGGTGATGATTATTATTTATTATTTGGCTATAGCCATCGTTGCTTTTAGTGTAGGAGCTTTTATAGGGTATATAGTTAGGAAAAAAATTGCGGAAGCTAAGATTACTTCCGCTGAAGAAGCTTCTAAAAAGCTGTTGGAAGAGGCCCAAAGAGGTGCCGAAGCGAAGAAAAAAGAGGCTATTTTAGAAGCAAAAGAGGAAGCTCATAAATTAAGGTCGGAATTAGATAGTGAAACTAGGGAACGGCGTAATGAATTACAACGTTTGGAACGTCGGTTATTGCAAAAAGAAGAAACTCTCGATAGAAAATCTGAAGCAATGGAACGGAAAGAAGAAGGTATTCAATCTTTAGAACAAGAATTAGATAAACAGAAAAAAGATGTAGCTGAAGTTTTACAACAGCAGATGGATGAATTGGTAAAAATTTCTAATTTATCATTTAATCAGGCACGTGAATTACTGCTTAAACGAGTTGAAGAGGAAATTAAACATGAGACGGCTATGCTGATAAAAGATTACGAAACTCAAGCTAAAGAGGAAGGTGAAAAAAAGGCTCGGGAAATTATTTCTCTTGCTATTCAGCGTTGTGCTGCCGACCATGTTGCTGAATCTACTGTTTCTGTTGTCGCATTACCTAATGATGAAATGAAGGGTCGGATTATTGGGCGAGAAGGACGTAATATTAGAACTTTAGAAACTTTGACAGGTATAGATTTAATTATTGATGATACTCCCGAAGCTGTTATTTTATCTGGTTTTGATCCGATTAGAAGAGAAGTTGCCCGCACTGCTTTAGAAAAATTAATTTTAGATGGGCGTATTCATCCTGCCCGTATTGAGGAAATGGTGGAAAAAGCTCAAAAAGAAATTGAACAGAAGATTAGAGAAGAAGGCGAACAGGCTACTTTTGAAACTGGTGTTAATGGTCTTCATCCTGAATTAATCAAATTGTTAGGAAGGCTTCAATATCGGACAAGTTATGGACAAAATGTTTTGAAACATTCGATTGAAGTAGCTTCTTTAGCGGCGGTAATGGCAGCAGAATTAGAGGTAGATGTTACCCTCGCTAAGAGAGCCGGACTTTTACACGATATCGGTAAAGCGGTCGACCATGAAGTGGAAGGACCTCATGTAACCATTGGGGCAAATCTGGCAAAAAAATACCGAGAATCTAATGAGGTTATTCATGCTATTGCTGCACATCATGGAGACGAAGCTTTTAGATCAATTGAAGCTGTTTTAGTGGCAGCGGCAGATGCTATTTCTGCAGCACGTCCCGGGGCAAGACGGGAAACATTGGAAGCGTACATTAAGCGTCTGGAAAAACTTGAGGAAATAGCTAATTCCTTTGAAGGTGTAGAAAAATCATACGCTATTCAGGCTGGGCGTGAAATTAGAATTATTATTAAACCAGAAAAAATTGATGATGCGAACGCTGTGACGATGGCACGTGATCTTGCTAAATCAATAGAAAAAAACCTTGATTATCCCGGTCAGATAAAAGTTGTTGTCATTAGAGAAACAAGAGCCGTTGATTATGCTAAATAAAAAGCGACCTTAAGGTCGCTTTTTATTTGCTAGATGTTTATGGTAAAAGTGTTTATAAAAAAGGATTTTAATTTACCATGAAGAATATTTTATTTATATTGCGCTAAAGGTTGGTGTAAGCATGGGTTCTGATAAAAAAAATTCTTCAGTTGTTGAAGAAAAAGATAGCATTGGTTTGCTTACTTCGCTTCTTGTTCGTTATCCGGAAGTATGTTCTCTTAATTATTATGCTTGGAAAAATTCCTTAGAATTAATGTTTATTATGCGGGGGAAGCTAAAAAAATCTATTTTAAAAAAATTTAGTGATGAATTAATAATGTGTATTCGTACATATTTGTATTTTGAAAAAAAGGTTATTCCTGAACAAATGATGATCAATTATGCTTATGAGTTAGATTTAACGAAGATCATGATAACTAGAGACGCTATTACTTTAACGCCGAAGGAGATTTCTTTAATCATTAATCTTTTGAATTCTCGTTTTAAGAACCTTCTTATTAGTGATGAAAGTAGTATTTTTGAAGAAGAAGATCTTTTATTGCAGGATGATTATATCAAGTATATGTTGGATAATTTACAACCACGGAGGTTTAAAAATAAGATAATTGCTCTCAGAGAGGAAGGTCGAGTTCTTGTTTTTAAGCAATAATTTTTAGGTTAAAATAAGGTGAGCAAACATAAAAGGAGAAAAAGATGTTAAATGTTTTAATGATTGGGGATATTGTGGGTCGCCCCGGGCGTAATGCGGTGAAACAGTATCTTCAGGCTAATCATCAGCAATATGATTTTATTATTGCCAATGGAGAAAACGCGGCAGGAGGAAAAGGAATTACTCCGGAAATAGTTTATGATCTTTTTAATGCAGCGGTAGATTTTATAACGATGGGTAATCATGTTTGGGATAAAAAGGAAATTATGCCTTTTCTCGAACATGAACCAAATATCATCAGACCGGCTAATTATCCACCGGGTTCGCCTGGTAGGGGAAGTACTGTGCTTAAAATTAATAATGAACTTAAAATTGGGATTATTAATCTTTCCGGACGTGTTTTTTTACCTGCTTTGGATTGTCCTTTTCGTACTGCTAATGCGATTATTAAAGAAATGAGGCAAGAAACTCCAATCATTATTGTTGATTTTCATGCTGAGGCTACCTCGGAAAAAGTAGCTTTCGGTTGGTATTTGGATGGTCGGGTTTCGGCTGTAATTGGCACACATACTCATATCCAAACTGCTGATGAACGCATACTTCCACAAGGTACCGCATATATATCAGATGTGGGGATGACCGGACCACGTAATTCTGTTTTAGGGATGGGAAAAGAAGTAATTATCCAAAGGTTTCTGACACAATTACCCGCGCGTTTTGAAGTGGCGAGTGGGGAAGTTCTTTTTAATGCTGTTTCTTTAAAAATTGATAGAAATACAGGTAAGTGTGTAGATTTTGCACGTATTCAAGAGATTTTTTTCAACTAAATAAGCCCTTTTGTCGTATTTTTAGCGAATATTTTAGAATTGATGATTAATTTTTCTAAAAGAAAAAGGAATTTTTTAACTCGTATAGAATATATAAAATAATGTACATTAAATGAAAAATTTGTACTATATAATTTGAGGGAGGTTACAAAATTGGAAGTTCTTAAAG
>JAQVYD010000005.1:0-10378 GCA_028709105.1 Clostridia bacterium
TATCCTGACTTCCTGCTTAGGGCTTGCCCCCTTGTGCTGCTGTTCTTCCAACAACTGTTCTTTAAGCCAAGCCCAATCTTTATCCTTATTCCCGGCATTAACCACCAGCCAGTATTTTTCTTCTGCCAGCTTATAAACCAATAAATCATCAATGATCCCGCCTGAAGGGTAACACATCAGACTATAGACGGCCTGCCCCACAGTCATCTTCGCCAGGTCATTGGTTAACAGCCGCTGTAAGAAAGCCAGAGAGCCTGGTCCGCTTATTTCCAACTCCCCCATATGCGAGACATCGAAAAGACCCGCCGCAGTGCGTACGGCATGATGCTCTTCAAGGATACTTTTGTATTGTACAGGCATTTCCCAACCGCCAAACTCCACCATTTTCGCACCTAATGCCACATGTTTTGGATAAAGGACGGTTCTTTTCCCTAACGACATCACCCTCACCTCTCTCCAGATTATCGTTTTCCTGGCCCCAATAAGAATAGACAGGAAAAAACAGTAATTATCTATAGTAAGCAAATATATAATATAGTAACTTTTGGTCTTTGGCAAGGAGCAGACATTATGAAACAAAAAATATTAAATAGAATTTTTCTTTTTCTTCTTTTCTTCCTTACTTGGCTAGATGTAACAAAATTTCTGACAATCTCTGTCAGTAAAATTGGTGAATCTATCCCGATTTTTCCTCTAATTCAAATTAACCTTCTCCAAGCTAAAAATGAAAAATTAGTCCGCGATGCCGTACAAGAAACAAGCAAAATGCTCCTACATTATTTTGTACCACAACTTGCTCACGAACCATGGCAACCCAACTTTATTTTCGCAGACTTATTAGCGGATCATGAACCGGAAATAGTCTTTACCTTATCCCGACCTCCGGACAGAGCGATTTTAGTTCTTTTGCAAAAAAAGGATAACCATTATTTTATTGTTTTTTTTCAAGATCATCTCTTCCCCCTCACCAAACTAGAAGTCCTTCCCGTAAAAAATGAGCAAAGTTTTCTGGTAACCAGTGAAGACCAGGAAAAACAATGGGGTGCTTTAGGCAGCTCAACCCTCGTTAAGCTATGGAGATGGGAGGAAAATAGCCTCCGCGAAACATTCGCTGAAAAAACATCCTGGGAAATTAATTGGCAAAGCACTTGGCAAAACCCTGCTTCTAAACTGCCCCAATGGTATAACCTCAAACAAAACTTCACGATTACCTACCACCAAGAAAATGAAAAAATCATCATCAAAACAAAGGGACAGCAACAATTCTCAGAAGCTCCCGTTAAAAACACAGCTTTTCCGGCACCCTATGACTTCCCTTCTCCTTTCACCCTTCTTAAAGCACGGGATGTTTTTCAAGAATATTATTGGGACAATAACTGGCAAAAATTCATTCTTAAAACTTGTCTCTACTACCCACCGGAAGAAAACACACCCGCAGAGATTGCCGTACTGCAAGACCTGGATCAACACTTAGAATCTTTAGCTTTTGGAGAACAACAGCAATACCAGGTCATCAATAAAAAAGGAGAAACTTTCCCTCTACCTAAAAACAGCTTAATTAATGTGCCCTAAAACTACTTGTGCCGCATTTTCCCCGGCTAAATAACCGGTGGAAAAAGCTGCTTGCAAATTAAAGCCCCCGGTAACACCATCAAGATCTAAAACTTCCCCGGCAAAATATAACCCTTTAATTAATTTAGACTCCATTGTGCCGGCCTCAACCTCCCGCAAAGAAACACCTCCGGCCGTAATAATAGCCTCAGCCAAAGAGCGTGGTCCCGAAACAGTCATGCTTAATCCTCTTAAAGTCTGTACCAAATTTCTCCGTTCCTCTTTCGTAATTTGATGCACAAACTTAGTGGCAGAAACTGCACTCAACTCTATCACGATCGGAATTAAACGCTGCGGTAAAAGGTCATCTAAAGCATTTTGTAATTGTCTGCGCTGATACTTTTGAAAATCCCGTTGTAATCTTTGCTCTAATTTTTTCTCATCTAAAGCCGGCTTAAGATTTATAAGCAAAGACAAACCCTGCTGTGCTCCCTTTTCTACGACTAAATGACTCAGAGTAAGGATTACCGGACCAGATACGCCAAAATGCGTAAAAAGCATTTCTCCAAATTCTTTTCCCAAAACCTTTTCACCCTGTAAAAGTGCAACCTCTACATTTTTCAAAGCTAAACCCTGTAATTCCTTAACCCAAGAGTCCGGAATATTGAGAGGAACTAAAGCCGGTCTAGGTGTAATGACCGTATGCCCTAATTCTGCAGCCCATTTATAACCATCACCGGTAGAACCGGTAGCAGCATAAGACTTTCCTCCTGTAGCTACAATCACGGCCTGACACCTTCTGATTCCTTGGGAAGTTTGGACACCTTTAACCCGACCTTCTTTTACTAATATTGCCAGTACGTTCTCTTCCGTCTTTATTTCCACTTTACTCTGCCGGACATACCTAAGTAAAGCCTTAACTACATCTGCGGCCTGGTCGGAAACAGGAAAAACTCTTCCTCCTCTTTCCACTTTTAACTCAATACCATATTTTTGCAATAAAGCGTTCAGATCATGATTAAAGAAACGATGAAAAGCACGATAAAGAAAACGCCCCTTACCATGATAATTATCGATAAAAGTATCTAGATCGCCATTATTGGTAACATTACACCGTCCTTTACCTGTAAGCAGTAATTTCCGGCCCAAGTTTTTGTTTTTTTCCAAGAGGAGCACCGGCACACCTAATTCGCCAGCTCTACCTGCTGCCAGCAAACCGGCAGCACCTCCGCCAATAATAACCACAGGCAAACCAGACGGCATTTTTTAGTCCCCCCTGTAAATTACTTAATCTCTTCGACAACAGCAGCACAGCGTTTACACAAAGTCGGATGCGCTTCGTTTTCACCTGTTGTTTCTGAATAAATCCAACACCGTTCACACTTTTCACCAGGTGCTTTTTCTACCACAACAGCTAAACCGGTCAATTCCTCACTGGTAAAAGCCTCTTCCGGAAGATAATCAGCTTGCTGCAAAACCACACTTGAGGTAATAAAGAGTGTAGCTAATTCCTCTTTTAAACTAAAAAGAAAATCATACCATTCTGCAGAGGCATAAAGCTTAACTTGAGCATCGAGAGCGTGCCCAATCACTTTATTCCGGCGTGCTTCTTCCAAAGGTTTGGCAACAAACTCTCTTACGGCAAGGATTTTATCCCATTTCTCTTCTAGTTCAGCATCCAAATAGCGTTCTGTAAAAACAGGCCATGTCGCCAGCTGAACCGTACTTGCTTCTTCATTATGAGGTAAATACTGCCAAATTTCTTCTGTCGTAAAAGCTAAAATAGGTGTAAGCATTTTTACAAGTGCTAAAATGATCTCATACATTACCGTCTGAGCACTTTTTCTTTCTACGGAATCTGCCCCGGAGGTATAAAGCCTATCCTTGACTACATCTAAATAAAAAGCACTCATCTCTACAGCACAAAAATTATGGATATGATGATGCACCGTATGGAATTCATAGTTCTGATAAGCCTCAGTAACCTTATTAATTAACTGATGCAGCTTCAATAAAGCCCATTGATCAATCTCCAGCAAGTTTTCATACGGTACCTTATCTTTGGTTGGTTCAAAGTCATAAAGATTACCTAATAAATAACGACAAGTGTTACGGATTTTGCGATAGGCCTCGGAGATTTGTTTTAAAATACCGGGAGAAATAGCAACATCATGGCGATAATCTGCCGAAGAAACCCATAAACGAAGAATATCGGCACCCATTTTTTCAATGACTTCTAAAGGATCAACCCCATTACCAAGGGACTTAGACATCTTCCGCCCCTGATCATCTACCAAAAAACCGTGCGTCAGTACAGCTTTATAAGGAGCTAACCCCCGCACCGCCACAGAAACAGAGAGAGACGAATTAAACCAACCGCGATGCTGGTCACTTCCTTCCAGATAAAGGTCGGCGGGCCAGCTTAATTCCGGTCTCGCTTCCAAAACCCCCAAATGCGTAGTCCCGGAATCAAACCACACATCCATAATATCTTTTTCTTTACGGAACTTTTTACTGCCACACTGGGAACAAGTTGTTCCGGCCGGCAGAAGATCTGCCGCTTCCCGCCTCCACCAAATATCGGAACCATACTGAGCAACAAGCTCTTGTAAATAGGCGATTATTTCCTCAGTAATAATCGCCTGATTACATTCCTCACAATAAAAGATCGGAATAGGCACACCCCAAGTACGCTGACGAGAAATACACCAGTCACCACGGTCAGCCACCATATTATGGATTCTCTCTTCTCCCCAAGCAGGAATCCATTGCACCTGTTTAATCGCCTCCAACGCTTCTTTACGAAAACCATCAATAGAAGCAAACCATTGCTCTGTAGCCCTAAACATAATCGGATTTTTACAACGCCAACAATGAGGATACTGATGTTGAATAAAAATCATCGAGATTAAGGCCCCTTGTTCCTCCAGCGCCTTAATCACAGTCTTGTTTCCTTCTTCGATAAAGATACCAGCGAATTGACCGGCTTCCGCTGTGAATTTGCCCTGGTCATCTACAGGGGAAAGTATCTCTAAACCGTACTTTTTACCGACTTCAAAGTCTTCTAAACCATGACCGGGAGCCGTATGCACACAGCCCGTACCCTGTTCTGTAGTAACATGATCACCGAGAATAACGACAGAATCTCTGGCATAAAGAGGATGTTGACAAACAATTCCTTCCAGTTCCTCTCCCCGGAAAGTCTTTTCTACTGTATATTCCGGCTTCCCCAAGACTTCCAGAAAAGAATCCCGTAATTCCTGTACTACTACATATTTTTCTTTTCCAACAACCAAAAGATTATATTCTAAATCAGGGTGGAGACAAATAGCTAAGTTAGCAGGAATCGTCCACGGAGTCGTTGTCCAGATAACAAAGAAAGTGTTTCCCGTTTCCAATAAACCTTTCCCTTCAGAAACTGCGAATTTAACATAAATAGAAGCAGACCTTTTTTCCTCATATTCTATTTCCGCCTCAGCTAAAGCTGTTTCACAATGCGGACACCAATAAACAGGTTTAAGCCCTTTGTAAATATAGCCCTTTTTCGCCATATCCCCAAAAACACCTATTTGTACAGCTTCAAATTTAGGTTCTAAAGTAACATAAGGATGATCCCAGTCACCACGTACTCCTAACCGCTTAAACTGCTCCTTCTGAATATCAACATATTTCAAAGCATATTCGCGGCAACATTTTCTAAACTCAACCGGATCTTGAGCATGACGGTTTAGACCTAAAGTCTTTATCGCTTGTTGTTCAATCGGCAAACCATGTGTATCCCAACCGGGAACATAAGGGACATCATATCCTGTCATACTATGAAATTTGATGATCATATCTTTGAGAACCTTATTTAAGGCATGACCCATATGAATATCACCATTAGCATAAGGCGGCCCGTCATGCAGGTTAAATTGAGGCTTGCCTTTCGTTTTTTCCTGGATGACCTTGTATAAATCCATTTCCCCCCATTTTGCTAAGATTTCTGGCTCTTTTTGGGTCAGATTACCTCTCATCGGGAAATCTGTTTGTGGTAAATTTAATGATTCATTATACTTCTTTTCTTTAGACATCTACTTTTCACCTCTGCAAAATAATCTTAAAGATAATGTTTATTTGATAAAATAAAAAACTCCCATCCCCGTAAAGGGACGAGAGTCGTTTCCCGTGGTACCACCCTATTAGCAGTAATGCTCAACTACTGCTACTTTGCAACCCTTTAACGGAGGTTATCCGGTAAAACCTACTTCCTTCAGTTTTACTGCTCCAGAGTGATCCTATCTTGATTTTCCTGCTTGCCTTTCACCTATTTACAAGCTCGCTATAAGTTACTAATCAAAATACGTCTCTTTCATCACATTAATTTTCTTTTTCATTATGAATTATGCATTGTTTTCATTAGTATATGCTATCAAAACGATGTTTGTCAAATTTGCTTTCTGCTAGTGAAACAAAGTATTTACCTAAAGAACTCCATTAAAGCCA
Organism: Clostridia bacterium; assembly: GCA_028709105.1. Lineage (GTDB taxonomy): Bacteria > Bacillota > Peptococcia > DRI-13 > DTU073 > JAQVYD01. The sequence continues at coordinate 6,037 of JAQVYD010000005.1, forward strand.
TTGTTCAGAAGAACGAACGGAGCCGATGTGGTGAGGGCGTCTACCCTAAGTGGGGATGGGGGACCCCACATTATCATGCATAGCCTGAACCCGAGGAGAAGTGAGTTCGATTCCTTTTAGCTTTAGGAGTTAATTAGGTAATACTTTGTTGATGTATGTGCATTATGCATTATTTTTCAAGCACTGTTGAAACTCCTCCGAAGTAAGTCCCTCAATTTCGATGACCTTATTCCTACTCTTTAAACCGGCGACAACCTTCACTTGCCTCCGCGAGATCTGTAAACAAGCTGCTAAAAACTTAAGACAAGCCTCATTGGCCTCACCGTCAACAGGAGGCGCAGTAAGCCTGATTTTCAAAGAATCTCCTTGCCATCCGCTGATTTCGTTACGGCTAGCCCTCGGCTGTACTTTAATTTTAAACCTTATTCCTTTGGAGATCTCCTGCACTATAACCGCAGACACTTTCTGAAAACTCCCTTTCTTTTAAAGACCCTTCAACCTCTTTTTCTTGCTCCTCTATATATACCTGCCGCTCTTGACTCCCTTTACTTTCAAACGCAGCTTGCTTATCCTGTACCTGTTTTTCTACATCATAACTTTCCATGTACTCAAGCTGGGTCAATAAAAAACTCTTCATTTTCACATAAAGTTGTTTTTCTAAGCCTCGCATCCCTTCCAATTTTTTCGTACTTTCGATGATTTCTTCCTGAGCCTTACTAAACATCTGTTCGGCTTTTTTCTTAGCTTCCCAAACAATTAACTCTGCCTCTTTTTTAGCATTTTGCTTAGCTTCTTCCCCCGTTTGCTGTGCCAAAACCAACGTATTCTGCAGAGTTTGTTCCAATTCTTTATAACGATTGATACTCTCATCTTTTTTTTCAATTACTTCTTTCAATTCAAGACTTTCCTTATAAAGAGTTTCAAAATCCCTGATGACCTCATCCAAAAACCCATCAACTTCATCAATATCATATCCCCGTAAACATCTTTTAAACTCTCGATTATGAATATCCAACGGTGTTAACATTCTAAAACAACCCCCCTTAAGATATATTTTGATTCTGAAATAAACCTCAACTTTATTTCAAATCAAGCTTAATCATATTAACGGGTATCATCTCCGGCTTACATTTCTTCGGCCCTTTTTGTTGCTGCCAGTACAGTTTCCATAATCGTTCCTCTCACCCCGCTTTTTTCCAAAGACAACATGCCATAAATTGTCGTACCTGCAGGTGAAGTAACCCTATCCTTCAATTGAGCCGGATGCATTCCCGTCTCTGCAAGAAGTTTCGCTGTCCCGGCTACTGTATCCAAGGCTAGCTTCAGCGCCGTATTACGCGGCAAACCCGCCATGACTCCACCATCAGCTAAAGCTTCCACAATCAACGCAACAAAAGCCGGTCCGCTACCACTTAAACCAGTAACAGCATTTAACATCTTTTCCGGTAAAATACTAACACTACCTAAGCCACGAAAAACATCAAGAGCTATCTGTAAATCCTCTTCCGAAGCAAACTTACCTCCGCTTAAAACTGTTGTCCCTGCTCCTACCAGAGCCGGAGTATTGGGCATAGCCCGCACAATCCTGCTTCCTTCGGGGAAGAATTCTTCCAACTTCGTTGTTGTAATCCCAGCAAGAATAGAAATCAATAGCTTTTTATTATCAAACACAGCAGCACAACTATCAACAACCTCTTTTAAATTTTGCGGTTTTACCGCAAAAATAATCACATCACTATTTTCAACCACTTCTCTATTCTCTGCTGTTGTCTTAACCTGATAATTCTTTTCCAGAAACTCCCGCCGTTCTTTTTGAAAATCACTGACAAGAAGTGTCTGCGCCTCTCTACCTCCTGTCAAAAGCCCTTTAAGAATAGCTTCACCCATGGCGCCTCCACCGATAAAACCAATTCGTTGCCGCAACATTAATACCTCCCTAAATCAGAACCTTGAGTAATTTTACTAATCCAAGCAAAAACCTCTTTAGGCTGACTAACATTATTAATATCCCCTGAAACATCTACATTGCTAGGCGTGGCAATAATTATCCCCGTACCCACCTTTTGCAAACACCCGCCTAAAGCATAGGCCGTCCCACCAACAAAATCAATAATTCTACGTGCTAAAGACGTTTCAATATTTTCCAAATTTATAATGACAATTTTTCTCCCCTTTAAATGGTCAGAAACTAGCTGACAGTCGTCGAAAGAAAGCGGTTCCAACAAAATCACTTTATTGTTTTTATTAGCAGCAAACGGAACCACCTGCCCTTTGGTCTTATGTACCTTCCAATCAGGAAGATCTTCCATTAATTCATTTCCTTCAAAAACCACATCTTCTTGTACTTCACTAAATCCCATAATATCTAGGAATTTATCCAACACCTTCATCCACTCACTACCTCCTCACATATCCCTTGTGCCGAAAATTCGGCTACCAATACGCACCAAAGTTGCACCTTCTTCTACAGCGACCCCAAAATCACCACTCATCCCCATAGAAAGCTCCTGCATTTGTACCTCGGGCAGCCGCATTTTCTCAAGAGACTCCGCCAACATCTTTAACTGTCGAAAAACCAGGCGCACTTCTTCCGGATTCTCAGTAAAAGGAGCAATCGTCATCAATCCCCTAATCTTTATTCCCGGTAGTTGGCACATTGCCTTAACCTTAGCCGCTATTTCCTCTAGAGCAAAGCCATGTTTACTCTCCTCCTCGGCAATATTTACCTGTAAAAGAATATTTACTGATAGATTTCTTTTTAAAGCCTGTTTATTAATCTCCTGCGCTAAAGGAAGAGAATCTACCGAATGAATTAAAGCAACTTTTCCCACAACATCTTTGACCTTATTGCGCTGTAAAGTTCCAATTAAATGCCATTCTATATCAGGGGGAAGTAAAGAAGCCTTTTGACACAACTCCTGAACACGATTCTCCCCAAACAAACGCTGTCCCGCAGCATAAGCTGCTTTAATCGTCTCCACAGAAAAAGTTTTCGAAACGGCCAATAATTTTACTTCACTCGGATCCCTTCTCACCTTGGTACAAGCTTTTTGTATTTCACTTTTAATACTGTCTATATTTCTGATCATCTGTTTCATAACTAATCTCCCCAATAAAGTACATCATTTATTTAAACGAGTAACCCGTTTCCCTTCAGTAACCAATTGAGGGTCTGTAATCACCCAATCATCTTCCGTCAAACCGGATAAAACTACTTTACCCTGTAACTGTGCTGTCTTTTCGACTTTTTGCCAACAAGCTCTCCCGTTTTTAAAAAGATAAACCCCATATTGACCGTCTTTTTTTACTAAAACTTTTTCTGGTAATACTACTCCCTTATAAGTACAAATAATCATTTCACCTTTCTCTTTACGATTAGGCTCAAGATTACCGGCATTAAAAATTTTAATCAAAATTCCATATTCTCCGGTTTTTCGGGAAAGGTCTACTACTACCCCTTTTAAAACAAGTTCCTGATGATTATCTAAGCGAAGATAGATATTACCTCCTTTTTTAATTTTTTCAGGATAAGCCCCAAAGCCTGCTAAATAAAAATGACAATAATCCAGATTATTAATAATCTTACAAAGACCATCTCCTGCTTCAATGGTCTCTTCTCTCTGTTGATGCTCTTTATCCGTTTTTTTTGCTGAAGAATTCATCTCTAGTTTCTGCAATGCTTCTAACTTACTTAAATCCAACTGCAGCCACATTTCCGGATTGCAGATACTTTCCAAGCCATCAATCTGATAAGAAATAAGTCCTGCTGCCGGAGCTTTGATAGATAAAGAAGCCGTTTTTTCTAAACTTGTCCCCTCAACCTTTTCCAAGTGACCGAGTACCGTACCTTTCGCTACTCTCTCCCCTTCATTTTTGACTTTAATAAAATATCCCTTAAAAGGTGCAGTGATCACCCTTTCCTGACGCAAAACGATAAATTCGCCCGCAAAAGTATCTTCTAATTCGGAGATTCTTGCCGGAGTGACCTCAACCGGCAAGTAACCAGAAACTATTTTCGAAAGAAAATAGATCAAGACTACACCTAAAATGATGAACAATAATTTACTACGTTTTTGTGCCCTTCTCCTCACCACAAAATCTCCGCCCAATCAAAGAAATAACTAAAAGATTAACATTATTTATATTCACGATAAAACTACGTTATCCTGCTTTTCCTCTTCAAAATATTGAGTTTTCTTGCCACGAAAGGAATCGTATAAAACTAGATACCCTTTTTCTCTTGCACAGAAAAAGTTTCATCCACTATTTTTCCCTCCATCTGCTTGTACTAACTACTTTCATTCTAACGTTTCTGTAAAAAAAGACAAGAGAACGGCAAAAA
>JAQVYD010000005.1:10478-32531 GCA_028709105.1 Clostridia bacterium
ATGCATTATGAAAAGACAAAAACAATCCCCGAAAGTGTAGGGAACGACGCCCTCGTCGTTCCGTCATGCATAATTCATAATGAAAACAAAAAAAGAACCAGAGAACGTCTTTCACCTTCTCCGGTTCTTTTCACCTTAGCATTAAGGTTGAGGTGGCGGACATTGAGCGCAACGTCCCGGTTCTAAATCAGTCTCCTGACAAAAATCTTCACATTGAGCCTCACGTTCAAAAGGTATGCACGCGCCGGGCAGAATGGGGAAAGGTAATTCAATACATTCTTCCGTACAAGTGGGAATACAAATAATGGAACGGCCTGATTCTAAAGCAAAAAACTCTTTTTCTACCGTAACTTCAATCGCAAAAGGCGGACAAGTACTAGGATAGCTGGACGGACGCGGTACCACAACAGCACGAATACAATCCAGTTTAATTCTCCTAATACATAAATCTACAGTCTCAGGATTACACAGAACACAGCCCCCATCAATATCCTCGATCGGAATAGCCAATTCCCTAGTAAAACATTCACTAGCCATACCCACTTCTAAACATTTAGCGGCAGGATCAAAAAACTCAAACCAGACGCGCACCTTGTATTTTACCGTAAAAATAATACAGTCACCAGCGCGACGGGGAGACGGGACTCCCGGCGGACAAGGCTCACATCCCACCCCACAAATAACAAAATTACTAACTACACAATTAATAGGGCAGGCATCTGACGGAACAGGACACCCCTGTTCTGTTTGAAACAAATAATGAAGATCATGAAAACACTTACTTCCGGAAGCACACACCTTTTCCATAATGACAGGAGTACAATTAAACTTCTTCTTAAAACAACGACGCGCTAAAGCTTGTATTTCCGGGTTTTGCCAAACCTCTTTTGCTTTTGCAACAAAATCCATATTTTCCAAAACGATTCCCCCCTTATCCAAAAATAATTAGAATATGTCTGCTTTATAATATGAACGGGTACTCCGGGGGGTGTCTTGGCTACCTAAATTGGACAAAGGAATTTTAAAATCTAAAGCTTGTCCCCTAATTATCCGCCAAAATGTTGGGTAAACATCTTACCATAAGGACCTCCATTTACAATTCCAATACCAAAATGCGTGTATTTAGGATTTAAAATGTTTTTACGATGTCCGTCACTTTGCATTAAAGCAGTATGAGCGGCTTGTACACTTTTATTTCCTGCTAAGTTTTCACCTATATACCTATAATCAGGAGCATATTGACGAATTAAAGCGGCAAAACTTCCTAAAGTCGGAGAAGTATGACTAAAATAATTATTTTCAAGCATATCTTTACTCTTCGCTCTTGCACTCTGTACCAACCTTGCATCAACTTGCAGAAGAGCTACACCGGCCTTGCCTCTCTCTTGATTAATTAAATTAAACATCAACTGTTCATCAACCGTTAGGTCAATAACCTCCGAACTTGGAGTTTGATTACCCAAGTCAGGGTCCGCTTCGGGTTGAGAAGCAGGGTCAGATTGCGGCTTTGGTTCGGGTTGAGGAGTAAGTTTAGGCTGATTAGTCCAAAACTTAAAGGTTCTTGCATAATTAAAATTATCCCATCCTTTTAAACTAAAATAACTCGGTACCGCAGCTTGAGCAACCGGAGCAAAAATTGTTAAAACAAAAAACAACAAAAGGACAAAAGCTAATATTTTACCGGTCTGTCTTGACATAATTTCTACCTCCCTTTAAAAAAGAATATAATTTAAGATAACATAGGAGATACAAAAAATCAGCCGGTAAATATAGCCATCGAGCACCTTATTTATCTGCTGGGCAGCGGAAATCGCTTGATAATAATGGCTAATAATTTTTTTGATTTACTTATATTGAGGAACACATTTTAACATACGATAATATAATATAATAAACCAAGCAAAGGGAGGTTATTTTAAAGGACAAACAAAACTTATCCAACATTATGAATTGGAGTTCAACCCATATAAACAGGATCCTTAGCATAAACTGGAGTCTTGACACCAGTTGAAGCTTAGAAATTCAAGTGATTTTACAAAATTATCTGATAAAAACAAGGAGGGTTTTTAATGACTATTAACAAAAATGAAGCATTATTAACGAAAGAACAACCAATCAAGAATCTTAACGGAGATTTGAATAGTGTCGTATCCTGTGGAACTGGTGCTAATCCAAACTGTAGTGAATGTTGTACCATCTTTTCAGATGCTACCAAAAGAGCCAGATTTGGTTACCAATTGGAATCTGTAGCTTGTGAATGTCACGACATCTGCGTCCAGGATGTAAAAGACATTTGTGTAAAGCGTAGAACCTTTAGTACTACAATACCCTGTAGACCTGATGGTAGTACCGGCTGTCGCGGAGGATTCTTGCCCGACGGTGCACCAACGATAAGAAGCTGGAGGGTTTTATGTGCAGAAGAATGCTTGAGTCCAACATCTGACTGTGATCGCATTAGAAACGAAATAGAATTTGAGATTGTATTGAACTATGGTGAAAACCATTTTGGCGTAATAACGCCTAAAGATTCTTTTGATTGCCTCTTTCATGAATTCGCAAGATTCCCCAGCGGTATCCTTTATCCAAATAATACTACGGGTTTCGGTCAATGGAGAAATGAATTGGCCTTCATTGACGGTTCCTGCAAGGTAATCATTATTGAGAATGTTTTCATTCGAACAGAGGGTAACAACTGTGTGCTGGTAATTGAATACAAGGTTATTGATAAATTATGGAAACATGAAAATCTGCTGGTATCAGCTCTCCGACCTTATTGGCAAGATGACGAGGGGACAGGACTTCGCAACATAACTATCAAAAAAGAATTTGAACAAGGTCATCAAATCGGTCCATGTGCAAACGGCCCTTGCTTTTAAGAATTCTTGGTGATAATGAAGAAAAACATACCTAATTATACGCGGAAGGGCCCAATATTGGGCCCTTCCCTTCTTTTAAGCCAGAAAGTATAAGCTTTGACCTAATCCTCCGGAGATTGATTTTTTATCGTCTTTGCCACCATTAATAACAACGCTAAACGATCTAATTTCTCTTCTATACCGTCTAGACGAGTTGTTATTTCTTGCATTAAAAATTCCTGCTTTTTGTTTTCTTCCCCTGATTTCGGATTATTCCAATAAATAGTTTTGCTATATGTTTTATAAACCGGATTGCTTTTTTGCTCCTCCAATTTTTTTAATTCAACTAAAAGGTCTCTACTCTGCTGTTCTTTTTCATCAACTAATACTTCTTGATTAGAATTTTCCGATGTTTCCCTATCCAAGATTATTCCCCCCTTCTGATGAAATATTAAGTAATCATAAAAATACACGTCCTCATGTGACGTGTTCCTATCACCTAAAAAACTTCTCAGGACATACCAATTAACGTTGGTATAATTACTGAAAGGATACCATTTATCAACATCTTATGTAAGTTTTAAAAAAAGGTGATAAAAAATCGATACTTAATTGCTCTCTTTATCTTCTTTTCTCGCTAGCTCTCCCCTCGCCAAAGAAGCAAAAACACCACCACAGCAAATGAGCGCAAAAACAAAAAAAGATACGCGCATACTTTTAGTAAAAAGCCCCCCATAAATAGGGCTAAGGCTCACCTTACCCAAATAATGTGTCGTGATTAACGTCATCAAGACCATACTAAGACACTGTCCAATCAGCCTCATTGTGCCTAAAACGGCTGAAGCCACTCCGTATTCCTTTTTCTCCACCGAACTCATGATCGCATTATTATTGGGCGCAGCGAAAAAGGCAAAACCTATGCCTAAAAGAGCTAAATTAATAATCAAAAACCATAAAGCGGTTTGTGCCGAAAGGAAAGAAAAAACGAAAAGCCCGATCGTTGTCATGGTCATCCCCACAGAAGCTACAATCCGCGGTTCTACCCGATCTGAAAGCCTTCCCGCAAAAGGCGAAAACAGCGCCTGCAAGACCGGCTGAGACAAGAGAATCAAACCGGCAAATTGTGAATCAACACCCCTGACAACTTGCAGGTAAATGGAAATAAGAAAGCCTACCGCATAAGTAGCACTGTAATTAATCAAAGCCGCTAAATTGGAAAAGGCAAAAGCCACATTTTTCTTGAAAAGCCCTAAATGAATAAGGGGAAACTTCCGACGCAGCTCATAAAAGACAAAACAAACCAACATCAAGAACCCTAAGATAAAAAGATAAAGAGCACCTTCCCACCTAACCAAAGAGGAAGCACCATACATAAACACTAACAATCCTGTCCCATATAAGAAGGCACCTTTGCCATCAAATTTTTCCTCAGCAGCCCCAAACCATTCCCCACTCATGTATCGCAAGAGAAAATAAAGAGCAACAATTCCTCCCACTGATGCCAGAAAAAAAATGCAGGACCAGCCTAAATACTGATTAATCACTCCTCCCAAAACAGGACCTAAAGACAGCCCTGTATAAACAGAAGCGGAATTAATCCCTAAAACTCTGCCCCTTTCCTGTGGAGAAAAAGTTAGGGTTAAAATCGGGATGGCCGTAGCATAAATCATCGCCGCACTTATTCCCTGCACAATACGAAAAGCAAGCAAAGAAGGCAGGGACCAAGATAATCCACAAAAGAGAGAAGTTAAAGTAAACAGCAGCACTCCGCCGATGAGAATCTTTTTTCTCCCCACGAGATCACTTAACCTACCCCACGGCAGCAAAAAAACTGCTGAAGCCAAAAGGTAACTAGTCGTAACCCAACTTAATAAATAAACATCACTGGCAAATTGCTGTCCAATCGTCGGAATAGCTAAATTAAGAGCACTTGACATAAAGGGAGTCAAAAAAGAAGCGGCTGTTGTCGCAATTAATGTATATTTCTTCGTCAAAAAAACACCTCGATTCATTATTATGAACATTGCCATATCTCAATTCTATCAACTATGCCATAGATATAATCTTAAATTTTCGGTAGATACTAATAAATCCGACATAAGCAGCTTCTTTAATTTTAATAACTATCTGTGGGGCGGTCAATGGGTAAATCATGTTTTTAAAAAATCTGTTTGCTGCTGACTAGGCAAATCAACCAGAAGAACATCAACTCCAATCCGCTTGATTTTTTCCCACGGTACGATCAAATCATCACTTCTTCCGAATATACCTAAAATTCTTCCTACCGTATAATTCGGCATAACTAAAGCCTGAATTGCTCCTTTTTCCAAATCCAGTTCAATATCTTTAATCGGTCCGAGACGCCGGCCATCATTTATATTAATAATTTCCAAGTCGCGTAAATCAGAAACCTTAAGCAACATAAAAAGCCCTCCTCTTCCTTGATAATACATTTATATGAATCCCGTCCTTACTTAATACCCAAGTAATTTTGGCAAAGGCGAAGACTCATAAATAACCAACAGAGAAGGGCCATAAATCTTGTGCCGCTCTTACATATATTTACGCATAAGGTGTAAAGCCGCTTTTTCCAAGCGTGATACCTGAGCTTGAGAGATACCGATTTCCTCAGCGACCTCCATTTGTGTTTTTCCCTCAAAAAAACGTAATGTTAAAATATGCTTTTCCCGCTCATTAAGCTTACTCATCGCTTCTTTAACACAGATTGTTTCTAACCAATTAACATCTGCATTTTTCTCATCACCAATTTGATCCATGACATAAATAGGATCTCCGCCATCATGATAAATAGGTTCAAACAAGGAAACCGGCTCCTGAATCGCATCAAGGGCAAAGACGATTTCCTCCCTGGGAATATTTAATTCCTCAGCTATTTCATTAATGGAAGGCTCCCGAGAATTTCTATTCACCAGATTATCTCTAACCTGTAGTGCTTTATAAGCTATATCGCGTAAAGAACGGCTGACCCTAATGGGATTATTATCCCTTAAATATCTTCTAATTTCTCCGATAATCATGGGTACCGCATAAGTGGAAAACTTTACATTCTGTGCCAAATCAAAATTATCAATAGCTTTCATTAAACCAATACAACCTACTTGAAAAAGATCATCAACATATTCGCCACGATTAGTAAAACGCTGAATTACACTTAAGACCAGACGTAAATTACCATTAACCAATTCTTCACGAGCCAAAAAATCACCCTGCTGCACCTTTTGAAAAAGCTCCCGCATTACAGCGTTCTTTAAAACCGGTAATTTAGCGGTATTTACTCCACAGATTTCTACTTTATTAATAATCATTTTTGCCTCCTGAGAAAGTTTCCGCAACTAACAACATTATTACCGCTATAAAAAGCAAATATACCGTTTAAAATCTTGATAGTTGGGAACATCCGGCGAGGACAAAAAAAAAGAGTCCGCAGACTCCTCTTAACCAATAATTTTATACTCCAAACAGACCTCATCACAATTAGGAAATTTAGGACAACTAATACAATCGCGCCAAAACTTTTGGGGCATACTCTCTTTAGCTACTTCCACAAACCCCAACTTAACAAAAAAACCCGGCTGATAAGTAAGCGTAAAAACACTGGGAATATTCAATTCCTCCGCTTCCTGCAAGAGAAACTCTACTATTTGCCTCCCAATCCCCTGCCTCGTATAGCCTGTTTTAACAGCAAGAGCACGTATTTCCGCCAAATCATGCCACATAATATGTAAAGCACCTACGCCAACAAGCTGACCCTGCCTTTCCACTACAATAAAATCCCGAATAAACTCATAAAGCATACTACGAGGACGTGAAAGCATCAGCCCTTTTTCTGCATATTTATTCACAAGGACGTGCATATCTTCAACATCACCCGGCTTTGCTTTTCTAATCATTCTTTAAGCTCCCCCATCTTTATTTTATCTTTTAAACTTCCTTGCTGTTATTTTATCAAAATCCCTGTATATACACAATAGTTTTTGCATATTTATTCAATATCGTTATTTTGTTATTCCATCCGCTGAAATTCTTTACGTAACCTTTTAATGATCCGCTTTTCTAAACGTGAAATATACGACTGGGATATCCCCAAAAGATCGGCCACCTCTTTCTGTGTTTTTTCTTGTCCCCCTTTTAAACCAAAACGCAAATCCATGATTCTCCGTTCACGGCTAGATAGTTTCTCCATCGCCTGTATTAAAAGCTTTTTATCTACTTCTTCTTCTAAAGCCTTATAAATAAGATCATTTTCTGTCCCCATCACATCAGAAAGAAGCAACTCATTGCCATCTAAATCAATATTCAAAGGTTCATCAAAAGAAACTTCAAAACGGGTTTTGTTACTTCGTCTTAAATGCATTAAGATTTCATTTTCAATACAGCGTGAAGCATAAGTAGCCAGTTTAATCTTTTTACCGGGGTCAAAAGTATTTACGGCCTTAATTAAGCCAATTGTTCCTATGGAAACCAAATCTTCTATCCCTACTCCGGTATTTTCAAATTTCCTCGCAATATATACTACTAAGCGTAAATTCCTTTCGATTAAAGTTCCTTTTACCGCCTGCTCACCTTTCTCTAAACAGTACAATAAATGGTTTTCCTCATCAACAGTAAGTGGCGGAGGCAAAGCTTCACTACTACCTACATAGAAAACATCTTCGCTCAATCCCAACAATTGTAATACTTTGGCTACTATTTCTCTAATTTTTCCTTGTCCTAAAAAAAACCGGCTATTAACCTGCATCTTTACCTCCCTTTCCCTTAATGTTCTTGCAAAATCTGCGGATGTAAAAGGGCTCTGTACTGCCCCTCCCGCGATAAAGATTTATTAACCAGCCCCAAAACTACATCACTGGTAATAATCTCCTTACGCCTATTTTTGATGACGATAAGATCAGGTCGAAAACCAATCATCAAGCCATGCCTTTTGCCTACAGAATTAAAAGGAATTACCCGTAAACGCGCTGCCCAATTCTCTTCCAAAGAAGCCAGTAATTCGCTTATTTCTGAATCTTCTTCACTTATTTTTTGCAGAATTTCCTTGGGCAGGACCTTTTCTAAAGCCTCACTTTCGACAACAATTACTGGTTTTTTAGTGAGAGGATCCGTTAATTGATTTCCTGTATCAAGTAAAGCCGGAACAACAATTTTCTGTTTCTGAAAATAAATGGTCAGACTATTTAATAACTGTTGCTGCAACCAACTTTTTCTCAGACAAGACAACCCGCTATAACCTAAAAAAAGAGCTACAACTACCCCTATCGCCAACCACAAATAATGGATTCCCCATAAAATACCCATCCCATTCCAAGCCTGGATGTATCCGGGAGCTGTATCCGTTAAAGATACCGCAGCGAAAACAGCCCCCCCCATCGTAAAAGATAAAAGATACATGTACGCCAAGGTGCGTACAAACTTCCCCACACTTTGCGGGCGATAGGCAACCCCCACCATAATTACTGCACAAACGTTTTTAGCAAAAAAAGAACTGAAGACAGACCATTCCGGTAATAAAATTACTAGCGAATATAAAGCACCTAAAACTGCACCCCACATTAGTCTAGTCAGCTTAATTGGTAAATTGGCAGCCTTTCCTGTTACCCATAAAATAAAAAAATCCATCATAAAATTAACCAGCAAAATGATATCTAAATAGACTTTGACTACCAGCCCGGTTTCTTCCATCTTTATCACCTCGGGCCTTTCCTACTTCCTCCATCATTATACAGTAACCGTCCACCATTTTTTGTCAAATCCTGCTGAGACTAAGCATACATTTTCCGCTCTTTTTCGCGGTTCGAATCATTATGCAAGACGGAACGACGAGGGCGTCGTTCCCTACGAATAATTTCACAAAACAACTGAATGAAGCACGAAACAGAAAACGGGACAGCATATTTTCACAACAAAAAAACAAGAGAACCGATCTCTTGTTTTTTTCATTATGCATTATGAATTATCTTTTTACTTACCGCTGTTTTTTCTTAAAAATTGCGGAATATATAACTCATCCTCATCACCCGACTGTTTTATTCCCATCTCCGTTACTTTAAATTTATCCTCTTTATCAAAACCGGTCGCAATAACAGTTACCCTAACTTCTTCACTCATCTTTTCATCAATAACCGCACCAAAGATAATATTAGCTTCAGGATCTGCAGCTTGAGCAATAATCTCCGCCGCTTCGTTAACTTCAAACAGACCTAATCCTGAACCACCGGTAATATTCAAGAGTACCCCTCTCGCTCCTTCAATAGAGGTTTCCAACAAAGGACTAGAAATTGCGGTTCGCGCAGCCAGACTAGCCCTGTTTTCGCCGGAAGCCGTACCAATACCCATCAGTGCTGTGCCTGTTTCCTGCATAATTGTCTTGACATCAGCAAAATCAAGATTAATTAAACCAGGGACGGCAATAAGGTCTGAAATACCTTGCACACCTTGCCGTAAAACATCATCGGCAATCCGGAAAGCATCATTAATCGATGTGTTTTTATCCACAACCTGAAGAAGTTTTTCATTAGGAATAATAATCAAGGTATCTACCTTTGCTTTAATATTCGCAATACCAATTTCTGCCTGAGACTGCCTTTTGCGACCTTCAAAAAGAAAAGGCCTAGTCACGACACCTACAGTCAAGGCGCCTAATTCCTTGGCCACTTCCGCCACAATCGGAGCAGCACCTGTTCCCGTTCCTCCGCCCATACCTGCAGTGACAAAAACCATATCAGCCCCTTTGATCGCAGCCTCTATATCATCACGACTTTCTTCTGCAGCTTTAAGCCCAATCTCCGGATTGGCCCCCGCACCAAGTCCTTTAGTCAATTTTGCGCCAATCTGAATTTTGTTTTCCGCCTTAGAAAGATGTAAGGCTTGAGCATCTGTATTAATTGCTATAAACTCGACACCCTTCAAACTGCTTTCGATCATTCTATTAACAGCATTACTACCACCACCGCCCACACCTATAACCTTTATTTCGGCATACTGGTTAATTTCCATCTCAAACTCCAGCATTTATTGTTTTCCCCTTTCATATATGGTAAAACTTTTTAGCATTCTACGCACAACTTCATTATCATAATGGTTATTCCACAATCATCAGCTATTATCCTTTTTTTAGTTACAGATTTTTATTTTTTCGCTTAATCACAGGTAAAGAATTATAGCGTAAGTCGATATATTCTACTGTTTGATTATTGATTAACTCTTCGTTTTCTACTAAAAGCTCTTGAATAATTTGTAATTTTTGTTCGATCTCCTTAGGTTCACCAAAATGTATTTCTACGCCCTGCAACATTTTAATGATCAGACTATAGGGACTTGCCGCTCTAATTTCCGCAACACTCTCCAAAAATTCCCTATCCATCAAACGAAGCAATTGTAAAGCAGCCTCTAACCCCGGTGTGGTTAAATCAGCTCCCAAAGAAATGCTCTCTTTTAAAGAAAGGCCACTAATCACAGGAAGATTTAAATTAAGCAAATCGTGAACTTGTTGGATATAGATTCCTTCCGCATCAATAGCTAAATACCCATCACTTCCCACAACTAAAGCAAGAGGAGTTCGTTCCTCCACTTTTAACACCAAGGTATGAGGAGGTTTTCTAGAAACAGACAGAGTTTTAATGACAGGGTGCATTTCTAATTTAGTTATGACTTCATGGGTATTTATCTTAAAAAGATTAGTTCCTAAATTTAAGCCGCTTAACTTTATTACAGTATCCTCTGCAACAATAGAACAACCGCTAACCTTGATCTCTTGCAAATTAAAAAAGGCCGAATTTATAAAAAAATAAAATGATAACAACAGACAAAATAACAAAAAAAAGCTTAACCCAATTAGAGATGCTCTATTCTTTCTTTTCTTGTACATAATTTTTCTCTTTCCTACACATTCTTCTCTCTGCAAAACAATGCGGTCAAAACCTTGATGTAGTATTTCAATTATATTATAACAAAAAGATGCTTCTTGTCCACTATCCTCTTAAAAGAAAAGGCAATTACTGCCTTTCCGTGATCCCGTTAACCCTCATAATCTGCGCCCCAAGATTGCGAAGTTTTTGTTCAAAATTTTCATAGCCCCGATCAATCAAATTTATTTTATCCACAACGGTAGCCCCCTCAGCAACTAATCCTGCCGTAACCAGAGCTGCCCCGGCACGTAAATCTGAAGTTTCCACATAAGCCCCACTCAAATTCTTGACACCTTTAATAATGGCGACCCGTCCTTCTACCTTAATATCGGCACCCATCCGCCGAAATTCATCGACATGTTTAAACCTATTTTCAAAAATTGTTTCCGTAACGATACTGGTTCCTTCCGATACAGCCATCAAAGCCATCACCTGAGCCTGCATATCTGTAGGAAAACCTGGAAAAGGCATCGTTTTATAATCAACACCTTTGGTACGCCTAAAACCTCTAACGCGAATCCCCTGATCACTTTCCGTGATTTCCACTCCGGCCTCTTTTAATTTAGAAATAACCGCCTCCACATGTTCCACAATCACATTTTCAATAAAAACATCTCCGCCCGTAATTGCTGCAGCCACCACAAAAGTACCTGCTTCGATCCGATCAGGAATAATCGTATGTTCAGCCGAACCTAATTCTTGCACACCCTCAATTTTGAGCACATCTGTACCTGCTCCCTTTACTTTAGCCCCCATCTTATTTAAAAAATTCTGTAAATCCACAACTTCCGGCTCTCGAGCGGCATTTCTAATTGTGGTCACTCCTTGTGCTAGAGTAGCCGCCATGATCAAATTCTCCGTAGCACCCACACTTGGAAAATCAAGACAAATTTCACTACCCACCAAATGCTCTGCTTTAGCCTCAATATAGCCATGTTTTTCTATTATTTGTGCTCCTAAAAGCTTCAATCCTCTCAAATGTTGATCCATCGGCCGGGAACCAATCGAACAACCCCCGGGATAAGCCAGTTTAACATGACGAAAACGTGAAAGAATCGGTCCCATTACTAAATTAGAAGCTCGCATCATCCGCGTTAAGCGGTCAGGCAGTTCCACCATACTAACATTAGCTGCATCTACGACCATGGTATTACCGGCAAGCTCTACCTTAGCACCTAAACAGAGCAAAACTTCTTGCATCACCTTCACATCACTCAATCTGGGAACATCCTTAATAGTACAAACACCCTTAGACAAAAGACAGGCGGGCAAGATCGTCAAAACCGAATTCTTCCCGCCACCTATGCGCACAGTTCCGGACAATCTGTTCCCGCCAATAATTACATATTTCCCCAATAACGCTCACCTCCTGTTGTCTTAAAAACCTAAAAAGACAACTTCAGTTTCCAACTCTACTCCATACTTTTGTTTTACCGCTTTTTGCACCTCCCTAATCAATGTTTTAATTTCGCTAGCTTTAGCTTCACCAAGATTGACAATAAAATTAGCATGCTTTTCAGAAATCTGGGCATCGCCAACACGCCAACCTTTAGCACCTACGCCTTCAATTAACCGGCCTGCTCCCTGCCCTGTGTTTTTAAAAACACTGCCCGCATTAGGCAATTCAAGCGGTTGTTTTTCCCGACGTAAATGAAGATATTGCCTCATCCGCTGCTTAATTTCCGAAATATTCCCTATTTGTAAGGTCAACCTTATTTCTACAATTAACTCCTTTTCCCTTTTAAAAATACTATCCCGATACTTTAAGGCCAATTCTTCCTTACGATATTCCTTAGTCTTTCCCTCCATATTTAAAGATTGGACACTAACAATTACCTGATCCAAGGAACAGCCATAAGCACCTGCATTCGTCACTACAGCTCCACCCAAGGAACCGGGGATACCGGCAGCGAACTCCAAACCTGTAAGCCCTTTTTCCGCTGCTAAACGACTCAAATGAGACAACAAGACACCTGAACCAACAGTAACCTGATGCTGTTGCCAAGTTATTTTCTGAAATCCTTGCGTCAAAATTACTAACCCTCGCAGCCCTTGATCAGCAATCAAAACATTGGAACCCACGCCCAAAATAGTTACCGGAACTTGATACTGCCGCGCCAACTGCAAAACTTCAGCACACTCGGCGAGGTCTTCCGGCTGGTAAACGAGATCTGCCAGCCCCCCTACCTTCCAAGTGGTATATTTTTGTAAAGGTTCCTGAAAAAAGAGAGGTCCATACCTTTTTTCATTTAGTAATTTATAAAACTCCCCAAATCCCATCCTCTTCTCCTTTACCTATCCCCTAAACAACTTTTAAAATCAGGAAACATTTTTTCCCTTTTCCTTTAATAATTTATATAAAGCCACACCCACTGACCAAATATCGCCGGCCCCCAACGTCAAAACTAAATCTCCCGGTCGCACCATTTCTGCAAGCTGTAAAGCAATCAAATCTTTATCAGGTATATATTCGGTTTTTTGTCCTGTTTGTTTTTCTATTTCTTCAAGCAATAAACGGGCACTAACTCCAGGAAGTGGTCTTTCTCCTGCC
This sequence comes from Clostridia bacterium, assembly GCA_028709105.1. Taxonomy (GTDB): domain Bacteria; phylum Bacillota; class Peptococcia; order DRI-13; family DTU073; genus JAQVYD01. The sequence continues at coordinate 23,810 of JAQVYD010000005.1, forward strand.
GCATATATTTCTGTCATCACCAGAACATCCGCATCTTGAAAAGCCCTCCCAAACTCTTGCTTTAAAAACTGTGTCCTCGAAAAACGATGAGGCTGAAAGACAGCTACAACTCGTTGAGCCCCCACTGTTTTCGCTGCCGCTAAAGTAGCTTTTAATTCAGAAGGGTGATGAGCATAATCATCATAAATGCAGACCCCATTAACCTCACCGATTTTTTCAAATCTTCTCTGCACACCTCGAAAATCGAGCAAATTTTTAGCTATCTTGGCAAAAGGAAGCCCGCATTCCATACCTACGGCGATAGCGGCTAACGCATTATAGACATTATGTTTTCCCGGGATCTTCAGAACTATCTCTCCTAAAACTTGCCCTCTATTTTCTACAATAAACTTAGTATGAAAACCCTCAAGTCGTAAATCCCGAGCCATATAGTCAGCAGTGGGAGAAAAACCATACGTAATAAGCTTAACTTCTTCTTCCACTTCCGGTATTAATGCGGCCACTCCCGGATCGTCTGCACAGAGAACCGCAAAACCGTCCGGGGGTGTTTTCAGTACAAACTTATAAAAAGCCTCCCTGATCTTTTCCGGCGTACCATAGTGATCTAAATGATCATCATCAATATTTGTTACTACTGTTATCGTGGGACACAGTTTCAAAAAAGAACCGTCAGATTCATCGGCCTCAGCAATAATTAATTCTCCTCTGCCCAGTTTAGCATTTCCTCCGAGGTCGCTAACTTCTCCGCCCAAAACAACAGTAGGGTCATAATTGTTTTTTTCAAAAAGAAGAGAAATCATGGATGACGTTGTTGTTTTCCCATGAGCACCGGCAATGGCTATCCCTTTCTGCCGTTTCATCAGCCTGCTCAGCATTTCTGCACGCTGAATCACAGGTATCCCTGAGCTTTGAGCTTTCACCACCTCAGGATTATTTAAAGGAATAGCCGAAGAAATTACTACAGTATGCACCCTATTGTCCAAATTGTTTTCATGATGACCGAGATAAATCACTGCACCTAAACTGACTAAACGCTCTGTTATTTCTGAAGTTTGCAGGTCTGAACCGGAAATATGATAACCAAGGTTCAGTAATATTTGAGCAATCCCACTCATTCCTGCCCCACCTATACCGATAAAATGTATTCTTTCCTGTTCATACATTGAAGAAAATTCTCCTTCCCTAACTGTCTACAACTTTTTTACCGTCCCCTTTAAACAATAAATAACCTGCTCTGTAATTTACTATATATGCAATTTTATTAAAAGGTGTTACAAAGAGGCTAGCTATAGCATTCTCGGCTTGTCCGCCTTTTCGAGATTCGAGGTTCGAGATTCGAGTAGGGAACGACGCCCTCGTCGTTCCGAGAGCTTCGAGGTTCGAATTTGTTGGGGACATTCCTGCCTTGCAGGACGGAACGGTGAGGGCACCGTTCCCTAAACTTCAGCAGGTGTATCCCCTATATACGTTGGGGACATTCCTGGCTTACAAGACAGAACGACGAGGGCGTCGTTCCCTACAGCTTCAGCAGGTGTGTCCCCTATCCTTAAAGATATTTTTTCACCACTTCCATAATCTTTTCTATAGCTTCAGGCTTCCCCGCTTGTCTGCTCTTTTGAACCATGATTTCCCTTCTCTCGCGATCAAAAAGCAATTTTTCTATTTTTTCCAATAACATCTCCTCTCTTAATTCCCGATCTAAAATCATCTCCGCCGCCCCCTGTTCTACCAAGGCACGAGCATTATATTCCTGATGGTTTTCTGCAGCATGAGGATACGGAACTAAGATGCCGGGAAGACCTTTGGCCGTCATTTCTGCAAGAAAAGCCGCCCCGCTTCTAGCCACACATAAATCTGCACAAGCCAAAGCATACTCCATCTCCTGCAGATAGGGCATGATCATAATGTTTCCATGATTGCCCGTCTTTATTCCTAATTGCTGCAAGGCTTTCCGAAATTTCTCAAATTCTGTTTGTCCCGTAAGATGAAGTATTTGCACCCGTCTATCGTCAGCATACTGACGACAAACAAAAAGCATCGCTTGGTTAATACTTTGGGCCCCTCTAGAACCGCCTACCCCTAATAAAGTAAGTTTTTCAGGAGAAAAACCGAAATAAGCGAGTCCTGCGGCTCTTTCCACCTGAAGAATAGCCGCTCTAATCGGTAAGCCCGTCACCTCGATTTTTTCTTGATTTGGAGCAGAAAAATACTTTTTTGCTTCAGGGAAAGTCAAAAGAATTCCCTTGACCCAACTTGCCAATAACCGATTAGTTAAACCGGGGATAGCATTTTGTTCATGCAGCAGAGTCGCTATTCCTAAACGTGAGGCAGCCCCCACTACAGGCAAACAAACGTAGCCGCCAGTCCCGATAACAAGCTGAGGTGAAAAGTCACGCATTATTTTACGGGCAGCCCAAAAAGCTTTGCTCGCTTTCCAACCTGCTTTAACTGCCTGAAAAGACAACTTTCTTTGCCAACCTTCCACATCAAGAACAGTCATCGGGAAACCTACTGCAGGAATAATTTTGTTTTCTAATCCTTCTTTTGTACCCACATATAGAATCTCGCACTGCGGCCATTCTTTTTGCAGTGCTTGACCAATCGCTACAGCGGGATAAACATGACCCCCCGTACCGCCCCCTGTCAAGATTACACGCATCAGCTTCCACCTCAATTACTCTCCAACACTTACAAATTATATCATGGATTGGCACAATAACGAGAAATATTTAAAAGAATCCCTACACCGATCATCGAAAAAAGCAAAGAAGAGCCGCCATAACTAATAAACGGAAGCCCGATCCCCGTTATCGGCAATAGTCCGGTAACAACACCCATATTAATAAAAGCTTGCAGAACAATCATCGTTGTAATGCCTACGGCCAGAAAACTCCCAAAAATTTCGGGACAAGCAAGAGCAATCCGATAACCTCGCCAAGCCAAAAGACAAAAAAGTAAAATAACTAAAAACGCACCGATAAAACCTAATTCTTCTCCTAAGATTGCATAAATAAAGTCTGTATTCTGTTCCGGCAAATAATCTAGTTTTTGCCTGCTGTTCCCCAACCCCATGCCAAAAAGCCCTCCAGAGCCTAAGGCGTAAAGAGAATTGATTAACTGATACCCTTCTTTAGAAGCATGTGACCACGGATCAAGATAACCGATAATCCGATTGATCCGATTAGGATCCGCTAAGATAAGAGCGATCACAATCCCTACTCCTGAAAAACTAAGCACAAAAAAATGTCCCAAACGTAATCCAGCGGCAATTAAAAGCACAAAAGTAGTTCCGGCAATGGCTAGAGTAGTTCCTAAGTCCGGTTCCTTCATAATCAATCCTCCGACAACCCCTAAAAGCAAAAGGAAAGGACCTACACCCGTAAACAGATTTTTCATACGCGGTCCTACTTTCGACAATTCTTTCGCTAAAAAAAGCACCATACTTAGTTTCATAATTTCTGAAGGCTGGATTTTACAAAAACCGAGATCAAGCCAACGCTGCGCCCCTTTAATCGGTTCAAAGAAAAGAACAACGATCAACAAAACAAAAGCTACCCCAAAAATAACATTTATATATGGTTTTAAACGAAAATAATCTATTCTGGTCATCATCAGCATGACCACGAAACCAAGTGCTGCCCAGATTAACTGTTTATGTAAATAGAAATAGGGGTCTTTTTCTAGAGTATCATAATAACTGGCACTAAAAACCATGACAATACCTATCGCCAATAGGAACAGGGTCGTAAAAAACAATAACAAATCAGGCGTTCCTTTTTTCAAACCCATCACCTACCCCCCCTTCTCTAAGCCTCTTAACCTTGACCTTGACCTCAACTATTTTCACAGGCCAAGCGCTGTACCAACTCTTTAAAAACATCGCCCCTCTGCTCAAAATTAGCAAACAGATCAAAACTAGCACAGGCCGGCGACAAAAGCACGATATCACCTTCCTCAGCGCAAAGACTGGCCTGTTTTACAGCCTCGGCAAAACTTGAGACATGCTGAAATTTTGTATAGCCTACTTTTCTAACAGCCGCTTCAATTTCCATTGCTGCTTGGCCTACTAAAACAAGATTTTTCACTCTTTCTTTTATTTTTACGGCAAAAGGCAAAAAATCACTGCCCTTACTTTTTCCTCCCGCAATAAGAATTATCGGCTGTTCATAAGCCTCCAAAGCTTTAATCGAGGCATCAGGGTTTGTTCCTTTCGAATCATTAATATACGTTACCCCTTGATAAGTCAAAACAGGTTCCAAACGATGCTCTACTCCTAAAAAAGTATGTAAACTGTCCGCAATACTTGCCGTTCCGACCCCCATGACCCAAGCAGCAGCTGCTGCGGCCAAAGCATTCTCCACGTTATGGCCGCCTTTAATCCCTAAATCCTCTACTTTTAAAAAACGCCTGGTTTCCCCTTTGCTCCTAACTACTAACCAACCATCGACGACACAAAAACCTTCTTTTAAGATATGTTGCCGACTAAAGAATAGAACCCGCCCCCGTGCCTGCCCCGCAAGTTTTCTTGTTTCCGGATCATCTTCATTTAAAATCAGCCAATCATTTTCCTTCTGGTTGATAAAAATTTTCTTCTTGGCCTCAATATACCCCTCAAAAGTATCATGGCGATCGATATGATCAGGAGTTATATTCAAAAGCAAAGCGACATGGGGCTGAAAAGTCTCGGTTGTTGCCAACTGAAAACTGGAAACTTCTAAGACAGCTACATCCTCACATCTCATTTCCTCGACCTTACTAATCAAGGGAGTTCCGATATTTCCTCTTACAAAAGCCTGCCGGCCACTATCAGAAAATATTTTTCCCAGCAGGGTAGTCGTTGTTGTTTTCCCATTAGTTCCCGTAACTGCAGCCAGCGAAGCTTTGGTAAAACGTGAGGCCAACTCGATTTCACTCCAGACAGGCAGACCCTTCTTTCTAGCTTCAAGCAAAGGAGGAATAGAAAAAGGTACACCCGGACTAACAATCAGAAAATCAGGAGACAATTCACTCAGCACAGGATGTTGCCCTAAAATTAGGTGCACGCCCCTTTTTTCCAAGGGCTCCAGTAAATCCCCCGCTAAATCATCCCTTTTTTTCAAATCATTTAAAAAAACAAGAGCACCGTGTTCTATAAGAAAGCTGGCTACAGCCTGACCACTGCGAGCTGCCCCAATTACTAAAAATCTTTTCCCTCTAATTTCCACTTACCCGCTACCTCTTTTCTTTTACAAGATAATCACAACCGCTAAAACAGCGAATAAAGCGGCTGCCGTCCAAAAAGTAAAAACAACCCGCTGTTCACTCCAACCCTTTAATTCAAAATGATGATGCAGAGGGGTCATTAAAAAAATCCTTTTGCCCCCTGTTATCTTAAAATATAGTACTTGTAAAATGACAGAAAACGTTTCTGCTACATAGACCCCTCCTAAAATAAGCAGCAAAAGTTCGGTCTTGGTCAAAATAGCCAAAGCACCTACTGCCCCGCCTAAAGCCAAGGAACCTGTATCTCCCATAAAAATTCGGGCCGGATAAAGATTAAAGAAGAGAAAGCCAAGACAACTTCCTAATAAAGCGGCACTAAAAATACTTAAATCAGTAAGCCCCCACGCTTTAGTAATTAAAAGATAGGCTAATGCTGTAAAAACAGTAACCCCTGCCGCCAAACCGTCTAACCCATCAGTTAAATTCACTGCATTTACCGTACCTACTAAAACAAAAACAGCAAAAGGCAGATAAAACCAACCTAAATTTAAATAACCCGACATTCCCGGGACAAGCAGCCCCGTACCTCTTCCTAAATAAACTACAGCGATATAAGTAAAAACACTCGCCAAAATAATCTGTCCCAGAATCTTCTCACGAGCCCTTAAACCCAATGGTCTTTTCATAATCACTTTAATGAAATCATCGAAAAAACCAATCAAGCCAAAGCCTAAGGTTATTAAAAAAAGTAACTGCAAACGGAAATTAGACACTCCTGTCAAAAGCAAACTTAGCAATAAACTTAAAAAAAACATCAGTCCACCCATCGTAGGTGTCCCGGCCTTCTGCAAATGAGCCTTAGGCCCATCAGTACGGATATGCTGACCAAATTTCAACCTTCGTAAAAAAGGAATCAAAAAAGGACCACTCAACAAACAAACAACTACAGCAGAAAAAAAAGCTATATAAAGTTCCCGCAAGAATATGACCTCCTCTATCTCAACCCGAAAGTAGTCCCGCTACAATTTCCTCCATTTTTACGCCACGAGAACCTTTCACTAAAACAACATCTCCCGTTTGCATAATCTCTTGTAAACAGCTTAAAGCTTCCTTATTGTTGAGACAAGAACGTACTCTTTCCTTACTCATCCCTGCCTCTCGAGCACCCCGAGCAATAATCTCTCCTAATTTACCTACTGTAACAAGATATGCCAATCCTTTTTCTTGGGCTTGCCTGCCTACCAAAAGATGACCCTCCTCTGTATAAGCACCAAGTTCATACATCTCACCCAGCACCCCAATAGCCCGCTTCCCTCTCGCCACTTCCTGCAACACTTCCAAAGCAGAAAGCATGGAATCAGGATTAGCATTATAAGCATCATTAATAACTTGTACATCTCCACTCGCTGTTTTACTAAATTCCAAACGCATCCCCGGTAAGGCTACTTTTTCTAAACCTGTTTTTATTTCCGCCCAAGAAAGCCCCAAATGCTTAGCGGCGGCTATAGCCGCCAAGGCATTAAAAACGTTGTGTTTCCCCGGCAGAGGAAGGTTAATTACCCCCACTTCTTTCCCCCGATAAACAAGATTAAAACTAATCCCTTTTTCGCCCCTTAAGCAAATCTGCTGAGCAGAAAGATCCGCCTGAGCGGTTAAACCAAAGCAAAGCAAGGGACAACGAATCTTGGTAAGCCAAGGATGCAGAATATTTTTGGCAGAATGAGGCAAAACAAGCCCTCCCGCGGCGGGAAGATGAGCAATTATTTCCGCCTTCGCCTGAGCAATCCTTTCTTGTGACCCTAAAAGCTCTTCATGAGTATGTCCGATGTTCGTAATCACACCATAATTAGGCTGACTAAGGCGGCAAAGGAAATCAATTTCCCCTAAAGATCTCATCCCCATTTCTACCACAATAACTTGATCTTCCCTCTTTAAATCTAAAATCGTTAAAGGTAAGCCCAGTTCATTATTATGATTTTCGGCAGTTTTCAGCACAGTCCATTTTTCCTGTAAAACTGCCGAAATCATCTCTTTCGTACTCGTTTTTCCTGTACTTCCTGTTACGCCAACCACCAAGCCGGAAAATAGATTACGTTGTGCTACCGCTAACTGCTGCAAAGCCTTAACCGTATCTTTAACGATAATTAAAGGGAAATCGGCAACGGCGAAATCTGCCGGACAATAAGCAACCACCGCTCCTCCTGCCCCCTTTTCCAAAGCCTCTTTTAAAAAATAATGCCCATCGGTTTTTTCTCCTGGGAGGGCAAAAAAGAGATCGCCTTTTTGTAGAGTCCTCGTATCAATACATACCCTCGAAGGTTCCGGGCAATCAGCAGTAATCTCTAACTTTCCCTGCACAGCAGCAACGATTTTTTCCCAAGTAAGCCCAAACATTTTTTGTTCCTCCCTAATCTCTCCACTTTCCGGCTTGACACAAAGCCTCTTTCGCCACTTTCTTGTCATCAAAAGGGAATACCTGTGTACCAATTAACTGATAGTCTTCATGACCTTTACCCGCAATAATGATGATATCTTCCGGTTTTGCTTCCTGAACAGCCCTAAAAATAGCCTTTCTTCGATCTGCGATCTGTAAAAAAGGCGTACCATGAGCACCTCTTTCTAAACCTGGAACAATCTCCGCAATAATGGCGGCAGGTTCTTCGGAACGAGGGTTATCAGAAGTAACAATACACAAATCAGAAAGCCTTCCCGCTACTTCTCCCATCAAGGACCGTTTCGTTCTATCCCTGTCACCGCCACAACCAAAAACAGTAATAATCCTGCCCCGCGCCAATTCTTTAGCTGTTTTAAGACAATTCTCCAAGCTATCCGGCGTATGAGAATAGTCAACGATCACCGTATATTCATGGCCACCATTAACACTTTCAAAACGCCCCGGTATTCCCGCTATTTTTTCCAAAGTCGCAATAATCCCCTCGATGGGGATACCTTCCACTAAACCAACCGCAATCGCCGCCAGAGAATTATAAACATTAAACAACCCGGTTAATTTTAATTTTACAGCAAGCTGCTGGTTTGTATATCTAAGAAAATATTCTACGCCTGCAGAAGTGACCTGCACTTTTTCCGCTTTGACATCAGCGTCATTTTCAATGCCATAAGTAATAATAGGCACCCTCGTCATTTCAGCAAGATACTGCGTATAAGGGTCATCAGCATTAAGTATCGCAAACTTTCGTCTTTTTTTATGAGCATTATACCCGAGACTACTAAACAGTTTTCCTTTTGCCAAAAGATAACTCTCCATATCTCTATGAAAATCAAGATGCTCTTGCGTTAAATTAGTAAATACAGCGATATCAAATTCCGTATTTCTTACCCGTTGTAATTCCAAAGCATGAGAACTCACTTCTATGACCCCGTATTCCGCCCCTTTCGCTAAAAAAAGTTTAAACAGTTTCTGCAGATCCGGAGCTTCCGGGGTAGTATGAGCAACCGGGAAAACCTCTTTCCCAATTCTGTTCTGAATAGTACCGACCAACCCTGCCCGATGACCGGC
>JAQVYD010000061.1:0-4652 GCA_028709105.1 Clostridia bacterium
CGTAATTGCTTAGCCGTTTCCTCCAATTTTTGTTGTTCAATCATTTTTCCCATCAATGATTACCTCCTAGCATTTCCCCACATTTTACAAGATCGCCGCATAATTAGCCTTCTCGCTGCCCTTGTGCTGCCCTCATGCGCAAATATGCGTCAATAAAAGGATCTAAATCACCATCCATGACTCGCTGAACATTACCTATTTCGACCTCAGTACGATGGTCTTTCACCATACTGTAAGGATGAAAAACGTAAGAGCGAATCTGATTACCCCACCCGATTTCCTGCTGTTCTCCCCGCAAATCTGCCAACTTCTCTTCCTGTTCCTGCCGCTTCAACTCCAAAAGCTTCGCTTTAAGGATTTTTTCACAGGCAGCGCGGTTAGAAATCTGCGAACGTTCATTCTGGCACTGCACCACAATCCCCGTAGGAAGGTGGGTCATCCTTACCGCCGAATCGGTTTTATTGACATGTTGCCCTCCGGCCCCACTGGAGCGATAAGTATCTACCTTTATATCATCCCCGTTGAGGACAATCCCTGTAGTCTCATCATCCACTTCCGGCAAAACATCTGCAGCAGAAAAAGAGGTATGTCGTCGCCCCGAAGCGTCAAAAGGTGAGATCCGCACCAAACGATGCACCCCTTTTTCCGCCTTCAACAAACCATAAGCATTTTCCCCTTTAATTAACAAAGTAACACTTTTCACACCGGCTTCCTCACCGGCAAGATAATCGAGCATCTCTGCACTAAACCCTTTCTGCTCCGCCCAACGTGTATACATCCGCAAAAGCATATTGGTCCAATCCTGAGACTCCGTACCACCGGCACCTGCATGTAAAGAAAGAATCGCATTACTGGCATCATATTGATCCCGGAAAAGAAGCTGTAATTCCATCGCCCCCAGGTCTTTATTTGCTTGCCGTAAGACCTTCTTAGCTTCAACGAGATATTCTTCTTCCTCCTGACCAAGTTCAGCAAGGACTTCCACATCCTCTATTTTCCCCTGTAAACTAGCATAATCCTGAATTTTGTTTTTTAAAACAGTGGCTTGCTGCGCAATTTTCTGGGCCTCCGGCGGATTATCCCAAAAATGAGGGGCAGACATTTCCTGCTCTAATTTCTCTAACTGTTCCTTTTTCTTAGCAAGGTCAAAGAGACCTCCCTAAAGCAACCCATCTGCTTTTAATGATCTTCAGTTCTCGCTCCCACTCCTGCTTAAATTCCGCAAACATCATTCTTCCCCCTAACTATTACCACAGCATTTTTTATATTTCTTCCCACTGCCACAAGGGCAGGGGTCATTTCTGCCTACCTTCGTCACCCGCCTGGGTTCCTTTTTGACCTCACCCTCATCATAACGATTTTCTACCAAATCCTGACGTTCCTGAGGTCTTTCTGCCACAGAGACATGATAAACATAGCGCACAATATCTTCCTGAATTTCTTCCACCATCAGATTAAACATCTCATAAGCTTCATATTTATATTCCACCAGAGGATCCCTTTGCCCATAAGCCCTCAATCCGATACCTTGACGCAGCTCATCCATAGCATCGAGATGCCCCATCCACTTTTCATCAACAACACGCAGGGTAACGAGACGCTCCAATTCGCGCATATTGTCAGCACCCAGTTCTTTTTCCCTCTCCTCATAGCCGGACATAGCCTTTTCTAAAATAAGCTCCCGCACCTCTTCTTCATGCATTTTAGCTAATTCCTCCGGAGAAAGATGATGCTTAGGTAAGAAAAGCTGTCGGGCCTGCTCCAACAAGTTTTTCAAATCCCACTCTTCCGGATAAACACTGCCACCGGTAAAGGCATCTACTGTCCTTTCCACAACCTTCGTAATCATTTCCAAAATATTTTCTTTGAGGTCTTCCCCCATCAACACATTACGACGCTGCTCATAAATAACCTCTCTCTGCTGATTCATCACATCATCATATTCCAACACATTTTTACGCAGATCAAAGTTACGGGCTTCTACGCGGCGCTGTGCATTTTCTATCGCCTTAGTAATCATCTTATTCTCAATGGACATACTATCATCCATCCCGAGTTTATCCATTAAGCCCATAATATTTTCCGCCCCGAAAAGACGCATCAAATCATCTTCCAGGGAAATGTAAAACTGACTGGAACCCGGGTCTCCCTGCCGGCCGGAGCGCCCCCTAAGTTGATTATCAATACGACGGCTCTCATGACGCTCGGTACCGATGATATGCAAACCTCCTAAGGCTACAACCTCATCATGTTCCCGCTCTGTTTCTTTTTGCATTTCTGCATACAGCTTCTGATAAGATGCTCTAGCTTCTAGAATCTCCTCATCAGCAACCTGACTATGACTGGCCGCTTCTTCAAGCAAAGGAGAGGCATAACCTTGCTGCAACATCTCTTGCCGCGCCATAAAACTAGGGTTACCGCCCAGAATAATATCTGTACCGCGACCGGCCATATTGGTGGAGACAGTTACCGCACCTTTTCTTCCCGCCTGTGCTACAATCTGGGCTTCCAAATCGTGATACTTCGCATTTAAAACCTGATGCTGAACCCCCCGTTGCCGCAAAAGCTTACTCAATAATTCCGATTTTTCGATAGAAATAGTCCCCACCAAGATCGGCTGCCCTTTTTCATGACGCGCAGCTATTTCCTCTACTGCCGACAGAAATTTGCCCTCTTCCGTCCGGTAAATCATATCCGGCAAATCTCTACGAATCAAAGGCTTATTCGTCGGAACAACCGTTACCTCCAGCTTATAAATCTTCCGAAATTCTTCTTCCTCTGTTACCGCCGTACCGGTCATTCCCGCCAGTTTTTCATACATACGGAAATAATTTTGAAAGGTTATCGTTGCCAAGGTTTGAGATTCCTTTTCAATCGTCACCCCTTCCTTCGCCTCAATAGCCTGATGCAGCCCTTCACTATAACGCCGGCCATACATCAGCCGTCCGGTAAACTCGTCGACAATAATAATCTCCCCATCTTTAACCACATAATCCACGTCTCGCTTCATTAAAGTATGAGCGCGGAGAGCCTGATTAACATGATGACTCAATTCAATATTCTCAGGGTCATAGAGGTTTTCCACCCCCAACATTTGCTCTGCCCTGCCGATACCGTCCTCTGTAAGCATGACCGCCCGGGCTTTTTCATCAACAGTAAAATCAACCTCTCGCTTTAAGCGAGGAATAATTCTCGCTACCTGCTGATATAAATCCTTAGGCTTATCGCCTGCTCCCGAAATAATCAAAGGAGTACGCGCTTCATCAATCAGAATACTATCTACCTCATCGACAATCGCATAATGCAGTCCTCGCTGTACTAAATGCTGCGGATGAGAAACCATATTATCACGCAGATAATCAAAGCCAAATTCATTATTTGTGCCAAACGTAATCTCGGCGGCATAAGCGGCTTTTCTTTCCTCAAAATTCAAACCATGCACAATGAGACCTACAGATAAACCTAAAAATTTATAAATCTGCCCCATCCACTCACTATCACGTTTAGCCAAATAATCATTGACCGTCACAATATGCACGCCTTTGCCGGTAAGAGCATTAAGATACGCCGGAAGTGTGGCGACTAAAGTCTTGCCTTCCCCGGTTTTCATCTCGGCAATATTACCCTGATGCAGAACCATACCCCCAATCAGCTGCATATCAAAATGCCGTAGACCTAAAACTCTACGGGAGGCTTCACGAACCAAGGCAAAAGCCTCGGGAAGCAAGTCATCAAAACTTTCCCCCTCAGCTAAACGCGCTTTAAATTCTCCGGTTTTAGCTTTTAACTGTTGATCGCTTAAAACCTTCAGTTCAGATTCAAGAAGATTAATACTTTCCACCTTTTTACTTAAACGCTTAATCTCCTTCGCATTTATATCTAAGATGTTTTTTAAAAAACCCCAACCCACTCGTCAAACACCTGCTTTCCCAGCTAACTAAAAAATTATTACAGTATCCTCTGCTTATCTTTTTATTTTAACATCTCGCTTAATAATACGCAATTAGACTCGGCGATAATATTCTGCAAGGAATCACCAAGCTTTACCTGGATCGTCAAATTTTTGAGCTGTGTCAATATTTTTTCCGAAGCGGCGATCGTCAGATGATTTTCATCCACAAAGGTTGTTTTCTGTGGTTTTTCATTTAAATAAACCTGACAAGCCGGGGTAAAGTTTTTCCCGCTGATCTCTAATTTGCCTTTACCTTGTTTCGCCTTTTCTTCTTCCCAAAAATGAGCAGACTCAATCCTCATCTTCTCTTTACCTAAAAAATAACCCTCCTGCATAATCGGTGCAGGCTTCCCTTGCGCAAGATAGTTTTGACCAAAAAGAAGGTCATACTGCAATAACCGATAATCTTCCAGATACTTATCATCTATACCTGCGGCCCTATAATAACTACGACCGGGGAAAAACGGTTTTTTTTGCCATAAAGAAAACAAATAATCTGTGTAGAAAGAACCCTTTAATCCCGCCTGCTGCAGAAGATACGGTCCTAAGAAAGAAGAATTAAGCTTCAATCCTGGCACGCGAGGCAAATAATTACTCCAAATGACCAGGGGAACAGTATGCATCCTCTGATATTCCTCATAAGTATTATCCTGCTGATAAAAACCAATCTCCCGATAAACTTGATAATCCTCTCCCAAAG
>JAQVYD010000061.1:4752-7861 GCA_028709105.1 Clostridia bacterium
GGCACGCGAGGCAAATAATTACTCCAAATGACCAGGGGAACAGTATGCATCCTCTGATATTCCTCATAAGTATTATCCTGCTGATAAAAACCAATCTCCCGATAAACTTGATAATCCTCTCCCAAAGCCGGCAAATGATCCCCGAAAAACACAATAATTGTAGGCTGCTTGCTTTTTTGGAAATGCTCAACCAATATTTGTAAGGCTTGGTCGGCCTCAGCCACACCTTGCGCATAAGTCTCGACAATACTCTTCGCCTCCGGGGAAAGATCACCCTGCGCCTTAATCTTCGCCTGATCACCATAACCAATAACATAAGGGCCATGATTCTGCATCGTCACCGCAAAAACAAAGAAAGGGCCGGTCGTCTTTTGCGACTCCTCAATAATCAAGCGAGAAACCTCACGATCAGAAATATAATACCGCTTAAGCTCAGGTTCCACAAAAAATTCGCCACTGATAAACTTAGCAAAACCAAAATTACGGAAAACCTGATCCCGCCGGTAAAACCAATTATGATAAGAATGAATCGCCGTGGCAGTATAACCCTGACCGGTCAAAATACTGGCTAAGGACTCTACCGGTTTGCGCACATACTGAGCATAAGCAATCGAGCCTCCCGGCAGAAAATGAGTGGAATGACCGGTCAGAACCTCAAATTCCGTATTGACCGTCCCCCCGCCAAAAACAGGGACAAGCAACGAACCGGCACTATGTTTATTTTGTAAAGAATGAAAAAAAGGCAAGGGGTCTTGATTAAAAGAAATCCCCGGCAACAGACCGGGATCCCAAAAAGCTTCATTCATCACGATAATAATATTTGGTTTAACAGCCGGAGAACCGGTGGCGGGAATAGCACCGTCCGTACCAGTAGACTTATTAACAATGTGCGTAATCCTCCCTTGGTTATAATCCACAGGCTGTTCCACAGAAAGCCACTGTAAATTTGTCAAAAAAGATAAGAGCAAGCCATTCCTGGAGCTATTTAGCTTTTGATCCCAAGTAATACTTTGCAGAGCAAATTTCTCCTTCAGCGGCAGCGGACTGCCGGAAGATATGGAACTAAAAATAATTAATGAAAGGAGCAGCAAAACTATTCTTTCTAATACACTGTATTTAACCCTGTGCTTATTTAAAGGTAAATAACGGAAGAGAACTACACCCAGCAAAACAAGCAACCCTAAAAAAAGAATGATTTTTGTATTAATAAAACTCGAGAAATAATTAATGATATCCGTCGTTTCTTTACTGAGGATAAAATCATAAGGTAATAATGGCTCTCCTAAAAACTTCTGCTTGGTATTACTAACCAACGCAAAAAGTAAAGAGATGGTCAAAACCACAAAAAATGATATTTCCTGATTATTCGTCACAGCCATAAAAATACTCAGCAAACCCAAAACAAGCAAACAACTCACAAAAAATTCGGCCGGATACAGAAAGGGCCAATTTAAGGCAGAAACAAAACTTCCCCGCTCCACTAATTCTGTGCTCAACACCAAAACAAGGGGCAAAATCACGAAATTTAGTAAATACAACTTGATTTTCTTCATCTATTTCAACCCTCCGCAAAGTAAGACTCCATCTTTTCGCCGGACGCCAGTTTTCAGTTTATCTTTTAGCTCTTTTTTTGTCAATCAACTTCCAAACAATACCAGAATACAACACGAGCCGGCAGCATGTAAAAAGACGAGGGAACTAAGCCCCCCGTCTTTGCTGATGCTCTCTTTTAATATAATTCTTAATTTTCCCGTTCAATCAGCCCATAATTACCATCTTTACGGCGATAAACCACATTCACTTCTTCATTTTCGGCATTGGAAAAAACGAAAAAACTGTGTCCCAGCAGATTCATCTGCAGAATTGCCTCTTCAACAGACATGGGCTTCAGAGCAAAACGCTTGGTCCGTACTAAACGAGGATCTTCCTCCACGGCAGTTCTTTCTACAAAACTTGCCGCTATATCTTTAATACTTGCACCCTTATTTCTTTTACTCAAGCGTGTCCGATACTTTTCCATTTGCTTTTCTAATTTTTCCACGACCTGATCCACAGAAGAATACATATCATTTGTCTCTTCCTCACCACGCAAAATGTAACCATTTAGGGGAATTGTTACTTCGACACGATGACGTTCTTTCTCTACTGACAACGTAACAATAGCTTCGGGAGGAGTGTCAAAGTATTTATCCAACTTGCCCAGCTTTTTCTCTACGCGTTCCTTCAAAGCGTCAGTAACTTGAATATTCTTACCTCTAAATTGAAACTTCATATCTTTCCTCCTCTCAAAATTTTCTAACTTCTCTAAGATCCTCTCTTATAATTATTCTCTCTTTTTTAGAAAAATCCTGCCCCCAAAAAGAAAGAGGTTTAAAGTTAGCCTATAAAAACAAAAACCCCGGCAATGTCACACCGGGGATTTTTTCCTCTGTTTTTTCTTAAACCTTGCTAACATTAGCTGCTTGTAGACCTTTCGGTCCCTCAACAATCTCAAACTCTACAACATCACCTTCATACAAAGTTTTAAAACCGTCCTCTTGAATCGCCGAGAAGTGTACAAAGACATCATTGCCATCTTCTCTCTCAATGAACCCATACCCTTTTTCTTTGTTAAACCATTTCACTTTTCCTTGCATTAAAAACATTCCTCCTAAAAATGTAACTAAGCAGAATTAAATCCACTCTGATGATTATAACACCACCTCGCATTGAAGTCAAATAAATCCGAGGTTTTTATAAAAAGCACTCATAAAATTTTACCCAAAAAAGCCTTGGTACGTTCGTGCTGAGCGTTCCGGAAAATACTTTCCGGAGAACCCTCTTCTAAAATTTGTCCTTCATCCATAAAAAGAACCCGATCCCCTACTTCTCGGGCAAAACCCATCTCGTGCGTTACCACTACCATCGTCATTCCTTCTCCGGCTAAATCCTTCATTACCCCCAAAACCTCGCCCACCATCTCCGGGTCCAAAGCCGAGGTCGGCTCATCAAAAAGCATCACCCGCGGCTGCATCGCCAAAGCGCGAGCAATCGCCACCCTCTGCTGCTGCCCCCCGGAGAGAGCTTGCGGATAAACCTTCGCCTTCTCGGCTAAACCAATTTTCCGCAA
>JAQVYD010000062.1 GCA_028709105.1 Clostridia bacterium
CAGGGCGTTTTGAAAAACATAAAAAAACCTTGGTTTTTATCCCGAAACAATTAGAAGCGGAGACTTTATATACGGTTACCTTGAAAAAGGGCGTGCCTTTATTAGATAGTGCCGGAACCCTCTCCGCTGATTATTGTTTTAGCTTTGAAACAGCAAAAACAGAGAAAGAAGACAAATTCAGTTGGGAGATGGATGACCAGCTTGTAGAGTTTTCCACCTCCGAGGAACCGTTCTTTTCTGTTTATTTTTCTTCCCGAGCCAAAATTCCTTCCGTAAACATTTCTTTATATTGTTATGCGGATGATCAGGTTTTTAGTCAAGTCTTGCAAAAACGAGATAAAATCCCTAGTTGGTCTTATTTAACAAGAAAAAATTACCGGGAGGACTTGAGCCGTCTGACGAAATACGGGGAATATCAGACAGAATTTCATAGTGTCGATTCTTATAGTCATTACTTAATTTTCCCGGAAAAACTGCCGGGCGGCTATTATGTAGCAGAAATCAAAGCCGGAGAAGCCTTACGGCAGGTCTGGTTCCAAGTGACTGATTTGGCTGTATATGTAGTGCAGGATGCGGAAAAGAGTTTGTTTTGGGTCAATGATCTAAAAACCAAAAAACCGGTGGTCGGGGCTACTGTTTCTCTGGAAAAAGGTAAGCATAAGGTGCAAGGAAATGAAGAAGGGGTTATTGTTGTTGAGCAAAAAAGAGATGGGAAAAAAGAAAGCTCCGCAGAAACAGGGTATGCTTTAGAGCAAAAGGAGTATGCTTTAGTGCAAAAGGGAACTCAGCAGATCGTGGTTCCGCTGGTATCCATGGAACAAAGCACGGGGCCAAAACAGATTAAGAGTAGTGACTATTGGAAATATCTCTATTTAGACAGGGAACTGTTTAAACCCGGTGATACGGTGAATTTCTGGGGTGTTGTCGCTCCCCGTAAAGGTGCCGAGCCTCTTTCTGAAGTAGTGGTGGAATTAAGAGGAAACAGCAGAGGTTATTATCAGCGAGGAGAAAATGCTCCTATTCTTAGTCAAAAGGTACGTTTAGACCAAGAAATTTTTACCGGCGGCTTAAAACTGCCGGTGCTAAACCCCGGCTATTATTACTTAGCAGTAAAGGCGGGGGAAACGACGCTCCTGTCCAATAGCTTTTCCGTAGAAACATATCAAAAACCGGCTTATAAAATTTCCGTAGAACCGGAGAAGAAGGCCATCTTTGCCGGTGAAAAGGTGAATTTCCAAGCTAGGGCAGCTTTTTTTGAAGGCACACCTGTACCTAGGGTGAGTTTAAATTATAACATCTGGGAACAAAAGGAGACGGTAGAAACTAATGCCCAAGGGGTAGCAACGATTCCTTTCCTTGCTCCTAGAGATAGTAATGCTTTTAATAATTTTTTCAGCCCTTATAATTCTTTTTATCTGGGACTGAGTACTTCTTTGCCTGAGGTAGGAGAAATCTACACTTACAGTAATCTTTGGGTCTTTGCCAGTAAGGTCTATCTGGAAGGGGAGGTTAAAAGAGAGGGTGAGGACTTTGTCTTGACGGCTCAGCTTTCTCATGTAGATTTAGCTAAGATTAATCAGGGTGAAGATCTGAATCGCGATAATTTTGTCAGCGGACCTGCCGCCGGGTATCCGTTGAAGGGCAAGATTTACCAAGACGTTTGGGAAAAAGAGGGCGAGGGTTGGGAGACCTATAATTTTATTACCAAAACGGTAGAAAAAAGATATAATTATCGTCATTCTGTTAAGCAGGTGGGAGAGTTGGCGGTAGTTACCGATGAACAGGGTCAAGCGACCTATAGAGGAACGTGGGCTTTTGCTCCCGAGAATTCTTATTATCTGGAATTAACAGCTCAGGACAAGGAAGGACGCCCAATTAAGCACCGGATCTCTATTACCCAAAACAGTCAAGGGCGCAATGATTACTACAAATATTACTATTTGCAGACGGAAAAAGAGGGGCAAAAATTTATACCCGGAGAGCAGGTTACCTTGTTGCTTAAAGAAAATGAGCAATCCTTGAATTCGAGAAAGAGTGGTTACCTTTTCTATCAGGGACAAAAAGTGATTGCTGATTATCATGTACTTAATCAAGCCCAATATAGTTTTAACTTTAAAGAGGAGGATATTCCCAATACTAATGTCGGGGCGGTTTATTTTGATGGAACTGTTTATCAAGAGGCTTATCCTCTGGTGGTTCCCTTTGACCTGGCCCAAAAAGAGCTGAAGATGACCATCAAAACGGATCAGCAGGAATACAGACCCAAGGACAAGGTTAAGCTGAATGTACAGGTAACCGATACTCAAGACAAACCGGTACGGGCTAAGGTTAATCTTAATTTAGTCGATGAAGCGCTTTATAGCATGAGAGACCAGCAGGTTAATTTACTGGCGAGTTTGTATACAGATTATCTTCTTCTGTCAGTACGCACGCGAGCCTCGCATCTTCATCCGGATTATCATGGCGGAGCGGAATGTGGGGGGGAAGGTGAATCGGAGCGGAAGGACTTCCCGGACACGGTTCTGTTTACTACAGTAGAGACAGATAGTCGGGGTCGGGCTTCCACCGAGTTTACGCTTCCCGATAATCTCACTAGCTGGCGTCTTACTTATCATGGTGTCACCTCAGATTTACAGGCAGGCAGTGGAACTTATCAGATTCCTGTGCGTTTACCCTTTTTTGTAGAGATGGTGTTTAAGGAAACTTATTTGGCAGGTGATGCCCCGGTAGTGCTTGTCCGTTCTTTTGGGGAAAAAGTTAATTTACAGACACCTGTTACTTATGAAATGGTTTTAACTACCCCTACCGGTGAAAAGGTCGTACAAAAAGCTCAAGGGGCAGTAGCGGAGTCTTGCGATTGGCAGTTGCCTGCTTTAAAAGAGGGGAAATATGCGTTGACGGTGGCAGGGAAGGCCGGAGAGTATCAGGATAAACTGAAGAAAGAATTTACGGTTGTCCATTCCTTCTTGGAGCGAACCGTATCGACACATCAGCTCTTAGAAGAAAACCTAAAGTTAGCAGGGAGTACTCTTGCCCCTACTGTGGTGGTTTTCAGTGATTATGAAAAGAGTCAATATCTGCGTGGCTTATACAACTTAGTTTGGCAAGCAGGCACCCGTTTGGAACAAAAGCTGGCGGCACAAGAAGCCCGTCGTTTGTTGGCTCAATATTTTCAGGATAAAAAAGCTTTTGCGGAGAATTCAGAGGAGGAAAGCTTGCTCATCTATCAACAGTATAATGGCGGAGTGAGTATCCTTCCCTATGCCGAAAGCGAGCCGGCTCTTACTGCTTTAGCGGCTTCGGTAGGCAGTAAAGACTTTGATTATCGAGCCATGACCGGATATTTCTATAACTTACTGGAGAAGGGAGAGGAAAAGGGCGAAGATGTTACTTTAGCCTTATGGGGTTTAGGCGCTTTAGGGGAACCGGTACTTTTGGAGATTAATAATTATCTAACTCAAGAGGACTTAGCTCCGGCGGAAAAGATCCATTTAGCCTTAGCCTTACTGGATATTGGGGATGGGGCTTATGCCCAAAAGGTTTATGCCGAGCTTTTACAGCAACATGGCGAAAAACTGGGTAATTCTCTGCGGATTAAGGTGGGTCGCGATCAAGACGAAATAATTACGGCTACTACGCAGATGGCTCTTTTAGCGGCGAGATTAGAGGCTCCGGAGAAAAACCTTTTGTATCAATATATCTTGGAAAATCCGGGGAAAGAGATTTTGAACAATCTGGAACAGGTGCAGATCCTTAAATATAATTTACGCTACATGGAAAGCGGACCGGTTAGCTTCACTTATGAATTAAACGGGAAAAAAGAGAAAAAGACTTTAGAGGGACGGGAAACCTTTACTTTATATGTGTTACCACAGGACTTAGCGAAAATTAAATTCAGTAAAATTAGCGGGGAAGTTGGGGTTATGACTGTTTATAGCCAGCCTTATGTTAAAGAAGAAATCGCTGCCCGCAATGACTTACAGGTAAAACGTACTTATGTTGTGAAAACACAGCAACCCAATACTTTCCAGCGAGGCGATTTAGTGGAGGTTGTCTTGGATTTTGAGGTTAAAGATTTAGCCCCGGGCGGCAGATATGAAGTAGTTGACGTCCTGCCGGCAGGCTTAAGTTATGTAAAGATTCCGCAGACGAGGGCGCAAAAACTTTCTCGTTATTGGCGTTATCCTTCCGAGGTGAAAGGACAAAAGATTACTTTTAATGTCGGTAAGGGAAAAGAACCGGGTAAAATTGTCTATTATGCACGAGTCGTCTCGCCGGGTGAATTTATTGCCCAGGGAACATTGCTTAATCACCTTAAAAATAAAGAAATCTGTATTCTTGGTCAGGAAGAGCGAGTTGTGATTAAATGAGACCAAAGGTAAGTAAAGAATTAGGGCGGGGTCAAACAAGAAATAAAATGATACAGGTGGGGTTATGTTTAGTTTTGCTAATCGTTTTTTCGTGGGGTTGTTCTTTAAACGAGGTAGGCTTTACGCAAAAGAACCAGTCACACGAGCAGCAAAAACAGGAAAAACAAGCTGAAAAGCAAGGTCAACAAAGCAAGTTACACTCACCTCACCCTAGTTTTTTAACAGAGCCGGAGTTATATGCAGTTTTGTCTGCATCTAAAGAGCAGTCTAAGCTAGAGGGGACAATCCTGGGTGGGGTTGTCCCCCATCATCTCGTCGCCGGGAGTTTGATTACGGATTTATTGGCGGCATTAGTTCCCCAAAAACCGGAAGTAATTATCCTCGTGGGTCCTAATCATCATAATCTTGGTGGGAGAATAATCACGGGCTTTTCTGCTTGGCAGACTCCGGAAGGTTTAGTAGAAGTTGAAGAAAAGATCGTGCAAGCCTTGTTGCGGGAAAGCATCGTGGGACAAGATGAACAAGTCTTAAGTCAAGAACACTCGATCGGAAGTCTTGTTCCTTTAATCAAACATTATCTTCCTCAGACTCAAATTGTGCCGCTTATTTTACACCATGATGTTACTTTAGAAGAGGTGGATAAGCTCTTAGCTGTTTTAGAACCTTGGTTAGAGGACGGAAAAGTTGTTTTCTTAGCCTCTGTCGATTTTTCCCATTATCTGACGCGCGAACAGGCGGAGGAAAAGGATCGCTTTACTTTAAAGGTGATGAAAAACTTTGCTTATCCGACACTCTTTCATTTAGACAATGACTATTTAGATTCGCCGGCTTCTCTAGCCTTGGTTTTTCGCTATGCGGAAAGGAAGGGACTGCATGAATTTCAAGTTCTCGCCAATACAAATTCGGGGCGGATTTTGCAAAATGATTTTATCGAGACAACGAGTTATTTTTCTTTAGTTTTCTTAAAGTCAGACCAGGCTTGATTATTCTCCATAAATTGCATCAGGGCGGCGATTTTTTCCGTTGTTTCTTCGCTGATATTGTGTTCGATTTTTTCCGTTTGCTCGAGAATGTTGGTGGTAACTCCGAGTAAGATTAATAATTTTTCAATCACTTCATGCCTTTGCAGGAGATATTCTCCTAAGTCATGTCCTGCCTTGGTAAGTTCGATCAGCCCATATTTCTCATAGTGAACATAGCCCAGCTCGGTAAGTTTTTGTACCATTTTACTGGCAGAAGGAGGCTGGACGTGGAGAGCTTCGGCGAGGTCTCCTATTCTGGCATATCCTTTTTCTGCAGAAAGGCGATAAGACATTTCCAGATAGTCTTCCATACTGGGTGTGAGCAGCTTATCTTCTTGTTTTAAAAGGGCATAGCCGCGTACTGTATAAAACTTTTGTTGTTTTTTCTCCATTAGTTCACCCCACTATAAAAACAATGCATAATTCATCTTGGTTCATCTTTATGTTAGGGGCGATCTGATTATGCGACTGTGTCAAGGGGACGGGGTTGTTGACACACCCCATTATGCGAGAGAAGTGGGAAGCGGGTGTGTCAACAACCCCGTCCCCTTGACACATTAAAAAACGTTTTGCAGGTTAAGGGTTTTGTTTTCCGGGATATGCTTAATGTAGCTGGTTAGAACATAGATTTCGGCGAGGGTATTACTGCTGTCTTCATGGTGAAGATAGCTTTTAATTTTGCCCATACATTCTTCGATGCGGTCCATTTCTTGGTGATGAATCAGCAAGGGCCAGTATTGACGAGTGCGAGCCCATTCTTTTTCGGTTTGCCGGAAAGCCTTTTCCGCTTCACTCCAGTTATAGTTATGAACTAAGGACTCCACTTTTTTTGTTGATTGGAGAAGGGTGGCGGCACTTTTTTCTAAAATTTTAATCATGCCCCAGCCCAGCCCGAGCAGGAACAGCAAGAGAAGCAAAAGTGCCACAGGGACAAAAAATTTTTGCAGAAACCTCATGGCACACCTTCTTTCCGTTGCCAGGAAATACTCCCCGTATTATCGATACTGGCAAAAAATAATTCCTGTAAGCTGGTTACTCCTTGGTCTTTTAATTTATTAAGTAATTTTTCTGCAGTAAGGTTAAAGAATTTCAGATTATGAGTTATGACGGTACCATCAAGAACTAGGGTGAGAGGCAACCCCGGGTCGGGTGCGTTTATCCCCAAGTCTTTAGTAATGACCGGGCGACTGGTGCCTTTAGGGATGATACTCATTTGTCCGTTTGTTTCCAAGATGGCATAATCAACATCAGCAATATTCGTAAAGTTTTTGACACGGAGTTGTTCCAGCAGGTCGTTAAGATTAATGCGGAGACGGCGCAATTCACTTTCGATAATCGTCCCTTTTTCAATCAGGATACTGGGCCGCCCGCAGATCACTGCTCTGGCCCGGTCGCTTTTTAGGCTTAAGTAAGCCAAGGTCACTTGGGCTAAAAGAAGGGTGAGTATCGGGATAATCCCATCGAGAAGAGGTATTTCCGTATCGGCCATCGGTACAGCCGCGAGTTCGGAAATCATAATGGCCACTACCAGTTCAAAGGGCTGTAACTCTCCAATTTGCCGTTTGCCCATCAAGCGCATGACTAACACTACGAGAGAAAATAAAATAAGGGTGCGGAAGAAAACAATCAAGCTAAAACCTCCCTTGTCGTTATTTGTGGTCATTTTTATTGTTATTTTTTAAGTTTTCCTGATATGATATACTTAATGGCAATTTTTAAAATTAAGCATAGGGTAGGGAACAGCTTGAGGGAAGTGGTGCTAAAATGCAATTTTTATTGTGGGGCTTAGCGTTTTTGCCGGGGTCGCTTTTATGTGGCGTGTTGCTTCTTTTAGTATGCCCTTGTCAGTATTTTATCGAAGGAAATAAACAGAAAAATTTGTGGGGTTTTTTGGCTGTTCAGGTCGGGTTTTTAAAATTGCGTTTGACTAGAGAAAAGAACGGAAAGGCACGGTCGGAGTTGTGGGTGTTAGGGTGGAGATTAAGAACCGTTCAGAAAAATAAGAAGAAAATTGTTGAAAAAAAGAAGGAAAAAGTGGGGAAACAAAGAAGAAAGTTTTTTAGTCGGTTAGCATTGTCTGTCTGGCGAGGTCTTTTAGAGCGGGAAACATTTGGTTTAATGAGCGAATTATGGACAAAAGCATGGTCAAAAATACGCCCTAGAAGCTTCACGCTTAAAGGGAGAGTCGGTTTTGCCGATCCTTATTACACAGGTTTATTGGCGGCGGTTCTTTATGTGGTTTCGCCGGAAAACATTGACCTTGATCTGGATTTTTCCCGTCCAGTGGGCGAATTTACTTTACAGATAGAGGGACAAGTTTTTTTAAGCGTACTTATGTATTACTTTTTGCGTTTTCTTTTAGTCTATCCTTTGCGTTCCAAGGTGTGGAGCAAATTAAAGTGGGGTAAATTAACTTTTTAAGTCAA
>JAQVYD010000063.1 GCA_028709105.1 Clostridia bacterium
AAAGCAAGGTGTTGAGGATTGTGCCCGGATTAATTTCCCAGGAATTTATTGATGACCTACGCAACCGGGTAGATATTATAGAAGTTATCAGGGATTTTGTTGCTTTAAAAAAGCAGGGACAGAATTACGTAGGTTTGTGTCCTTTTCATGCCGAAAAGACTCCTTCGTTTGTAGTTTCCCCACATAAACAGATTTTTCATTGTTTCGGTTGTGGTAAAGGGGGAAACGTTTATACTTTTCTTATGGAAAGAAATGGGTTGACCTTTCCTGATGCGGTAACGTCTTTGGCTCATCGTTGCGGGATTCCGATCCCACAGGATGGCCTTTCTCCGGAGAAGGCTAAGCAGAATTCATTAAGAGAGAAATTTTATCATATTAATGAATTAACGGCCGATTTTTTCCAAAAGATGCTTCTGCATGAGGCTAAAGGGAAAGAGGCGCGACATTATCTTAAACGGCGTGGTTTAGTTGAACAAACTTGTGAAAAATTTTTATTAGGCTTTGCTCCTAATGCTTGGGATGAACTGAGCTGTTTTTTGTTAAAAAAGGGGGTTCTTGCAGAAGACCTGATTACTTTAGGATTAGCTGTGCAAGGACAGCAAGGAAGGTTGATTGATCGTTTCAGAAACCGTTTGATTTTTCCGATTATGAATTTTAATAGTAAGATTATTGGTTTTGGGGGGAGGGTACTTGATGATGCTCTGCCTAAGTATTTAAACTCGCCGGAAACACCTCTTTTTAATAAGGGGAGACAGCTTTACGGGATTAATCTAGCGAGGGGTTTGATCAGGAACAAGGATCAGGCGATTCTGATGGAAGGGTATCTGGATGTGATTACTGCACATCAGTATGGAGTTACTCAAGCTGTAGCTACATTGGGGACGGCCTTAACGGAAGAACAAGGTAAATTATTAATGAGGTATACCTACAATGCCGTGATTTGCTTTGATGCTGATGTTGCCGGACAGGAAGCAACAAAGAGGGGGTTAGAGATACTTCAACAGTTGGGACTCAATGTCTCTGTGATGACTATCCCGGAAGGAAAAGACCCTGATGAGTTTCTAAGAAAACAGGGGGCGGAACATTTTTATAAAGTACTTACTCAAGCGTATCCGCTCTTTGAATATAATTTATTAAAACTAATGGAAAAGTATAATCAGGACACGATTGCGGGTAAAATTCAAATTATCCAAGAACTTGTACCTGATCTGTATCGGGTACAAAGCCCGGTAAATCGTCAAGGATATATTCAGATGCTGGCGGAACGTCTTTCTTTTCCCGAAAAGGCAATTTATGCGGAAATCAGAAATTTTCAGGCAGAGCGAGTTAAAAGTAGGGACGGTTCCGGAGCAGAAGGGCAACCGCGAGAAAAGGAAGCTGTTACTGCCGGAGAAAAGGCCCAACGTGTTTTAATCCGTCTGGTGTTAGAAAAACCTGAGATTATCAGGGCAGTAGAAGAGTTCGGCGGTAAAGAACTTTTTAGTGATAAATTATATCAAGAAATTTATCGGATCAATTATTTATTACGTCAGGCTGGTCATAATATAAAGGCTGAAGATTTAATTACTCATTTGGAGAATGAGGAAGCTAGGCGGGTCTTAACAGAGATCCTTTTAACAGAAGGATTTTTACAAGACGGAGAAAGAATATTTCGGGATTGTTTAATTACTTTGGGGATAGAGTTGGTGAACAGAATAATAGAAGAGAAAAATGTTTTGATGACTCAATACGAAAAAAATGGTGATGTTACTCAATCTTTGAAGATTATGGCTGAGATGCAGGGCATGATCAAAGAGAGACAGAGATTAGGATCAATTCTGACGAAGGGAGGGAATATTCTTGAAGAAGGAAAATGAATGTGCTGAACTAAAAATAGATGAAGTTAGACAACTGGTTGAAAAAGGGAAAAAGAGCGGGTTGCTTACTTATCAAGAAATTATGAGTACCCTTCAGGATGTAGAGTTAAATCCGGAACAGATTGATGAAATCTATGAGTATCTAAATTCCATTGGTATTGAGATAACTCCTGATAGTGCTGATATCGAAAATCTGGGAAATGACGAAAATGAAGAGAAATCTGCAGATGATGTTTCCGAGGCAGATGAGAATGAAGAGCAGATAGACCTTTCGATACCTGAGGGAGTAGGGATAGATGACCCTGTACGGATGTATTTAAAAGAAATAGGACGGGTGCCCCTGCTTACGGCTAACGAGGAAATTCAGTTAGCTAAGCGCATGGAAGAGGGCGATGAGGAAGCTAAGCGTCAATTGGCCGAGGCTAATTTGAGGCTTGTTGTTAGTATTGCTAAGCGTTATGTGGGGAGAGGGATGCTTTTCTTGGACTTAATTCAGGAAGGTAACCTGGGCCTAATTAAGGCTGTGGAAAAGTTTGATTATAGCAAAGGCTTTAAATTCAGTACCTATGCTACCTGGTGGATTCGGCAGGCGATTACCCGGGCGATCGCGGATCAAGCCAGAACAATTCGTATTCCTGTGCATATGGTGGAAACAATTAATAAATTAGTCAGAGTCTCGCGACAGCTTCTTCAAGAATTAGGGAGGGATCCTTCGCCGGAAGAAATCGCGGTGGAAATGGATCTTACTGTAGAGCGGGTAAGGGAAATTTTAAAAATAGCTCAGGAACCGGTATCTTTAGAGACACCTATCGGTGAGGAAGAGGATAGTCACTTAGGTGATTTTATTGAAGATGAGGATGCTCCTGCTCCTGCTGAAGTTGCTTCGTTTATTCTTTTAAAAGAGCAATTAGAGGAGGTTTTAGAGACGCTCACTCCTAGGGAAGAAAAGGTCTTGCGTCTCCGTTTCGGCTTGGATGACGGGCGGACTCGTACTTTGGAAGAGGTTGGTCAGCAGTTTGGGGTAACGAGGGAAAGAATCAGGCAGATTGAAGCCAAAGCTTTGCGTAAACTGAGGCATCCTAGCCGTAGCCGCAAATTAAAGGATTATTTGGAGTAGTTTTACGAAAAATTAACTTGACCTAGAAAGATAATTATTATAAAATATAAGATGTCTCCGTTAGTGAGGCAATTGGGCCTATAGCTCAGCGGTAGAGCCACCGGCTCATAACCGGTTGGTCCCTGGTTCGATCCCAGGTGGGCCCACCACTGAATAAGGGCGATTAGCTCAGCTGGGAGAGCGCCTGCCTTACAAGCAGGATGTCGGCAGTTCAAGCCTGTCATCGCCCACCATATTTGCACAAAGAAGGAGTTGGTATCATCATTAAACCGACTCTTTTTTGTATTATAGAGAGGAGAATAATAGTTGTTAAAACTTTCTCAACGCCTTCTCACCTTGGCACGAATGATTCCTTGCGGCACAAGGGTTGCGGATATTGGTACCGACCATGCTTTGCTTCCTTGTTACCTTATTAAGGAGAACATCTCTCCGTATGTTATCGGTGTAGAAGCTAACAAAAAACCATATAAAAAAGCTTGTTTTACGGTAGAACAATATAATTTACAAGAGAAGATTGCCATAAGGCTGGGTAATGGTTTAGCTGTACTTAAGCCCGGTGAAGTGAATACCGTTGTTCTTGCGGGAATGGGGGGTCCGGTTATTTGCGATATTTTGGAAAAATCTCCTCAGGTCTTAGCTTCATTGGATAAAATAATTGTGCAGCCCATGAGAAATGCGGAGATTGTACGCTTTTGGCTTGTTGAGCATGGTTGGTTGTTTAGCGAAGAAGAATTAATTTATGAAGATAAGCAGTATTATCAGATTATTGGTGCTAAGCAGAGGGAGCCTGGGGAAGGCGTCTTCTCTTTAAATGAGGCAGAGGCGGCTTATGGCCCTTTGTTGATTAAAAAGCGGCATGTTTTATTGTCTGGCTTGGTTGAAAAAGATTTGGCAGGATGGCAGGAGATTCTTGGCGAATTGGCGAAATCAAAGAAGAAAGAAACTAAAAGACGTGTAATTGCCTATCAAGAAAAGATGCAGAAGTTTAGGGAGTTGCAGGAATGGCTGGAGGAAGATAAGGGAGGTTTGTGATGCTCAGGCAAGAAAGATTGTTGTGGAGATTGCAAGAACTGAAACAGGAAGAAGTTGCTCTGACACAAACGGAAGAGTTAAAAGCCATCATGGGGAGGTTGAAAGATTTTCGGGGGAAAGTTCAAACCGGTGAACAAGAACTGCAATCCTTATTGGAGATGATTGAAAAAATGGAAAATGAGGTTGCGGAATTAGAAAAGAAGAGCAGCTATTGGGCGGAGCAGGTTAAAATTAGTAAAGACAAACTTTATGAGACCAAGGGTAGTTCTTTAAAAGAGCTTCTTTCTTTGCAGCAGTCTGTTTTAAAATTGGAGTCCCAGGGTAAAGAAGCGGAAAATAAATATTGGGAACTTTTAAAAAAGATAGAAGAATGTAAGCAGAAGAAGGATGAATATAAAGAAACAATTAAGGTTTTGCAGATAGAGTTTGATGAAGGGGTAACTCAGTATCAAAAGATGAAGGCAGAGATAGAATTAAAATTTGCTGAGATAAAAAGCAAACAAGAAGAGGTTCAGGAACAGTTGTTTCCTGAAGTTGTCAAGTTGTTTCAGGAGGCAGAAAGACATTATCCTGCAAGTTTTGTGGCTAAGCTGCACAAAAATACTTGTTTAGGTTGTCATATTGGTCTTTCTCTGGCTTCAGTTAAACGGGTTAAGGAAGGCAAAGTGTTACAACATTGTGATAATTGTGGGCGCATTTTGATCGATTTTTTTTAAAATGATCGCTAAAGACGTCTAAAGATAAAAAACACTACGTCGAGACGTAGTGTTTTCAACAGGTTCATGAGTAAGCCTATAAGCCGAGTTCTGTGCCCCGTAAACGGGGTGATGATCATCTATCTAGGATGCCGATTACTCGGCACCTCAAGCGACCTAACCCGGAAGCGGAACGGGCCGTTCCTTTGCTTCCCTATTCGGTCTTGCTCCAAGTGGGGTTTACCTAGCCAACTAGTCACCTAGTTGCTGGTGAGCTCTTACCTCACCTTTCCACCCTTACCTGTGCGGAATGGTCCGTCATCGGCGGTGTGTTTCTGTGGCACTAGCCTTGGAGTTGCCTCCACTGGGTGTTACCCAGCACCTTGCCCTCTGGAGCTCGGACTTTCCTCAGATACGACCTTTCGGTACTTGTATCCGCGATCATCCAGCTTACTCATGTATTTGTGATGATTATTTGTTGGACTTATAATATTAGCATATCAAGAAGAATATTGCAAGAGGAGGGGTTAAAAATGGTTCATGTTTTATCTGTATTGGCAGAAAATCGCCCTGGTGTATTGACAAGGATATCTGGCTTGATTAGTCGGAGAGCTTTTAATATTGAGAGTATTACCGCAGGATATACGGAAGAACCTAATATAACTAGGATTACAATTGTGGTGAATGGTGATGATCAGGAAATTGAACAGGTGACTAACCAGTTGGCGAAGTTGGTTGATGTCCTTAAAATTGTTGATCAGACGAGCATCGATTCTTTGGAGCGGGAACTGGTGCTGATTAAAGTGAGGGCTCTTTCGGAAAAGCGTTCGGAAATTGTTGATATTGTCGATATTTTTCGGGCCAAGATTGTCGATGTTAATCGGGAGACAATGGTCATTGAATTAACCGGCTCACAGGATAAGATTGATGCTTTATGTGAGGTTTTAGAGGATCATGGAATTGTGGAGATTGTACGCACCGGTAAAATTGTGATTTCGCGGGGTCCGTTGGCGGCGAAGGAACTATAAGGTGATAGCGGATGATGTGTCTGTTCGTTTTAACCTAGGCACTACCTTTGGGTTTCCGTATCTTCGGTCACATCATCCGCTATCTTTAGGAGTCCGTAAGGTAACATTTTGTTTTACCATCTAAGTTTGTGAGAGGGGGGATAATTGATGTTGCGATTGCTTATCGGCCGGTCCGGGTCAGGAAAAACCGGACAATGTTTGCAAGAAATAGCAGCAGAGGTGGAATGTAATCCTCAAGCTAATTGTTTTTATCTTGTACCGGAGCAGGGTTCTTTTTATGCAGAAAAAAGTTTGTTGAAACAGATCAAAAAAGGTGGCGTTATTCAGGCTCAGGTTTTTAGTTTTCAGCGTCTCGCTTGGCGAGTTTTGCAAGAAACAGGAGGCGGAATTATCCCCCCTTTAGATGATGTGGGCAAAACTCTTATTTTAAAGCATATTCTAACAAAAAATAAAAATAAGTTCCAGGTTTTTGCGAAGGTGATGGATAAGCCTGGTTTTTTGGAGCAGTTAGTCAGAGCTCTCTCCGAGATGAAGAATTATTGTCTTTCTCCAGAAAAATTAGCCGGTTGTTTGGGTGAGAGCGGAGCGGGTTTACCTTATGAATTAGAGGGGAAGTTAGCGGAGTTTGTCTTTATTTATCGTGAGTTTGAACAATATATTGAACAAGAGTATTTAGATACAGACGATAATTTACAGCTTTTAGCCGATCATCTTTATAAAGCTGATTTTTTAAAAACAGCACAAGTATGGATTGATGGTTTTCATGGTTTTACTCCTTTGGAATTTGCGGTGATTAAAGAATTGTTACTTTACTGTCGGCAGGTGAAGATAACTTTATGTCTGGATCCGGAATGTTTACAGCAAAAACTTTCGGAGACACATTTGTTTTTTAAACCATGGGAGACTTATCAGAGCTTACTGGAGATGGCTGCCGAAATTCAATGTCCGCCGGCGGATGTTTTGGTCTTGCCGGAACCTCGTCGGCGGCGTTTTCAGAAAACAACGGAACTGGCCTTTTTAGAAGAAAGTTTTATCCAGACCAAACCTGTTTTTAAAGAGAAGGCCGGTGCTCTTAAGTTACGGGCGGCAGTAAATCGTCAGGAAGAGGTAGAGGAAGCAACGCGGGAAATTCTTTTCCTTTGTCGGGAAAAAGGCTTGCGTTATCAGGATATTGCTGTTCTTTTGCGCGATTTCACTAATTATGAGAATCTCATTACGAATATTTTTAGGGATTATGAGATTCCTTTTTTTCTGGATATGAAAAAGCCGGTACGTCATCATCCTTTGCCTGATTTAATTCAAAGTGTGTTGGAGGTAGTGCAGGGCGGGTGGAATTATGAACCGCTCTTTCGTTGTTTGAAGACGGACTTATTCCCGCTTTCGCGGCGGGAAACCGATCTTTTAGAAAATTATTGTTTAGCACATGGGATTAGAGGCAGTCGTTGGACTGACGGTAAGCCGTGGCAGTTTAAAACAGGTTTAGCTGAAGGCAGAGGAAAAGAGTTATTGCCACAGCAGCAACAATTATTACGGCGAGTAAACAAAGTGCGGGAGAAGGTTGTCGAAATCTTGCTTCCTTTGCAGGAAGCTTGGCAAACTGCGTCTAAGGGCAGGGAATATAGTGAGATTCTTTTTTCTTTTTTGGATAAGATTGCTGTTGCTAAGAAATTGGAACGTTGGAGTATGAAGGCGGAAGAAAAAGGGGAATTGGAGGAAGCTCGGATTCATACACAGGTCTGGCAAAAAGTTTTAGAACTTTTAGATCGTTTGGTGGAGGTTCTCGGTGACCAAGCCATGAGTTTGCAGGAATTTAGTCAAGTGATGACTGGGGGGCTGGAAACTCTGGAACTCGGGTTGATTCCTCCGTGCTTGGATCAGGTTTTGGTTGGTTCGGTAGA
>JAQVYD010000064.1 GCA_028709105.1 Clostridia bacterium
TTTGATAAGTTAAATAACTTCAAATTGTTTCTATTCGATACCGGTTTGCTCAAGTGTATGGCAGGGGTTGACAACAAAGCGATTCTGCTTACTTCCGACTTTCAGTTCAAAGGGCCGCTGACAGAAAACTTTATTTTACAGCAATTAAAGGGAAGCGTCTCCGTAGAACCGCGCTTTTATGCCGAAGGTTCCTTGGAGATCGATTTTATACTGCAGCGCGGGATGGAGATTATACCTGTGGAAGCAAAAAGCGGCAAAAGCAAATCCGCGGTCAGCTTTAAAGCGTATATTCGTGAGCGCCATCCGGTTGCCGCAATTCGTTTTTCGGAAATGAGCTATCGCAAGGATGGAGAAATTACAAATATTCCTTTGTACCTTGCCCCGCGGGTAAACGAATTGCTTTAAGAAGAGGCAAGCTGTGTTTCGGACACGCAGATACAAAAAAGCCTTGTGTGTTTTCAAAATTGAAAACCTACAAAGCTTGATAAGACAAGGGAAATTGGTGCGGAAGGCGGGACTTGAACCCGCACGCCTTACGACACACGCCCCTCAAACGTGCCTGTCTGCCAGTTCCAGCACTTCCGCAATTTTGTGTTTAAGTAATGTCTAAGCAACAAATATACTACCACGCGTAAGGTCTAATGTCAAGAAAACAACTTAAATAAATCAGGTATAGTTTTTTGACAAACGATGTGAATTATTGTTGTATTTTAGTGTTATACCAGCTCATAGCCTTGTCGCATAATTCACTCAGAGTCATTTTTTCAAATAAATTTTCCTGCCATTTCGTATAATCAAAAGGCTCTCTAAGCACCATAGAAATAAAACGTTCTGCATCGACTTTTCCAAGTTTGTCAAGTAGAACATTCATCCCTTCCTGACGGATCAGGGAATCTGGTTTTTGTGTTCTGTCAGTTGTCATCAATTTCCCTCCGTTTCCAAAACAAATTCTAATGGGCTTAATACCTTAATTTCAGGGTCGTATGTTTTTTCTTTTCATTATGCATGGCTAGGGATAGGGGACACACCCGGCACTTATTCTCAAACACGTTTGAGGACAATTTTTGCCCTTGCCTAGGAATAAGTGCCGGGAATGTCCCCAACGTATATGCATTATGCATTATGCCTTATGCCTTCGGCGCGGCTTGGCTGATCTCCTCGGTTATGCCTGTGAATTTCTCGAAGTTCTTTCTGAAACTTAAAGCGAGGTTACGGGCTTGAGCTTGGTAATCCTGAGGATTAGACCATGTTTTTTCGGGAGTAAAAATTTCCTCCGGCACCTCAGGACAAGAGAGAGGCACTTGGAACCCGAAAAGCGGATCGAGACGGGAGGGCAAGGTTTCCAGTGTCCCTGCCAAGGCTGCTTTAATAATCGCTCTGGTGTGCGGTATTTTAAATCTTTGCCCGACACCATAAGGCCCTCCGGTCCAACCTGTATTGATCAAGTAAACGCGAGTACCGTGTTTGCTCATTTTTTCACCGAGCAGCTGGGCATATTTTACAGGCGGCAGCGGGAGGAAGGGTGCTCCAAAGCAGGCGGAAAAGGTAGTCTGCGGTTCTTTAATGCCTCTTTCTGTTCCCGCCAGTTTGCTGGTATATCCCGAGAGAAAATGGTACATGGCTTGATTTTCATTAAGGATGGCGACAGGAGGAAGAACACCGAAAGCATCGGCCGTCAGGAAGAAGATCACTTTCGGGTGTCCCGTCATGCTGGGCGTTAGGGAATTGGGTATGTATTCCATAGGATAGGCTGCTCTCGTATTTTCTGTGATCGCGGCACTGGCAAAGTCAATTTCCCGCGTTTTTTCATCAATGACGATGTTTTCCAGAACGGCACCGAAACTTAAGGCGTTATATATTTGCGGCTCATCCACAGGGCTAAGGCCGATACATTTGGCATAACAGCCGCCTTCGATGTTAAAGATTCCTTCATCAGACCAGCCATGCTGGTCATCACCTACTAAGCGCCTGGCTGGATCAGTGGAAAGAGTCGTTTTTCCGGTGCCGGACAGCCCGAAGAAAAGGGCGGCATTGCCTTTAGTATCAACATTAGCCGAACAGTGCATCGAAAGTATATTTTGGAGAGGGAGCAGATAGTTCATCAGTGTAAAGACCGATTTTTTAATCTCTCCGGCATAAGAGGTTCCCGCGATTAAAATCAGTTTTTCCGTTAAATTAAGAGCAACGACCGCTTCGGAATTTGTGCCGTGTCTGGACGGGTCTGCTTTAAATGCGGGGGCGGCGATGATCTGATAATCCGGTACAAAATTTTGCAGTTCCTCCGGAGTCGGACGAATAAAAAGATGACGGGCAAAGATGTTTTGCCAGGCCGATTCGTTAATAAAACGTAAATTTAAACGATGCTGCGGGTCGGCACCGCCAAAACCGTCAAAAACAAAAAGTTCTTTACCTTTTAAATAAGCCGTCATATCGGTAAAAAGTCTTTGGAAGTTCTCCGGCGAGATGGGTTTGTTGATCTCCCCCCAGTTGAGGATTTCATTGCTTGTTTGATCCTGCACAAAAAACTTGTCATGCGGTGACCTTCCCGTGTATTTGCCTGTAGTGACACGTAAAGAACCTTTCTTGGTAAGGATGCCTTCTTGGCGTTGCATAGCCGTTTCCATCAATTCCGGCAGGGAAAGATTAAACTTGACTTGAGGATTTTGTAAAATTTGCGTAATTTCATTTTTTATTAACATAACATGCCTCCCTAAAAATATTATATGGAAAAGATTATATCATAGTTATCCTCTCAATGTATATTCTAAAATAGCTGTTGACACATAAATATGAAAAGTATCGGCAAAATGTCTTTGTCAAGAAGAAAAAATTAAGAGGGGCGGAAGGTTTGATGACTAAGGCTAAAATCAGAAAAATGTTCCCGGGAAATAATAGCAGTGTGGGTTTTTATTCTTTTTACGATGAGGTCATTAATTTCCCGGCCGCGAAGGTGTTTATTTTAAAAGGAGGTCCCGGGACGGGTAAATCCACGCTGATGAAAAAGATTGGGGCGGTAATGTTTAAGCGGGGGTATGACCTCGAATATCATTATTGTTCCTCTGATCCCGATTCTTTAGACGGCTTGGTGATCCCCTCTGTGCGGATAGCTGTTTTAGATGGCACCAGACCTCATGTTATTGAGCCGAAAAACCCCGGTGTGGTAGAGGAAATTGTGAATCTGGGGGATTTTTGGGATGAACATCTTTTGCTGAAAAATAAAGAAAAGATCATGGAGCTGAACAAGCGGAAAGCACGAATGTTTCAGTTGGCTTATTCTCATTTGCGGGAAGCCCAAATAGTGCAGGATGAATTGGAAAGTTATTATCAGGAAGCCGTTGATCCGGTTCGTGTCAGGAAGTTGTGGCAGCAAGTGAACGAGGCTGTTTTTCGAGAGGTGCCTCCGCAGTTTGCACAACCGGCTAAAGTCAGACGGCTGTTTGCCAGTGCTAATACCCCCGGTGGTTATGTTCATCATCTGGACAGTATTTTGCAGGAGGCGCGGCTTTTGTATCTTTTGCAAGGCGAACCGGGGACGGGGAAGGAGGAGTTTTTAGAGTCTGTTTATCGGTGGGGTACCGGTCGGGGGCTAACCTGTGAAGTATATCATTGCCCTTTCCAACCCCGAAGAATGGAGCTGCTCTATTTCCCCCCACTTAGCGCAGGTTTTCTGCGTGTAGAGGAGCCTTTAAAGTTTGAGCCGGGCAATCTTCCTGAACTTCAAGATTGTCGGGAAGTAAATTTTAATCAAGATCTCAATACAAAAATCCTGCAAATTTATCAGCAAGAAATAAAGGAAGCCAAGAGCCGCCTCTTTGCTTTAAGAAAAAAAGCTTGGGATAAATTAAAGGCGGCGCAAGAAGTACATGGCTATTTGGAAAGATTATATCTTCCGGCGATGGATTTTGAGGCTGTTAACCGTAAAGGAGAAGAGGTATTGCAGAAAATCCAGTCTTATCTTAACTCTTAACTAAAATGTTCAGTGCTATTTTTTAATATATGGTGAGATATTGATCCAGTTCCCACTGATGAACTTTAGTCATATATTCGTTCCACTCCTGCTGTTTTGCCTCCAGGTAGCGGTTCAGCACATGAGGGCCGAGAGCTTCTTGGATAAGTTCATCGGCCGCTAAGGCTTGCAGTGCTTCGTGCAGTGTGCCGGGCAGTGTTGTGATGCCTTCCGCTTTCCTTTCCCGTTCGGTCATCGTATAAATATTGCGATTACAAGGTTCGGGCGGCAGCAGTTTATTTTTGATCCCGTCTAATCCGGCCATGACTACAACGGCTAGAGCCAGATAAGGGTTACAGGTGGGATCGGGGCTTCTTAATTCAATTCTGGTGGAAGACCCGCGTTTCGCCGGGATACGAATGAGGGGGCTGCGGTTTTGGGTGGACCAGGCGATATATACCGGAGCCTCGTAACCGGGGACAAGCCGTTTGTAGGAATTTACGGTAGGATTGGTAATGGCGGTGATTGCCCCCGCGTGTTTAAGGATACCCGCGATATAATGTAACGCGTCAGGGCTTAATTGATGAGGCTGGCTTTCATCCCAGAAAGCATTGTTTTCACCTTGAAAAAGAGACTGGTTCATGTGCATCCCGTTACCGGCTTTCCCGAAAATCGGTTTAGCCATGAAGGTAGCGTGTAAACCGTGGCCCTGGGCGACAGTGCGTACCACCATTTTAAAGGTAATAATCTTATCGGCAATATCCAGGGCATCGGCATATTTGAAATCTATTTCATGTTGACCGGGCGCAACCTCGTGATGTGACGCTTCAATTTCAAAGCCAAATTTTTCTAAGGTTAAGATCATTTCACGGCGTGCTTTTTCCCCTAGGTCAACAGGAGAAAGATCGAAATATCCGGCTTTGTCATGGGTGAGTGTTGTCGCCGAGCCATCCGGGGCGGTATGAAAAAGGAAAAATTCCGCTTCCGGCCCGATCTTAAGGGTATACCCCATTTTTTTAGCGGTATTAAGGGCGCGTCGTAAGACATAGCGGGGATCGCCTATAAAAGGGGTCCCGTCGGCATTATAGATGTCACAGATCAGCCTGGCGACAGCTCCTTCTTCAGCCGTACTCCACGGGTAAATGATAAAGGTATTCGGGTCGGGATGAAGATACATATCTGATTCTTCAATTCTGACAAATCCTTCAATAGAGGAACCATCAAACATCAGTTCATTATTTAAGGCTTTTTCTAGCTGTTTGACGGTAATAGAAACATTTTTAGGGATCCCTAAAATATCTGTGAATTGCAGCCGGATAAATCTGACCTTATGTTCGGCAACAAGCTGTAAAATTTCTTCTCGGGAAATGGTAGGCAAAAGAAACAACCCCTTTTTTTAGTTTAAGTATTTTCATTATTGTAGCAACTTTTTCCCCTCTTTGGCAAGCTTTTCACCTTAAAAGAAGATTTATACGTTAAGTTTTACTTCTGTCGATCGGGACAAGATGAGGCTAGATGACAATAGGGGCAAGTTTGGGCACTACAGCATGGTTTTTTAGCGAAACCTTCAGCGGCAGGAGGAGAATCATAGCTTCTGGGCACAGGAGTTTTACTCCAACCCAGAGCGGCCGTAACTGATTTCATCGGCTGCAAGAGAAAATAGGCGGTTGCCGTAAGCCCGATTTTTTCACTTTCGATGCTGGCCAGGAATTCTTTTTGCCGGTGAAGGGACCAGTCGCCATAGCCCGGACTGAAACGAGCCGTAGGGAAATAGCCTTTACGCTTGATTTGTGTAGAAAGGTAAAGATCTAATTGTTCGGTGAAACATTCAATAGCTGTAGAAGCCACGGCATCGGCAATCAGTGCTTCGGCTGGATTTTGCGGGCTTAAATGAGCAAGAAGATGATCGATTTCTTGACCTAGTGTTGTTCCCAAAAGGGTGATGTGGTCACAGGTCTTGAAATGTTTGGAAGTATTGACTCCTGCTAAAAGGAGGGGTGAGTTTTCTAAGCTAATTTTCCCCGGCTCCCAAGCTTTTACGGAAAAAGTTTTCCAGATGCCTAGCGGTTGAGCTTTTTGCTTGATTTCTTTCAAGTAATATTCAATAAGCTCTTTTTCCTGAGGAGAAGGTTCTTTGTTCATCCCCAGAAAAGGTAAAACTTCTTGGTAAGTCAGGGTTAAAGGAATTTTAAAAAGGTTCATCTTCACCTCTCCTTGCTTCGTCGCCGGTTAAGAGCCTTTGCACTACTTTGATTGTTTCTACGGCATCTTTCCCATAGCCGTCAGCACCTATGCGGCGGGCATATTCTTTGGTTACGACGGCTCCGCCGACGAGGATTTTTACAGGCAGTTTTTCTTTTCTCACCTCTTTAATCACTGTTTCCATTTCCATCATCGTTGTTGTCATTAAAGCACTTAAGCCGATTATTTGTGCTTTTTCTTTTTGGGCGGCGCTAAGAAAAGCCGAGGCCGGTACGTTTTTCCCTAAATCAATGATTCTATAACCATGGTTTTCTAAGAGGGCTTTGACAATATTTTTGCCGATATCGTGGATATCGCCTTTGACTGTACCGAGGACAATCGTGCCTTTGTTTTCTAAAGCGGCAGCGGGCAGTTGTTCCCGCAGGTAGGAAAAGGCTGCTTTAACGGCTTCGCTGGTTAGCAGCAGTTGCGGCAGGAAGATTTCGCCTTGTGTAAAAAGGCTGCCTATTTTCTCTAAAGGGGGAATAATCCCTTCATTAATGAGGCTTAGAGGGTCTGTCTCTGTAGTAGCAAGAAGTTCTTGCAGTAGAGGGATCAGCGGTTCTTTTTGTCCCTGTAAAAGATAGGTGTGGAGTGTCGTCAGGGAGACGGTTTTAGTGCCGGAGCCGTTGGGCGTTGTCTTTGTCTTCGTATTAGCAAGAGCAGAGGGTACGGTTGCTTTACCTGTTATGTGCAGATAATTTCTCGCTCCCGGATCACGTGCGGTAAGGAGAGCTCCGGCAGCCAAAGTTCCGCTGATTCTGGGATCATGGGGATTGGCAATGGCGGCATCCAGACCGGCACCTAGCGCTAAAGCCAGAAAAGTGTTATTCAGCCAGGAACGCTGGGGTAAGCCGTGGGAAACATTGCTCAGACCTAAAATGCAACTGACCCCCAGATGTTTTTTTACTAAATGAATCGCTTTGATTGTTTCTAGGGAAAGGGCAGGATCAGTGGCTGCTGTCAGGACTAAGCAGTCAATAAGGATATCCTCTCTGGCTAGACCTGTTTCCAGAGCGCGGGCGACAATTTTTTCGGCAATTTTCAATCTGTCTTCGGCCTTGGCGGGGATCCCTTTTTCGTCAAGGGTCAGACCTAAAACGGCCGCCCCGTATTTTTTGGCTAAAGGCAAGATTGTTGTAAGGCTTTTTTCTTCACCATTGACAGAGTTAATCAGGGCTTTCCCTTGGTATTCTTGGAGTCCTTTTTCCAGAGCCGCCGGGTCGGTACAGTCTAAGACCAGAGGTATGTCTAAGGCCATCTGCAGTTGTCTGATGCTCTCTTGCAGCAGCTCACCTTCGTTAAGTTCCGGTAATCCCACATTTAAATCTAAAAGATGGGCGCCTTTTTCTGCCTGGTCATAACCTTCTTGGCGGATCAGGTCCCATTCGTTTTCCCGAAAAGCTTGGGCAATACTTTT
>JAQVYD010000065.1 GCA_028709105.1 Clostridia bacterium
GAACTTCGGGATTTAGAAGGAGAGGCGATTCCGAATAAGGTTATTGTCAAAGGGACTTTGCATAAACAAATTTATTATGTTTCTGCTGTTGATGATCAACTTCGCGAATTATCTGTAGATGAACCTTTTACCGAGTTCATTCATATTGAGGGGACACAAAAAGGTGATGTGGTAAATGTTTCCGGCAGAATTGAATATGTGAATGTAGAGGCAAAAGCTACTATTCCCACTACGAGATGGCGTCAGACAGCTGTCTTGGAAATCAGGGCTAAGGTGACGGAAACTGAGGAAATTACCGTGGTGACAGCGGTCAGAGGTATTGAGGTTCCTTCTGTTTGTCCTCCCGGAGAAACTTTTGATTATGTCATTCAGCAAGGAGATACTTTATATTCAATCGCTACCAGATACGGAGTTACGGTGAGGGCCATTCTCGCCGTCAATCCACAAATTACTAATCCTAATCGGATTTCTGTTGGGCAGATGATTAAAGTGCCTTGTCCTTCGGGGATGGGATAACGTATAAAAGTCTGGGATGAGGGAAAAGGGAAGTATCCAAAAGGGTCTTGTGCGACCCTTTTTTTTATTATGAAGATAAAGATAATTAAAAAAGATGATTAAAAACGCCTTCGGGTGTCAATACTGGTAAGAGCATAAGTTTAGCGGCAAAGCTTTAAACAGAAGAAGGGGAGGCGGTAGGATATGAAAAAAAGGGTTATTTGGGGGGGAGTGGTTTGGCTCATCGTTTGTGCTCTCTTTTGTTTGTTTACGGTCGAGACTAAAACACCGCCTTTGATTAGATTACATCTGCTGGCCAATAGTGATAGCTTGGAAGATCAAGAGTTGAAATATAAAGTGCGGGATGAACTGATTAAGGTAATGCAGAAGGAATTTGGTGAGTCTAAAAGTTTAACGGAATCCAGAACCATCCTATTAAGACATTTGCCCGATATAGAAAAGAGGGCTGAGGAATATATTGCTCAGGAAGGCTATGCTTATCAAGTACAAGCTGTTTATGGAAAGTTCAGTTTCCCCTTAAGGGATTATGGCGCTTTTATTCTTCCGGCTGGCAAATATGAAGCTTTAAGGTTAATTATAGGGGAAGGGAAAGGGGCTAATTGGTGGTGTGTTCTTTTCCCCCCTCTTTGCTTTGTCGAGGGAGAAAAAAGTTTGTGTTTGGAAAGTGACTTTGCCGAGATTTTGGAACAAAGTCAGCGTGAAGGTAAAACCATTAAGCTAAAGCCAACCTTGAAAGTGGTGGAGATGTGGCAGAAGACTTTTGTGAAAAACAAGTGAATGTTTGTAGCTATCCCACAATAATGTGTTATAATTTATTTGAAAAAGTGAAAGATAAGAAAGGCTAGTGTCAGACTAGCCTTTCTTATCTTTTAGAAGGTGGCGGCTTAGAGGATGATTACCGGTGTTCCTAAATGAACTAGGGGAAAAATGCTTTCGATATTATGATTATGCATACGGATACAGCCTAGAGAAACAGCGTTACCAATGCAAGAAGGGTTGTTAGTTCCATGAATCCCATAATTAGGCTTACTAAGACCTAGCCATCTCGTGCCATAGACCTGACGTCCGTCCATAATTTTTTTATTGATGATACTCCATGTTCCTAAGGGTGAAGGGGTATTGGGTTTGCCGATAGCGATAGGGAAAGAGTTATAAAGTTGTTGCCGTTGGTAGAGGTAGAGCCGTCTTTCTCGTAAATTAATAGTGATGGAGACGCTATTTGCAGACAAAACAGATCACCTCATTTTTGTTTTATTATATGCGTAATCGTGTCTTAAAGACAAAGATATTTGCAAAAGGCTGTTCATTACTAATAAAAAATAGTAAGATACATAGAGGGAATTTTTTTACCAAAGGGGTTTGGAGAGATGACAATTAATTATCAACAGATGGCTTTTTATGCTTTAGGCGGGTTAGCCTTCTTCCTATTTGGTGTAAAATATATGTCTGACGCTTTGCAGAATGTTGCCGGGGATAAGCTTCATTCTTTTTTGGAAAAGGGGACAAAGACTCCACTGCGTGGTGCTTTGTTGGGGGCGCTAATCACGGCGATTATTCAAAGCAGTTCCGGGACTACGGTGTTGACAGTCGGTCTGGTTAATTCCGGGCTTTTGACTTTACGTCAAGCTATTGGCGTAATTATGGGAGCGAATATCGGAACAACAGTAACGGCTTATCTCATCGGTTTCAAATTAGAACATTATGCGCTGCCGATCTTAGCCGTAGGAGTTTTTTTGCTGTTTTTCTTCAAAAATAAAAAAGTGACGAATGTAGGACAGGTTCTTTTTGGGCTTGGTCTGCTTTTTTATGGGATTGAGACAATGGGTAAAGGGCTTAAACCATTAAAAGAAATGGACTTTTTTATTAATCTGATGGTTAATATTGGCGATCATACTTTGCTGGGAGTGTTGGTAGGAACAATTTTTACAGGTCTTGTGCAGAGCAGTAGTGCCACGATCGGTGTCTTGCAAGAACTGGCTTATCAGGGGGCGATTACTTATAATCAGGCGGTTCCCATCCTTTTCGGGGACAATATCGGGACTACGATCACTGCCCTTTTAGCCTCTGTTGGGACCTCCGTTGCGGCAAGAAGGACGGCCTTGACTCATAGTATGTTTAATTTGCTAGGAACGTTAATTTTCTTGCCTTTGTTTATGTTGGGCATCTTCCCGGAAATGGTGCGTTTGTTTACAAATTACATTTGTTTCTTTTTACCGGGTTTTGAGGGGACGTGGGAGGTTCTTAATATCAAAATGCAGCTGGCCCAGACCCATGGTGTTTTTAATATCAGTAATACCTTAATTCAACTGCCTTTTGTTTCTGTTCTGGCGGCATTAGTTACTAAGTTTGTCCCAGGGGAAGATGTTTTTGCGAATTTTGCCCCTCAATATCTGGAACCGCGTCTGCTCACTAATCCCCCCGTTGCGTTAAGACAGGCTGGGCGGGAGGTTATCCGGATGGGGAATTTGGCGAAACAGTCTTTAGGGTATGCTACCACATATTTCTTCATGGAATTGAAAACGGAAGCTGAAAAAGCAAGTCAGATCGAAACCGTGATTAATAATCTCCAGAGGAAAATAACAGATTATATTGTGAAAATTTCCGCGAAAAAGCTTGCCGAGGAAGATAACAATTACGCCTATATGTATGTGCAGGCAATCATTGACATCGAGAGGGTAGGCGACCATACGGAAAACATCGTCGAATTAACGGAGTCGCGCATTAAGAAGAATATCCATTTTTCTGAAGAAGCCATGCTGGATATTCGGAAGATGTTTGAGCAAACCCTCAAGATGTATGAGCAAGCTGTGCAGTGTCTTGAGAAGCGTGACCATTGGTTGGCACATGAGGTTGTGAATAAAGATGATGAAATAGATGAAATGGAAAAAAACTTTCGTCGTACACATATTGCTCGTCTTAATGAAGGAACGTGTAATGGTGAATCCGGGGCTATTTATTTAGATGTTTTAAGCAGTCTGGAACGAATCGGGGACCATGCGGTGAATATTGCCCAGTATGTACTGGGGCAAAAATAAAGGCAGTAAAAAATTAAATATAAAAATTAAGATAAAGAGTAGATATCTTGAGTTTAATTATGATAAAATAAAATTTAGGTGAATGGATGAGAGACGGAAAAACAAAAAGGTGCTAAAAAATAAGGTGATATATTTATGGGGACAAAGAATGCACTTACAAAAAAAGCACAATTTAAACAATTTGTTATACTTCCTGCAGCTCTTTTTATTTTTTGGATAGTCCTTTCGGGGAAAACTGATTTTAAAAATTTAGTGATTGGTTTAATAGCAGCATGTCTTATTCCTTGGCTTTGTAGATCGGTTCTGTGTTTACAGGCAACGACTACTCCCGGGAAGAGTTATGCTGCCTTTGATCTTCCTTATGGTAAAATATTTGTATATTTATTGTGGCTTTTCTGGGAATTGGTTAAAGCAAATATTGAAGTGGCTTTAATTGTTTTAAATCCGAAAATGCCTATTAACCCGCAAGTCAGAACATTTAAAAAGACTTTGGATCATCCGGTTGCGCAAACGGTTCTGGCTAAATCGATTATTTTGACACCGGGCACAATCACCATTGATGTGGAGGACCATGTTTATACGATTCATGCTTTAACGGAAGGGGCGGCACTTGCTCTTGCTCCGGAGGAAGGAGAAGGAGAGATGCCGGCTCGTGTCGGTCGTCTCTTCAATGAAGAAGCTGAGGTGAAATAAAAATGGTTTCAGATCAATTGTTGCTGGTTTTTTTGGTGGCGCTTGTGTTTATTGTTTTTCTGATGCTCTATAGAGTATTAAAGGGCCCCACGGTATTCGACCGTTTGAACGGGTTAGGTGTTATTGGTACTGATGCTATTTTGATTTTAATCTTGATTGGCTTTTTGGAAAAACGTGTGGATATGTATATTGATATTGCTATTTCTTATGGAATTTTGGGATTCATTAGTTTAGTGGTGATAGCTAAATATTTTGACGGGAAAGGGGACGTTGACCAGTGAAAACACTAGCGCTTATTTTTTTGCTCAGTGGTTTTTTCTTTATTACTGTAGCGGCTTTAGGCGTGATTCGTTTCCCTGACTTTTATACACGGTTGCATGCCGCCGGGAAGGGCGATACATTGGGGATAGCTCTTTTTGTCATCGGTTTAGCCATTCATAATGGTTTTAATTTGGTTAGTTTTAAACTTCTTTTAATTGTCCTGTTTATCTTTTTAGCCAATCCTATCGGGGGACATGTTTTGAGTAGGGCTGCTTTCAAGTCCGGTCTTAAGCCTTGGACGAGGAAGGGGGAATAAGTGATGTTGGGCATATTTTTATTGGTATTTCTTTTATTTCTAATGATGACCACCGGGATTTCTGCGCTTTTTGCCCGCGACCTTTTGGCTTCCATCATTATGTTTAGTGCCTTTAGCTTTTTGGCTGTGCTTACTTCTCTTACCCTAGGGTCACCTGATGTTGCTTTTACGGAAGCTGTAATCGGTGTTGTGTCCACGACTTTTTTTGTGGTAGCTCTCGAACGAATGAAGAGGGGGAGTTCTAAGTGAAAGCACTGCGGATGGGGGCCTTATTCGTTCTTTTGTTGATGGCGGAGGTTATGTTTATTAGTGCAGGTGCTTTGCCGCAATTATACGATCCTCAATCGGCGGCAGCGACTCATGTCGCTGATCGCTATATCGCGGATGCTGTTGAGGAGACGGGCTCACCGAACTTTGTTACGGCGGTACTGGCTGATTATCGAGGTTATGATACCTTAGGTGAAACGACAGTTATTTTTACGGCTGGTTTAGCTACTGTCTTATTATTAAGGGTTTCCAAAGGCTCGGCTTCGAAAAGAGAAGGGGATTCTGCAGCGGAGGAGGAACAGGTATGAATGAGCGTTTTGGTACCGTCGTGTTAGATACTGCTTTTCGGT
The DNA here is from genome assembly GCA_028709105.1 of Clostridia bacterium. Taxonomy (GTDB): domain Bacteria; phylum Bacillota; class Peptococcia; order DRI-13; family DTU073; genus JAQVYD01. Next base: position 5,439 of record JAQVYD010000065.1, read on the forward strand.
TTGTGATTCCTTTTGTGATGCTTTATGGGGTGTATGTGCTTATTAATGGGGAAAGCAGCCCCGGGGGCGGCTTCCAGGCCGGCGCTCTTTTAGCTATTGCGGTAGTTTTAAGCCGTTTGGTCCAAGGCGAAAAAGCTGTTTTTAATATTTCGGGAAACACCGCCCTTATTCTGGCGGGCATAGGTACGTTTCTTTATGGTTTTGTGGGGGTGTTAACCCTTTGCTGGGGTGGGAATTTTTTGGAGTATGGGATTTCTCCTTGGGCGATGTTGGCCGCGGAGAAACATGCTTTAGGGATACTGGGCATTGAAATTGGCGTTACTTTGTGTGTCATGGCTACTATTATTGCTATTTTTGATGCCTTGACGAGAAAGGAAGAAGTGTGATGAAGGAATTTTTTGCCGAATATTTCGTGTACTGGTTAATCTTCATCCTTTTTATGCTAGGACCTTATGGGATAATCTTCAAAAAGAACCTCGTGAAGAAGTTGATGGCGATGAACATTATGCAGGTAGCTGTAATTTTGTTTTTCTTGGCTTTGGGTCAGAAAGCGGGAGGGACAATCCCCATCAATGTACCGGGTCTCGTCGGGGCGGTAAATTATATCAATCCTTTACCGCATGCGCTGATGTTAACGGCGATTGTGGTTAGCTTGGCAACCCTTGGGGTGTCTTTGTCTTTGCTTTTATTAATCCAAAAACACTATGGTGTACTTGAAGAAGATGAATTGCTACGGAGGATGAATCAATGAAGGAACAACTACCGGCTCTAATTATAGTTGTGCCCTTATTGACAGCCTTGCTTTGCCCTTTGGTGGCTCGTTTTTCGACAAAGCTGCTGCGGGGGCTGGGGATTGCGGCTGTTTTGCTGTCCTTTCTTAGTGCTGTCGGTGCTTTGGGACATGCGCTTACAGAGGGGCCTTGGCACTATTATTTCGGTAATTGGCTGCCACCTTGGGGCATCGAATATGTAATTGATCCCCTTAGCGGGGTCATGGCTGTTTTAATTTCTTTTCTCAGTCTTGCTGTTTTGTTTTATGCAGGTTCTTTTGGGCGAGAGGAGGGCCGGCTGAAAAAAGGGATCTTTTATACCCTTTATTTGTTACTTACTTCAGGCCTTTTGGGGATGGTGGTGACAGGAGATGTTTTTAATCTTTATGTTTTCTTGGAAATATCCTCTTTAAGTGCTTATGCTTTAATCGCTGCAGGGGGAGATAAAGCGACGGTGTCTACTTTCCGTTATGTTCTTGTAGGTACGGTCGGGGCTTCTTTTTATCTTCTTGGAGTCGGCTATCTTTATGCGCTTACCGGTTCTTTAAATATGGCGGATCTGGCGGTAAGGCTGCAGCCTTTGCTTGATTCGCGAGCTGTTTTGGTGGCGATGGTTTTTATTTTAGTGGGCATGGGCATAAAAATGGCGCTCTTTCCTCTGCACGGCTGGCTGCCCGATGCTTATACCTATGCCCCGCCTGCCGTGATTCCCTTTATTGCCGGGGCGATGACGAAGGTCATGGTTTATGTGCTTTTTAGATATTTCTTCTTTGTTTTTGGGATTATGAATGGTTTTGTTCCTATCGTTTTAGAAGTGTTAGGTTGGTTAGCAGCACTAGGGATTATTCTGGGTTCGGTCATGGCCATCGCTCAGTCGGATTTTCGGCGGATGCTGGCCTATTCGAGCGTGGCTCAGGTGGGCTATATCGCTCTGGGGCTGTCTTTGGGTAATTTCTTTGGCTTTATTGGCGGTGTGTTGCATATTATCAATCACGCGCTTATGAAAAGTTGTCTTTTCTTGGTGGCCGGTGGTGTTAAATGGAAAACAGGCGAACATCTGATTGAAAAATATGCGGAGTTGGGCAATCGGGTGCCTTTAACGATGGGAGCCTTCCTGGTGGGAGCTCTCTCCATGGTGGGGATCCCTCCTACCGCAGGTTTCTTTAGTAAATGGTATTTAATCTTAGGCGCACTGGAGAAAGATTTATGGCTTTATGTGGTTGTGATTGTCTTAAGTAGTTTGCTCAATGCTATTTATTTCTTTAGGGTCATTGAAAATGCTTATTTGAAAAAAGCGCCTGTGGCAGGCAAGGAAATACGCGGAGAAAAGAAAAAGGCCGAACTTCCTATACCCATGCTCG
>JAQVYD010000066.1 GCA_028709105.1 Clostridia bacterium
CTCATGTTTCTTTGTAAACTCGAGGAGACGCTCTTTAAATGGTCGAGTATTGGGATCGTTTGTCCTATAATTCATAATTTCAGCACGCGGAACTAATTGTAAATCTTCCTTATTTATTAAATACACCTTCAGCTTTTTCATCGTTGCGCTCAATTGTTTTTTCTCTTTCGCATTAAGAGGTTCTCCCCATTCTTTTTCGGCTCGCTTGAAGACATCATTTATTTTGGCTTCTTGCTTGCCCCGACTTTCAAAAAAGCAATCTGTTTTCCTATATTGCATAATTTCCTTATGAGGAACTAAAGATAGGTTTTCGCGCATTAAGTACACCTTCAGCTTTTCCATTGTTTCGCTCAATTGTTTTTTCTTTTTCGCACCAAGAAACTCTCCCCATTCTTCATCGATTTCCTTTGAGAATTTTTTTTCAGCTCGATTTAAGACACCGCTTATTCCCGCTTGTGCTATTTCTTTGTATTGAAAATCTGGAGCTAAAGCATTATATTTTTCATCAAGGATTCTTGCTTTCCCGGCAATTTCCTCTTGGTACCCCTTTTCTCTAAGAATGTCTTCATAGGCGGCCCGCTCCTTTAAATCACTTACCATTTCATTTACTTTTACCCATAACTCCGGATGCTTTTGACATATTGCTCTTATCTCTATTCTGTTCTCATATAACAAATCATCAATCAACTGTATTTCACTCGCATATAAACGAACATTAGTCTCATGGTCATTACCGGTATCCATGATCCCGGCAGTAGTGTTTTCTAAAGATTGTGAACGGGGATGCTTGTAGTTAAAATAACCATTTAAGGATATATTTTTATTTTCAGGCAGAGAACCGTATCCCCGCGGAATGGTATTAACCTGATCACAAATTTTCTTAAGAACCCTCTCCAGTTTTTGTTTACGTCTACTGCGACGCAATTCATTCACGCTATCGAATATCCCTAAATTAATAAACAGATTCCCTCTATCAAATAAACCCACCTTATTTTTAAACGGATCGTTCGTACTATCATATACTTCTATATTCTTATACTCTTTTTTATTGCCAAGCCTATCCTCAAACAAATTATTTCCTCTGCTGTATAAGCCCATGTTGCCCCGTCTCCTTTTTTGTTATTTTTTAAAACTAAAAGCTTCTATCTTATATCTATGTCTAAGCTGTCTCCTAATATACGAGGCAAAAGGGCAATTAATGTGCTTCACCTTTTTATTGACGTTGTCTTTCCTTCGCTTTTTCTACCTTTTTCTGCGTCCTATAATCCCGCCTTGCCTTTGCAGCCTCATGCAGATACTCCTGAAGTGGTTTGGATTTTTCAACTTTTACTTGCTCTCCTGCTTCAACTAAATCGTTCATTCCATTCCTGTACTGGTCACTATCCCATCTACTAAATTCTTGCCCCTCAGCCTTTGCCTTTTCCGATGTCCTCGCTCCTCGCGAATTTTTCTTTTCCCATATTCCATCTATAAAAACGAGTTTACGTTCGTTGGCAATTTTTTTATCTAAACCCCTTACCCTTTGCTTGGCCTTAAACTCAATCTCCGACAAATCTAAAAAGCGCTTGCTTTCTGCGGATTCAACACCAAATTCAGACTCCAAGGTCTTGAGCCTGTTTATTTTCCCTGCCCTAAAATCTAATCCTTCCTGTCTGAATTCATCCCAAAGTTTTGCTCTTTCCATAAATTTTAGTTTTAATTGATAAATTTCTTCCTGGCTAAAGTATTTTTCCAGATGTTTGCTATTCTTCTCAAAAGCATTTTCTATTGCCTTCTCTTCCCGGGCAAAGATTATGGCATCCTGTTCTTTATTATTGCTTAAATTAAAATAGAAATAGTTATCAGAACGGCTTTCTTTTCGAATCTCCCGGTCTATATCTTTTACTAACACTTCTTGCATTGTTTTGTTGAACGTATCCTTCAAGCGGTCTATTATTCCTTTCCGCTTTGTTCTCATTTGCTCATTAAGAAAAATATCCCCTGTTTCCTGAGGGTTTCTCTGTTCTTGTATGATAACTTGATTATCTACCTCGTCTGTTTCTCCAGTTTCCCTAAGTGCGTCTATGAGATCTGCTTTTTTAAATCCTTCTATTTTTTCATTTATTACTGGTTCGTCTATTTCTCTTTGTGCTTCTAATTTCGCTTGCTTACTGATTAACCGTTTAAAATCATCCCACAGTCCCATCTCTCTCAACCACCTTTTCTCTTCAAGTCTTCTCGATAACTATCTTTGCCATAATTATAGCATATATTTAAAAAGCGGCGCAAATTATGTATAATATGGCGAAAAATCAGAGTTCCCGTCCGCCTCCACTTCTCTTTTGGGACTTTTCTCCTGACCGATTTACCTCCACTACTGTACCATCCGGATGAATTTCTCTTATATACTTCTCTTGTGCTGCTTTTGCTGTTTCCTCAATATCTCCAAGTGATTTTCTACCCTTTTCCTTTTCTTGAGAAGTATATACCTCTGTCCCCTCCGGAAATACTTGTTTATCAGCATTTAGCGAACTGCTTAATACCTCTCTCTTCGCTCTTGGCTTTACCTCTTCCCACATCTCAGCATCAGAATGTGGCAAATCTATATTTCCTATAATTACAAAATCTTTTTCCTTAGGTGTTTCTTTAACTTTAATTTTATTATTAACGATTTCAACATCGCAATCTGTGAAATAACCATTCTCCCATTCAGCTGTTTCACACAATCTTTCCTCGGTTAATCCTGACAAAGATCTTCTGTTATCTGTCTCCCCAATTCTCTCCATTAGTTTATCCCTATCTAGATTGGCAGCATCCCGCTCAATTTGTTCTACTATGCTTTTATCTCCACCTTTAACTAATCTGTTTAGCTTATTCCTTAAACCCATCTTATTTTCCTTCCCTTCTTGTATATTTTCATACAATAGCATCTACATTACATAACAATTATACTATATTCTGAAACTTTTGACAAGCTTAATTATCATAAAAAGATGAAGCCCCTATCCACAAAGTCCACAGGTTTACTCACAGACTTTCCCGTTATTTGCCGCCTTTCACCCCCTGCTACCCACATTATCCACAGAGAAGACCCTTTCTCTATCCAGTTTTTTGTCCACATGCCAAAACCTTATTTATCAGTTATTCACAAGATTACTCACATTATCCACAGTTTTTTCATCCACAACTCTGACCTAACATATTTTCTTACTATACAGAAAACAACTAAAAACATTTCCTTTATTTGGATTGGGATGAAAACAGACGTACTTTCTCAATGCGATGACCTTCCATTTCCCAGACCGATAGTTCCAGATTCTCCAACTCGATCTTATCACCTTGAACCGGCACACGGTCTAAAACGGCAAAAACCAGCCCCCCTACCGTATCCGCTTCCTCACAGCTCAAGTTTAAACCCAGATTCTCATTAAGCTCCTCAATCCTCATGCTGGCCTTAATCTCTACCGTATCCTCATCAATCCGCTGCAGCAAAGGTTCCTCCCGGTCATGTTCGTCTTGGATATCCCCCATGATTTCTTCAATAAGGTCCTCTAAAGTAACGATCCCGGCCGTACTGCCATATTCATCCAGAGCAATAGCCATATGGATTTTTTCCTTTTTCATGACCATAAACAGTTCCGAGATTTTCTTTGTTTCCGGTACAAAAATAGTCTGCCGCACATGTTTTTCAAGACAAAAATCCTCTCTCTGCTCCGGTAAAAGCAGAATTAAATCTTTAATATGCACAACTCCCAAAATATTGTCAACTGTCTTTTCATAAACAGGGATTCGCGAAAACTGCTCTTCTTTAATCACCATCAGTAAATCTTCGTAAGAAATATTTTTATCTACAGCGATAATATCAGGACGAGGCGTCATGACCTCTTTTACTACCATATCCGCAAATTCAATCACCCCATGAAGCATCGTTTTTTCTACCTGATTAATCACTTCTTCACTCTGTCCGGAAACGACGATACCCGAAGCGACCATATTAATAAGCTCTTCTTCGGTCAACTCCTTCTCCGCCGCTTCAGTTTTTTCTCTTCCCTTTATTCTCGCCAATAGTTGTTTAATTCGCTCAGGGATCAATCTCAAACCAACTCCTCTTAATCTAATCATCATTTTAATTATACTAGATTTACGAAGATTAGTGAACCTCATAACCTTAACTGAGGGATCGCATTTAAATACCAATCAGCACGTTCTCCTTTTAAATAACGATAATGAGCAGCACAAGCAATCATCGCCGCATTATCAGTACAAAACTCCACCGGAGGATAATATAATCTTAGTCCTTCCTGCTCACACCTTTTTCGCATCTGTTCCCGCAAAGAACTATTAGCAGAAACCCCACCCGCCATCAGCACAGTCGGCAATCCTTTTTTGCGGGCAACACGAATTGTTTTTTCCACCAAAACCTCAACCACACTAGCTTGAAAACTCGCGGCAAGATCAGCCTGATTTACCGCTTCCCCTTTCAGCGAGGCCCTATTTAAATAATTGAGAACTGCCGTCTTCAAACCGCTAAAACTAAAATCGAAACTGCCTTCCCCCAACCAAGCACGCGGTAACGACAGAGCTTCCCCATTCCCTTCACGAGCTAAAGCATCCAGTAACGGACCACCGGGATAACCTAACCCCATCGCCCGAGCTACTTTATCATAAGCCTCGCCGACAGCATCATCCTGAGTTTGTCCTAAAAGCAGATATTCCCCATGTCCTCTCATTTCGATTAAAGACGTATGCCCTCCGGAGACAATTAAGCCCACCAGAGGAAACGTAATCTGCTCCTGCCCTAGCCAATTAGCATAGAGATGACCTTCCATGTGGTTAACCCCGAGCAAAGGAAGGTTGAGACTGTACGCTAAAGCCTTGACCGTACTAACCCCAATGAGCAAAGCCCCCACCAACCCCGGCCCATAAGTCACCGCCAGAGCCGATAGCTGGGGAAAGGTAAGCCCTGCCTCCTCTAGCGCTAAGCTAATTAAGAGATTAACCTGTTCCAAATGCTTGCGCGCAGCAATTTCCGGGACAACCCCCCCAAACTGTTGGTGTATTTTTATTTGCGAAAATACTAAATTAGAGAGCAGTTCCCGGCCATCCCGCAATATGGCTACTGCCGTCTCATCACAACTCGTTTCTACCGCCAAAATTATTTCTTTTTCTTGAGTCAAGATCTTCTACCTCTCTCACTATTTAATACTCGTGAAACTATTCAAAAAAATTCCTTCCACATAATCAAAGCATCCTCATTCCCATCCACATAATAATTAGGACGAATTCCTGCCGGTACAAAACCCCTTCTTTTATAAAGGGTTTGTGCTTTATCATTAGAAACCCTCACCTCAAGAGTCATGCGCACAGCACCTTTTTGCAAAGCCAAAGCCTCTAACCCCTGCAGCACAAGCTCCCCCAGCTTTTTCCCTCGATATGGCGGGGCAACAGCAATATTGGTAATATGTGCTTCATCCATAATCAGCCACATCCCACCATAACCTAAAACTTGTTCCGGATTGTCTTCCGCAGCGGCTATTAAATAATAAGCGAAATCATTATCGGCCAATTCACACTTAAAGGCATATGCTGACCAGGGAGTAGAAAACGATTGTTTTTCAATCTCCACAATCTGCAGGATATCTTCCTCTTTCATGGCCCGTAAAAGATACGTCATCGACAATGCACCTCTTTATCTATTGCCCACACCCCTCAGCCTTCTCTCAGCCTCAGAAGAACGAATATACATCGGTTTTAAAGTAAAAAGATCATCCTGTTCGCCTTGCCCCAACTTTTGCTGTCCCAGCCAAGCCACACTTGCCCCTCGCGCTAGCTGCGTAAAGGCCGGCGGGAAAACTGCTTTTTTCCCGAGGGTTTCCTGCCAGATCTCTTTATAATCAGCTCCGCCATCACCGGTAAGGACAATGGCTTTTTGATAAGCGGCAAGCTTTTGTGCCCATAAATGGGGGCTAAGGGCTTGTTCAGGCTCCAACTGCTCATAACCGGCAGCGGTGAACCTGAACAAGGCTGCATATACCTCATTTTTTCTGGCATTCATCAACGAAGAAACTAAACAGCAACAGCCCGCCTGTTGATACGCCAAAGCCAACAAAGTGGAAACACTCACCAACGGGATCTTCAGCCCTTGGGCTAAGCCCTTCGCTGTAGCCATACCTATTCTTAACCCCGTAAAAGAACCGGGTCCGCCGGAGACAGCAATCCCCTCTAAATCAGCAAGAGTAACCTTCGTTTGCTGCAAAAGGTCATCAATTAACGGTAATAACTGTTCAGAATGAGTTAAACCAATATTTAAGGTCATTTCTCCCCACAGTTTATGCCCAGACACCAACGCTACTGAAGCTATGGGAGACGAACTTTCAATTCCCAGCACAACCATCTTGCGCCAACTCCTTTACCAGAGCTTTCATCGGCTCACCATGCGGATAAAAAGTAATTAAACGCCCCTCACCCATCTCCTGCCGATACAAATGTGTTATCTTTATCTGCAAATATTCAGGCGGCAAATAAGGGCTGATTAAATCACTCCATTCAATGGCCGTTACTCCCGACCCTGTAAAATACTCTTCATAACCTAGTTCTTCAAAAGCTTCCGGGAAAGGCAGCCGATAAACATCAAAATGAGCTAAGCGTAATCTGCCCTCATAAAGATGAAGCAGCGTAAACGTCGGGCTGGTTACCGGTCCCTCAGCGCCCAGCCCCTCCGCCAAGCCTTTGACAAAATGAGTTTTACCCGCCCCTAAATCACCTTCCAAGGCCAATATTTCCCCACCTTGTAATTTTGCCCCCAGCTTTTTAGCTAGAGCAAACGTCTCTTCAGGAGAAAACGATTCATAACTATACAAAGGCAACAGACACTTCCTATCTCTTGGATTTTCTTTAACTATAGTTTATCATAAACTATTTGACCATTGATATAGACCCTTTCCACACAAGAACGCCAATCGAAAGGATGTCCCGACATTACCACGATATCGGCATCTTTACCTGCTTCCAAGCTGCCAATTCTATGGGCAAGTTTGAGGATACGGGCAGGGTTAATGGTGATTGCCTGCAAAGCAGCTTCTTCCTTCATCCCATTCCTCACCGCCAAAGAAGCACAAAGAGGCAGATATTGCACAGGTACCACGGAATGATCTGTAGTTATCGCCACTAAAACGCCCGCCTCGCTTAAGAGAGCAGCCGTCTGCCAAGTAATTTCCGCCAATTCTACTTTCGCTCTGCTGGAAAGAGTTGGACCTACGACCACAGGAATATTCCTCTTGAGCAGCTCCGGAATAATTTTTTGTGCTTCTGTCCCATGTTGCAAAATCATCTCAATCCCAAACTCATCCGTAATCCGTATGGCGGTAAGAATATCATCAGCCCGATGAGCATGAACACTCAAGGGGATTTTTTTCTCTAGCACCAAAGCTAAGTTTTCCATGCCCAAATCTCGTTCAAAAACATCCCCGGAAGAAACTG
>JAQVYD010000067.1 GCA_028709105.1 Clostridia bacterium
TTTCCTCCGACAATTGCCCAACTTCCTTGCGTATCAGTAACAAAATGCAAATCTCCTTTTAGGTCAGGCTGAGTCGGTGTTTTTACCCCTTTTACTTTAAACATTAGCGTAGCCGCTTGTTGCCTAGCCCACTCCTCTTCCTGTTCCTCAAGAGGCAAATATTCCCGAGGCCAATCCTGACGCCCCACAACTAAGGGAATAGAGGCAAGACGCGCTAACCTGCCTTCAGCAGAAGCGTCAATAAAAACCTCCCCCTCTACTTTTGAACGTCCTTTCCCCCATAATATAGCGCCTTGCTCATCCCTATAAACAGGTGCGAGAACAATGGATTTAATTACTCGCTGCCCCTTGGCAATTTTCTCCGTTTTTACTTTCCTCAAATCATGTTGATAAAGAATCGTCACATTAGCAAACCGGGCTAAATCTTTTGTAATAATTTCTGCCATCTGCTCAGTATTATAAAACTGTCCGCTTTTCTCAAACCAACGCTGAAAAGAACCTGCCGTAACCAGTTGATTTTGCCAGTAACGAATATCGGCAAAATTCTGTCCCCCTACCGTACCCAACCCGCCTAATTGCGCCACAGGTTCGGGAACAATAAGCAACACCTTTTTTTCCGGTGCTGCCCAAGCCGCGCTATAAGCAGAAGCACAGCCGGCAAATCCTCCCCCATAAATAACGACATCATAGCAAAGCACTGCCGGTACTAAAAAGGGGTGCACAACAAATACCCAAAATATAAAGATGATGCTCGTTGTTAAAAAACCTTTTACCCATAATTTACGCATTTTTTCACCCTTTAACCTACAAGTTCTCATCCCCTTGATTATACCAGATTTTTGCACTCAAAAAAAAACTGTCTCACAACTTAGTTGTGAAACAGTAGCCTTTGCGCTAACTTAACTGTGGATTATCTTTAACAATCTCTGATAAAGAAGCAGCGAGTGCCGTTAAATTTTGCAGCTCGGAAGGAATAATAATCTTCGTCGCTTGCCCGTCTGCCACCTTAGCAAGAGTCTCCAAACTTTTAATCGCAATTACCTGATTATCCGGGGTAGCACTCTTCAACATCTTCAGCCCTTCTGCTGTCGCCCTTTGCACCTTTAGAATTGCTTCCGCTTCCCCTTCTGCTTCTCTTATGGCCGCTTCTCTGTTAGCTTCGGCGATAAGGATGGCCGACTTTTTTTCAGCTTCCGCATTTAAAATAACTGCTTCCTTATGCCCTTCAGCGACACGAATAGCGGCTTGCTTTTCACCTTCGGCCCGCAGGATTGATTCTCTTTTTTCTCTTTCCGCCTTCATCTGTCTTTCCATTGATTCCTGTATTTCGGCGGGTGGGACAATATTCTTTACTTCAACACGATGAACCTTAATCCCCCAAGCACCTGTAGCTGCATCCAAGACACTTCTCATTTTAGCATTAATAACATCACGGGAGGTTAAAGTTTCATCCAATTCTAATTCACCAATGATATTTCTCAAAGTTGTTGTGGTAATATTATCTATAGCTAAAATCGGGTTTTCTACCCCATAAACATAAGCTTTTGGATCAGTCACCTGATAAAAAACCACAGTATCTATAGTCATCGTAACATTATCCCTAGTAATAACAGCTTGCGGCCGGAAATCTTTAATCTGTTCTTTCAAAGAGACTACCGCAGCAATCCTATCTACGACAGGAATTTTAAAATGAAGTCCGACCAGCCATGTCCCTAGATAGGCGCCTAATCTTTCTATAATATAAGCTTCAGTTTGAGGTACCACCCTAACATTAACACCCAAAAAAACAATCACCAAGATAAGAAAAACAAAAGCCATCATTATCTTTCCTCCTTTTCATTATTTTCCCAATTTTTCAACTTTTAAGATAGCACCTTCAATCTCCATAATTACCACTTTTTCACCCACATCTAACGGTTCTTCAGTAAGTGATTCTGCAGTCCAGACTTGCCCTTGTATAATTATGGCACCACTCTCAGGGGGAATAATTTTTTCCTGTACTATTCCTACTTTGCTGATTAAGGCAGGTACCCCCGTTTGTATCGCCCCAATTTTAAAATAATCTTTAGCCAAGGGCCTGAAAAAAATTAACATAATTATGGCCGTAGATAAAAATATTGCTATTTGTAATCCCCAAGAAGCACCCAGCCAAGCAGCTACAAAGGCAATTAAAGCTCCGAAAACAAACCAAAAAGTTGTTAACCCCATCGTCAATGTTTCCATAATCCCAAAGAAAACCGCCAAAACTATCCAAATCCAAGGGAAGCTTATCGTAAAAATATGCCTAACCCCCTTCCATTTTTATTTTCTTGCCTCTTTATTAAAGAACTTTTCACTCTCTTTGCCAAAATAATATACTTTACTATAATCTTACAGTATAAACTCAATATTTACAAACTTATTATTATAATAAAGTTCTTTTTTGTCGATTTATGAACAAGCCTCCCTAATTAAAACGATTTCCCTCGCATAGCCTAGGTTATCATTCGGTGTTTCTAAGATTAAAGGGATTTTTTGCAGATCTTGATCACAAATAATTTTTTTAATCGTTGCTAGCCCCAGATATCCTTCACCTAATTTAGCATGTCGATCTCTTCTAGAACCAAGAGGGAACAGAGAATCGTTTAAATGAAACGCCTTCAATTTATCCCAACCCACAATTTTATCGAATTCGCCTTTAATCCTTACCCAATCCGCAAGGTCATAACCAGCCCCGGTCAAGTGGCAGCTATCCAAACAGACACCTAACCCAGGATTATTATCACAAGCTAGGATAACCGCCGCCAGCTGTTCGAAGGTATAACCAAGTTCCGTCCCCTGACCGGACATTCCTTCTAAGAGAAGCATTGTTTCGTCAGGAAGATCAGCTAAAATCTCCCTTAAACCTTCTATAACTAAAGCTAATCCTTTTTCTTCACCCTGTCCACCATGTGAGCCTACATGCAAAACAAGATAAGGAACTCCCATCGCTTTTATTCTGAGAAGGTCCTCTTGTATCGTGAGACGCGAAAACTCACGCACACCTTTCTTGGCAGAAGCCAAATTATAGGTATAAGGAGCATGAGCTACCACTAAACCGAAATTCTTTATTTTCATTAAATCATGCGCAGCCCTAATTTCCTCAGGGACAAGTGCCCGTGCCTTCCCCCCACGCGGATTACGGGTAAAAAACTGCAACGTATTACCCTTCATTTCTACAACTGTTTGTACTGCTTCGAAAAATCCTTTAGCAATAGAGACATGGGCGCCTATCCACACTTTTTCTGACCTTCCTTCTGAAAGAACTTCTACTTTAGTAAATTCTTAAATTTTTTCTTCCTATATTTCTTTATATCTTTATTCCTCATCCTTAATAATATCCTCTTTAATTTTTAAAGGGAATTCATATATTTTGCACTCGTCCGGCGAGTCAATTTGAGTTGCTTGTTTTTGCACGGTTTGCTCAAAAACATCACCACTAACTAAATTGATCACCCTAATTATTTCATTAAGACCATCTATTTCATTTTCAACTATAAACTCACCGGCCGGAGATCGTAAATCCGTGAGATTAGCCAAAAGAGCCCGCAGCATTTCTCTGGATAAAGTAATGCGTACATGGGACATAAGCTTTCTCCCCCATAAAAGAATAATCCTAGTTTATTATAGAAAAGAAAGCATTAATTGCTACACCCGGGACAACCTGTTTACAGCTAAATAACAACTATTTTATAGTTAAGAACAACTTATCCCTCTAATCTTATAATTCGAGAATATCTGCATAATTCCTGCACTATCAGTTAATTGTTTCATAATGCTTAGCTAATAATTCTTGGCAATTCTACCATTCCTGCTCCTTGCTGTTCCTGACCTAACTTCTGGATTTTCACCGCTCCGCTTGCCATAATCTCCTTAATCCTAGTTGGGGGTAAAGAACCATAATAATTAAGCAAATCGGCAACTGTTCCCGTAAGATGAGGAGCAGCAAAGGAAGTGCCACTTTTCACCTCATACCTTCCCCCCACCCAAGCAGAAGGGATCTCTACACCCGGGGCACAAAAATCAACCTCCGGTCCCGTGCTGGAAAAAGCCGCCAGCCGATCCAGCTTATCCGTAGCGGAAACAGCGATAACCTGAGGGAAACGGGCCGGATAATTTACCGAATTACTCCCCCCGTCATTACCTGCCGCCGCAACCAAAACGATACCGCGCCTGTCTAAATATTGAATCACTCGATAAAATGTTTGATTAGTCTCCGTAGTAGAGAAGCTCATATTAATGATCTCCACTTGTCGCCTCGCTAACCAATCCAGCCCTTCAATAATATCTGATAAATTCCCTTTCCCCTTCTTATCAAAAGCTTTGACAATATAAAAATCGACATAAGGATTGATCCCGGTTAATCCGATTGTTCTCCCCGTAGACCCGATAATACCAGCCACATGTGTCCCATGCCCATAATCATCCATAAATTGATGCTTACCATCCAAAGTACAAATGCCACCCTTGATATTCTCGCTTAAATCGGGATGATAATAATCAATACCTGTATCAATAATTCCTATGCGCACCCGTCTCTCCTTTAGTTTACTCCAAACCTGAGGGGCACCGATTCTTTGCAAACCCCATCCCGCACTTTCCTTATTAAAAAAAAGAGGATAAGGCTTAGGTTTAATCATCGGCTTGCTAAGAGGTAAGTGGGCAAAAGGGAAGAAAGACTTAAAAAAAAGCTCCCCCGGATACCAGCAAAGTTTAAACTCGAGGTCATCTTCTGCCTGCAACCTATCCGGCTCACCTCTTACAGCCAGCGAAACATCGTCTTCCGACGGAAATTCACATAAATACCCCTCCACAAGAGGCAGTTTTTTGATCATTTTGCCTCCGAATCTTTCCAAGCTTTGTTTTAAAAACTCTATATCTCCGGAATTTCTTAAGGTTATAATTTTTCTAACCTTGTTCTTGGACCTTTCTTTTGCCATAAAACATCACCTTTCTCCACATTAAAGATCAGCATTTTTATCTGCTGTACCTTATGCGGGGAAAAGTTTTTTCGTCACTATTAGGACAAATTCTCTCTTTCTTGTTATAATGTTAGTATCATCTAAAGGATGTGAATTTTATGAAAAAATCAGTCCTAATCTGGGGTTTCGTGCTTACTCTTTTCTTCTGCGGCTTATTATGCGGTTGTGATCATTCCACCACTGATAGTCCTCCCACCACCACACTCCCCGAACCTCCACCGGAGAAAAATATTATCATTACGGCGGTAGGCGACATTATGATGCACAATACCCAAATCCAGGCAGGATATCAGCCTCAACTTGGTACATATGACTTTTCTTCTTTTTTTACTAAAGTAACGCCCTTCCTCCAAACCTCTGATTTCGTGATTGGGAATCTAGAAACAACCCTCGGGAAAGACCCCAAACAATACAGTGGTTACCCTCGCTTTAATTCACCCGCTATCCTGGCCCAAAACCTCAAAGAAGCCGGCTTTGATTTATTAACCACAGCCAACAACCATTGTCTGGATAAGGGGATCAGCGGTCTCAACAGCACCCTTGACTGTATAGAGGCGGCAGGGCTTTTACACGTGGGAACCGCTCGCAGCCAAGAAGAAAAGGAGACGATTCTTTTTACCGAGATTCAAGATGTAAAAATCGCTTTCCTTGCTTATACTTATGGGGCTAATGGACTTAAACCTCCTCGTGGCCAAGAGTTCGCGGTAAACTTTATCGAAGAAGACCAAATTATCGCTGACCTAAAAAAAGCCCGAAACGAAGGGGCACAACTAATTATTCTGTGCCTGCATTTCGGACAAGAATACCAGGAACATCCCGATAGTGTTCAAATTAGATTGGCCAAAACATTCTTGCATGCAGGGGCCGACGTAATCCTAGGGAATCATCCCCATGTGCTGCAACTAACCCAAACCTATCAACAGGAAGAAGATAAAACTCAATTTGTGATTTACTCCTTAGGAAATTTTATTTCCGACCAAAAAGGGCTAGCTAGAAAATCCAGCATGATCCTCAACCTGCATTTCGGTATAGATACCCTCACCGGGGAACCTTACTTTAAAGAAGCCACCTCTATCCCGATCTGGACGAGAAAATATAAAAAAGAAGGCAGACTAACTTTTGAAGTCCTACCTTTAGAAGAAACTTTAACTAAAATTAGAGCAGCAGAAACGGGGGACTTTACTCTCGAGGAAATCCAAGAATTAGAACAAGCCTGGTTACATATTTCTTCTTATATGAAAAGTTGAATTAAAAAGAGGTTGAATCTTGATGATTGGTGGAGCACGAGTTTTAAAAACGGGGATTGCCGTAACAATCAGTATGTATATTTGCGTTTTCTTTGACATTCAACCGGCAGTCTTTGCTGGTGCGGCAGCTGTTCTAAACCTGCAACCCTCACTGGGCAAAAGTCTTTATAACGCCTTAGAGCAAATTTTAACCCAATTCATCGCCATCGGCATGGCCATCATCCTTGGGCTAACTATCGGTGGCAATCCTTTAGTCATGGGCTTAAGCACCATCTTAGTTCTTTTAATCTGTAATCACTTTAAATGGCGTAGCAGTATCTCGGGAGGAATTATGGCCACCATTTTCGTCTTGGGTTCCCCGCCTGATCAATTTTTAAATCATGCCCTGATGCGTTCTTTAGCTATCTTTATCGGGGTAGGAGCTGCCCTTCTCGTCAATATAACCATTGCCCGGCCGCACTATGAAGCACCCCTTCGCTCTAAATTAATGGAACTGAACAAATTCATCATGGCTAACTTTAGCCAAGTTGTGCAAAACTATCTGCAATTAACACCACCTAATCCTGATACTTTAAAAGGACTAGATAAGCAAGCAGGAAAATTTTTTAATGCAGTTCACGACTACTATGACTTATATAAACATGACCTCGGGCTTTTAAAAGATGAAGAAAAAGACGCTCAGAAAATAAAAACCAAACTATACCGGGATTATTTAACTTATAATAAAGGGCTTTGGCAAAGAACGAAGGATATCTTCTTTTTAGCACAAGAACGCAGTAAAAGAAGAGAAGAAGCAGGGAACTTACCGATTAGTGAGGATTTTCAACAAATTCTCCGGCTTATTAATAATACTCTGGAGCTCCTTAGCCAACAGAACCAAGAACTACAAAAAAAAATAACAGGAGAAACTACCACTATCGCTAAGGAACCTCATATCTGGAGTAAACTTGACGAGATTATCAACCAATGGCATGGCCATTGCTGTGAAGGAAGCTATTATCTCCATGCCTTGATTGAAGTTTCCCTGATTACTTATAAAATACGCTGGGCAGCCAAAGAATCAGCTTGTTTACTCGATTTTAAAAATAATGTGAATTGACATTTACACCTAACCTTCTTATAATTAATATTGTTTACTGTAAAAATATCTTTTTTGCTACTGTAGCTCAGCCGGCAGAGCAGCTGATTCGTAATCAGCAGGTC
>JAQVYD010000068.1 GCA_028709105.1 Clostridia bacterium
TTTTCTCAAGGACATAATTCTTTTTCCGCTAACGCCAAGTCGCTAAGTTTATCCACATCAATGCCTATTTCCGGATAAGGCGAGATTACGGCAACGCCTTTCACGCCACTCAACAACTTAGAAACCTCTTTTTCCGCCTCTTGGAGCGACAGCTGTCTCAGCAAATAAACCAGCAACAACCTCCAACCAAGATGGGCCGCCAAAGCAAGAGGCTTTTTTCTTAAACGTATCAATTCTTCAGCTTCTTGCGCACATTTTTCCACAATCTGCGGTTTGACCAATAACAAATTTCCCCCGGTAAAGACGCCCTCTTTTAAATAGACGTAAGTCCTTTTTACGCCCGGATATTTATGTTCATTAACCTCCCGGCTAATGAGCGGATAAAAAAAATCACCCTCTAAACCCTGACAAGTTTGCCAGAAATGATTAACCGCTTCTGCCGTCAGGAGCGGCAAATCACCGGTCACAACCAGAATTCGCTGCGGCTCAGAAGAGAGCAACCGGAAAGCCTGCAAAAAACTTTGCAGCGTGGTCACCCCATTTTTAATAATCTTCACTGCCGGGGATTGCCCGTAAATTTCTTTTAATTCTTGGGGCGGTCCGGCGATAATAATCTCTTTAATATATGCCGAACTTTGCAAGGCCTCAACCACATATTCCACCATATAACGATTACCGATGCGGATTAAAGCATCTTCCACAAGCCGGCCTTGTTTTTCGCCTAGTTCAGGCTTAAGCCCTCCCGCCAAAACAAGAGCTGTTGTCATCTGCTTCCCCTCAATCATCTACAATACTTGTTCACTTATTGCCCAAAAGTTCGAGCATCGCCTGTTCGGCATGTTCAATATGCTCCTGTCCCAACCTCTGAGCCAACTCTACATCACGTTGGGAAATAGCTTCCACTATCCCCTGATGTTCTAATAAACTATTTTTCTTTCTCCCCGGCAAAGTAATCGAGGTAGAGCGTAAACGATACACCTGTTCCTTCAAATTGCTGATTAAACTTAAAATCTTTTCATTACGGGTAGCTTTATAAATAAGTTCATGCAAACCAATATCTGTCCTCACCGTAAGCAAGATATCTTCATGATAAAGATAATCATTTTCTTCAAAGAGATACCGCTCCATTTCTTCTATTTCACTCCTGGCCGCTCTTTCCGCGGCTAAACCGCAAGCCAAAGACTCTAAAACAGCTCGGATTTCATAAACCTCATGGACATCCTTAAAAGACATTTCCGAAACATAGGCACCTTTACGCGGAATAACAATAACAAAACCTTCCAATTCCAACTTACGGATAGCCTCACGGACCGGAGTACGACTTACCCCCATTTCCTCCGCCAGTTGATTCTCCATCAAACGATCACCTGATTTTAAAGCACCTTTAATAATTGCTTCCCGTATCGTTTCAAAAACCACATCACGTAAAGGTTTAAAATTGTCCAGCTTCACCGTATTCAAATGTCTTTCATTCATCCATCATCATCCTTCCTCTAAGATCCTCGCTGTTGATTGTACGCACAACCCCCACCTGCCAATCCGGCTTATGAAAGGAAGAGGCCAATTGCTCTGCTTCCCTTTTCGTGTTCATAAAAGCCAAAAGAGAAGGTCCGCTGCCGGACATCATCACTTTTTCTGCACCTAATTCAGCTATTTCTTGTGCCCAGATTTTTAATTGAGGATACAAAGCAAAAGTAGAATACTCTAAGACATTCCCCAGATAAGAATAGATTAACTGTTTATTACCAGCTCGCAAGCCTTGTAAAACCTTACTTAATTCTGGTCTTTGTGCAATCTTCACCTGAGCAAGATGGGCATAAACCTCCTTCGTCGAAACACTAAAAGGAGGTTTTAGTAAAACCAACCACATTTCCGGGCAAGGGCAACAAGGACTAAGCCTCTCCCCTCTCCCCCTACCGATTGCCGTTAGCGGCTCAAGACAAAACGTGACATCAGAACCTAACCTTGCCCCATAATGACCTAACTCTTCCCTAGATAAATCAAGCTGATATAAACGATTGAGTCCTGCTAAAACCGCGGCGGCATCGGCACTTCCTCCCGCCAAACCGGCAGCAAGAGGAATCCTTTTCGTTAAATGAATCTTCACCCCGGAGATTTGCGAAAAACGCTCTTTTAATAGTTGAACCGCCTGATAGGCAAGATTTTCAGGACCAGTACTTAGAGCAGGGGAATCACAGGTCAAAAGAATACCCTCGGCATCCTCTTTTTCCAGACAGACCTCATCATAAAGACTAATCCCCTGAAAAAGCGTTAAAATTTCGTGATACCCATCAGCCCTTTTCCCTAAAACGTCTAAGGTTAAATTAATTTTCCCATAAGCTTTACAGATAATCCTCCGCATCTTTACATCCAATTCCTATTTTACTGAAGAGCTTTGCTTTTCATTTTATCATTTCTATCTTTAACCTTCAATCCGTAAAGACCTTCTTGTTTTTTTCATACCTAGCCCTTTCCCCTTTTTTCAGAACCTTCTTACGCAACCTTAAAGCATGAGGGGTTACTTCTAGGTATTCATCATCCTCTAGATATTCAAGGGATTGTTCCAGAGAAAGAAAGCGCGGGGCCTTCAATTTTACTGTTTCATCTTTGACCGAGGAGCGCATATTCGTAAGCGCCTTTTCCTTACAAACATTAACCTCAATATCTTGTTCACGACTACTTTCGCCTACAATCATGCCCTCATAAACCTCTGCTCCGGACGTGAGGAAAAGTGTGCCCCTGCCTTCAGCAGACAACAAACCATACGTTCTGGCTACCCCAGTTTCCCAAGCAATCAGCACGCCGTTTTGGCGACGATTGATTTCGCCCCGATATGGTTGATAATCCGCAAAGCTATGATACATCAGACCATAACCACGCGTATCTGTAAGGAATTCCGTTCTAAAACCTACCAGTCCCCGTGCCGGAATAGAATACTCCAAACGTGTCCGCCCCCCGAGATGCACCATATTCAAAAGGTCACCTTTACGGCTCCCTAATTTCTCCATCACCGAGCCCACACTATCTTCAGGTAGATCCAACACTAAATACTCAAAAGGTTCATAAATTGTCTCTTTCTCTCGTTTTAAAATCACCCGCGGCTTGGAAACCTGAAATTCCAGACCTTCCCGCCGCATCGTTTCAATTAAAATCGCCAGATGCAGTTCGCCGCGGCCAGAGACAAGAAAAACCTCCGGACTATCCGTATCTTCAACGCGCAAAGCCACATCTGTTTCCATTTCCCGCTTCAACCTGGCACCTAGTTTTCTAGAAGTAACCGGGTCCCCATCTTTACCTGAAAAAGGTGAATCATTAACCAAAAAACTCATCTGTAAAGTAGGCTCATCAATTTTCAAGAAAGGCAACGGTTCAGGATGGGCGACATCACAAATGGTCTCTCCGACAAAGATATCACCGAGTCCACTTACGGCGACAATCTCTCCCACGTGTCCCTCGCTAATTTCTACCCTCTTCAGACCCTGAAAACCGAAAAGCTTACTAATCCGCCAGTTTTCCTTACTCCCATCTCTTTTGGTTACCGTCACCTGCATCCCATTTCTGATGACCCCCCGATTGACCCGTCCAATAGCCACCCGACCAAGATAATCATTATAATCCAAAAGACTGACCTGCATCTGCAGAGGTCCGGCAATATCCCCACGAGGAGCAGGGATCTGCCGAATAATGGCTTCAAAAAGAGGTGTGAAGTTTTCACCCCGCTGCCTGGGAGCCAAGGAAGCCCATCCTTCAAGAGATGACACATAAATTACGGGGAAATCCAAGCCTGCCTCACTAACCCCCAAATCAATAAACAAATCTAACACTTCATCAACAACTTCTAAGGGGCGGGCATTTTCTCGATCCATCTTATTGACAACAACCAGAGGAACTAAATTTTGTTCCAAGGCTTTTTTCAGAACAAACCTCGTTTGCGGCATACAACCTTCAAAAGCATCCACAACCAATAAGACACCCTCTACCATTTTCATAATCCGCTCCACTTCACCGCCAAAATCGGCATGACCCGGTGTATCCACAATATTGATTGTATAGCCGGCATACTGGATAGACGTATTTTTAGCTAAAATAGTGATCCCCTTTTCCCGTTCCAAATCACTAGAATCGAGAACCCTCTCCAGCACCTGTTCATTATCTCTAAAGACACCTGCCTGTTCCAATAACTGATCAACAAGTGAGGTTTTACCATGATCAACATGGGCGATAATCGCGATATTACGAATGTTTGTGCACTGCACTAATGTTTGCCTCCTTAAGTAAAAGCAAGAATAATTCCCTAAAAAAAGCTACCCAATAATTTTATATCTTCTAAAAGAGAAAAGCAAATGCAACGCTAGCCTTTACGCCAAAAAGAAGGTAGGAAAAGAACCAGCACCGTATAAAGCTCCAGCCTCCCCAAAAACATTAAAAAAGAAAGAAAATATTTTCCTGCAGCGGGGAGAAAACTATAATTCTGAGTAGGTCCTGCCATGGCTAAGCCAGGTCCTACATTACCTAGAGTAGTGACTACCGAAGTAAAAGCAGTCACTAAATCAAGTCCCCCCAAAGTCATAAAAATAGTCCCTAAAGAAACAATCACCAGATAGAGGAAAAAGAACTGCAAAATATTAACCACATTCTCCTGAGAAATACTTTTGCCATCGATCTTCAAATCTAAAATAGCCCGCGGGTGTAAAGTGCGCTGCAATTCCAGTTTGGCTTCTTTAATTAAAACTAAAAGACGGGCAACCTTAATCGCCCCGCCGGTAGAACCGGCACAACCACCTATAAACATCAGCACAACCAAAATCGTTTGCGTAAAATAAGGCCATTGAGCAAAATCAGCCGTACCGTATCCCGTCGTAGTGATAATGGAGACAACCTGAAAAGCCGCTTGCCGGATAGACTCCCCCAAAGCATTGCCGCCGCCGGGGTAAATACCGCAAGTCACCAAAAAAATGGCCAGCACCACAAAAAAACTATACAGCTTAAATTCGCTGTTACGTGCATATACCTCTAATTTTTTTGTCCGAAAAACCTGGTAATACAAAGCAAAATTGGCTCCCGCCAAAAACATAAAGATCGTAATAACCCATTGAATCCCGACATTGTTATAATACCCGATACTGGCATTTTTAGTGGAAAACCCTCCCGTCGCCACCGTCCCAAAAGTATGGCACAAAGCATCAAAAAAAGGCATTCCCAACACGTATAAAAGGGCCGTCTCCACCATGGTCATGATCAGATAAATAGACCATAAAATTTTCGCCGTTTCACTAATCCGCGGTTTCAGCTTTTTTGCCAGGCTTCCCCCCGGGGCTTCGGCTTGAAACATCTGCATCCCCCCTATGCCCACAGAAGGGAAAAGGGCAACAAACAAAACAATAATTCCCATCCCACCGAGCCAATGGGTTAAGCTGCGCCAAAACAAAATCCCATGGGGAAGAGCCTCAATGTCTGTTAAGACAGTAGCCCCCGTAGTCGTGAAACCGGACATCGTTTCAAAAAAAGCATCGGCAAAAGAAGAAAAAACGCCGGCAAAAAGATAAGGCAAAGAACCAAAAAAAGAGGCTAAAAGCCACCCTAAAGTGACAATACAAAAGACCTCTTTGTTCAGGAAATTACCTTCCAGCTTAGTTTTCTTATAACCAATTAAACCCACCAAAAAGGTAAGACTACTGGACAACAATAATGCATAAAAATCAAAATCCCCATAATATAACGACCACAACAGGGGAAACACCATGGCTAAACCAATAAGCATGATAATTATGCTTAAAGCGAAAATAATCCTTTGATAATTCATCAGCAACACCTACATTATCCTGTGATATAATTTAATGTTTTTACGGCAACTTCAGGTAAAGCAAAAACCGTCACACTATCTCCCGGTTTTAAAATATCATCCCCTTTAGGTATAATGACCTGATTCTTTCTATAAATGGAACCGATCAAGGAACCATGAGGGAAATTTAAATTTTTTAATTTCTTATTAGCAACCGGAGAATCTTTGGAAATAAGCAATTCCGTCATTTCCGCATTTTCATTGCTTAATAAAGTAACAGAAAGAATATCATCACCCTTATGAATAAAACGCAAAATCTTATTAGCTGTAAGCGTGCGAGGGCTTATCCCCACATCGATGCCTACATTTTCCAGCAAGGAGACATAATCGGAACGCCTCACCTGAGCAATCGTTCGTTGCACTCCCAAGTTTTTCACAATTAAACTTACCAAAAGATTAAGCTTATCATCATCAGTCAGACAAACAAAAACATCGACATTGCCTGTTCCTTCATTAGTTAAAAAATCAATATCGGTAGCATCTCCATATAAAACCATCGTGCTATCTAAGTTTTTAGCTAGTTCCACACACTTATTATATTCTTTTTCAATGATTTTTACAGAATACCGTTTGTTTTCCAGAATTTTGGCGAGGTGATAACCGGCATAGTTCCCACCAAAAATCATGACCCGTTCCACCCTTTTCCGCTCCGTACCCAAAAGCCTTTCCACTTCGATCATTTCTTTCGTTTTAGCCAGTACAAAGATTATATCCTCGGGATAAATCACATCATCACCACGCGGGATAATTATTCTTTTCTTGCGGACAATCGCCACAATTAGAAAAGGATAATCAAACTTTAACTCTTTAACCTGCTGATGGGCTACAGGTGCCGCTTCCGGAATTTTAAGCTCCAAAAGTTGAATTTTCCCTTCCGCATAATAAACCACATCTAAAGCTTCCGGGACATCAATTAATTTAGCGACCTCCTTCGCGGTAACCAATTCCGGATTAATCAGAAAGTCTATCCCCGGGAAAGTGTCCTTCCTCTTCCTGCTTTCATGAGCATACTCAGGATTTCTTACTCTGGCGATAGTTTTCTCTACACCATAAGTTTTACCCACCATACAGGCAATCATATTTACTTCATCACTTTCCGTAACCGCAACAAGCAAGACAGCTTCCTCGACACCTGCTTTTTCTAATAAAGACCTTGTGGCACCATTCCCAATAAACACCTCTACATCTAAATACTCTTGTACGTTTTTAGCTCGTTCTTCTTGTTTTTCAATAATCACCACATCATAATTTTCTTCTACTAGAATTTTAGCGATATTAAAACCTATTTTGCCTGCCCCGATAATAATAACACGCATGG
>JAQVYD010000069.1:0-4680 GCA_028709105.1 Clostridia bacterium
GCAAAATCAGCTTGATTCCTTCCCATTCGCTTTCCTGCAGTACCCGGTAAAGCTTAAGCATCGCCAGTTTAATAATATCGGCGGCACTCCCCTGAATAGGAGTGTTCATCGCCGCCCGCTCCGCAAAACTCCGCAAATGGTAATTACGGCTCTGCAGATCGGGAAGATAGCGACGCCGCTTTAGTAAAGTCGTCACATAACCTTTTTTCTTAGCCTCGGCAATTATCCTCCTTAAATAGTCCCTAACCCCCCCATAACGCGCAAAATAACTATCAATATACTGCTTGGCTTCCGCCCGGGCTATCCCTAAATCGCGGCTTAAGCCAAAATCACTGATCCCATAGACAATCCCAAAGTTTACAGCTTTGGCCGCTTGCCGCATCTCTTGGCTTACCGCATCCAACGGTACACCAAACACCTCTGCCGCCGTCCGCAAATGAATATCCTGATCTTTGTTGAAAGCCTCGATCATTACTTCATCACCGGAAATATGAGCCAAAACCCGCAACTCAATCTGCGAATAATCCGCGGAAAGAAGCAGCTTCCCCGGTGAAGGCAAAAAAGCCTTGCGAATCCGCCGTCCCTCTTCCATGCGGATAGGGATATTTTGCAAATTAGGCTCTGTACTGGAAAGACGGCCTGTTGCCGTTACCGCCTGATTAAAACTGGTGTAAACCTTGGAAGTAAAAGGTTCAATCAACACACTCAAGCCATCAATATAGGTACTTTTTAATTTTACCATCTGCCGGTAAAAAAGAATTTTGGCCGCAATCTCATGCTCTAAGGCTAAATCTTCTAATACTTCGGCATTCGTAGAATAACCGGTTTTCGTCTTTTTGCCCGTAGGTAAACCTAACTTTTCAAAAAGGATTACCCCCAACTGTTTAGGCGAATTAATATTAAACTCCTCACCTGCCAAATGGTAAATTTCCTCTGTCAAACGGGCAATCCAACGATCAAGTTCCTTCCCTATTGTGGCGAGAATCACCTGATTTAACTTAACCCCGGTTTTCTCCATTTCCGCTAAAACAGCCGCTAACGGCAGCTCCAAATCCTGATACAAGCCTAACATCTCTTGCTCCGCCAATTCGGCGAACAGACTCTCCCCTAATTTTTCTAACGCATTTAAATAAAAAGGAACTACCGCTTCCCCCTCCGCAGGCACCGCACAAGCAAGCTCTTCTTGCACCAGTGAAGGCAAATCCTGCTTAGGGCGAGAAGGATTGAGCAAATAGGCCATGAGCAGAATATCCTTGACTACCCCCTGAAGTTTAATCTGGTAAAAGTCCAAAGCTAACATTACCGCTTTAGTATCATAGACAGTTTTTTTAATGCGCTCATTTTCCAAAAATGGTTTTAATACTTGTAAATAAGCACTTAGCTCTTCTTCCTTCTGCCAGGAACAAAGAGCCGCTTCCTGATCCGGAATTTTTAGGCCTAAGGCAGTAATTCTTAGGTCGCGAGGGCCCTTCTTTTCCGTTTCTAAATAAAGAACTAAATCAGCCTGACACCGCGCCAGATAATCGGCCAGAGCTTTTTTACTACTAAGCGTGAGAGAAGAAGAAACTGAGGCACTGCCATTTCCCCCCGTCCTCTCCTCCTCGAAATCCCCCCGCTCCTGCAAAACCTCTTGCCAAATACTTTTAAATTCAAGCTCTTTTAATAAAGCGAGAAAACGCGGATAATCAGGTTCTTCTTTTTGACATTGTTTTAAATCCAGCGGCAAAGGAACATTGGTAACGATCGTCGCCAGCTTTTTGCTTAAAAGCGCCTGTTCCCCATAATTAGCTAAGGCTTCCCCCAGCTTTTTACCTTGAAAATCCGCTTGATGTACTAAAACATTTTCTAAATTACCATATTCCCTAATCAGTTTAAGGGCCGTCTTTTCCCCCACTCCGGGAATACCCGGAATATTATCGGATTGATCACCCATTAAACCCTTGACATCGATCATCTGTGCAGGTTTAAGCCCATATTTTTCTGCTAAAACCTGCTCATCATAAATTTCTATTTCACTAATCCCTTTACGCGTCAACAGCACCTTGGTGTGAGGCGCAATCAACTGCAAGGCATCTCGATCCCCGGTGACAATGAGATTAAGCAGCCCCGCCTTTTCTCCCAGCTTAGCCAGAGTGCCGATAAGGTCATCAGCCTCATATCCCTCAATTTCCCAAAGAGCAATATTCATCGCCTTTAGCAAATCTTTTAGCACAGGGAATTGGGGCTTAAGCTCCTCCGGTGTCCCTTTTCTCGTTCCTTTATAGTCGGCATAATGCTGATGCCGAAAAACTATTTTTCCCTTATCAAAAGCTACCGCTAGATAAGTCGGCTTTTCATCCGCAATGACTTTAGCCAGCATCTTATAAAAGCCATAAATAGCATTGGTGATAAAACCTTGGGCATTAGAAAGCAGGGGGAGAGCATAAAAAGCTCGATGAGCTAAACTATTCCCATCAATAATGACAAATTTATCCGACAAATTATTCACCTCTACTTTTTCATCCCCCGCCAGATTCCCCATACTATCCCGACCACAATGGCTGCCACAACTAAATAAGGAATTGCCGCACTGAGGAAAACAAGGAACGTTCCTAACCCTAAAAAGATATTATTAATTGCCTGAATAAAGGCTTCTTTGGCTCGGGCTCCCACACCTTGCAAACCACCGGCAGAAACCTGTTGCGTTGAAGCTGCGGTCTGTTCAATCGTAAGATTAAAAGTGGAAAACTCCGTCTTATTACTAAGATAGCGTAACCTGCCCTCCAAAGATTCCAACTGCGCCCTTGTATTAGCCAATTCGTTTTCCACAGCCAAAATATCACTAAGCTTACCGGACTGATTCAAAATCCCCAAAAGCCTTTCTTCCTTAGTACGCATAGTTTTCAAGCGACTCTCTACATCAATATATTCCTCGGTGACATCCTGCGAATAGATATGACTGTTTTTGAGCTTACCTAAAGTATTTACCCCCGCCAGAAATTCATCAAACCTAAGTTGAGGAATCCTGACTTCAAGATACCCTCTTTTACTCCCCCGTGCATCGATGACATTGACCGTTTCATTAGTAATATAACCATTTAATGCACTTACTTTGCTCTTAAGTGATTCCACCGCACTATTATAATCATCTGCCAAAAGATGTATCTCCGCATTTTTAATTAACTTTCTTTCTATCGACTTCGTTGTGGATTTACTCTGCTCTAGCGATTGATCCGCCACAGTCTGAGAGGAAAAGTTCACCTGCGGAGCTTGCTCCGTAGGACTTACTCCCCGCTCCAGATTATACGCTGATTCTTTAGACCCCATACTTTTAACCATGTTCTCCTGAGGTGCGCTGTCCTGATCCATACTAGTCAAATTAACGCCGCAAGATAACATTTCCTGCTCACTGCTGTCTTCAGTAAACTTACTGCTGCTGCCCAGATGAACTCCATCGAAAAAAACGGGCACAAGCAAAACCAACAAAACCACAGAAATAGCCACAGGTAAAAAAGCCGTATGCCGTCTTAGACCCTTAAATTTAGTCATCAAGCCATACCCCCAAAATCTTTTTTCCCCACTCCCGGCCTCTTGAGCAATACTTTTTTCTAATTTAGCATAAAGTTCACGACGAAAACTAGCTGGCGGGGTTACTTCCTCTAAGGAAGAAAGCAAGGAAATAGTTTCCTGAAGTGTGGACAGTTCTTTCTGACAATCAGAACAGTTCTCTAAATGACTTTGCACTAAAACCAGTTCATCTCCTGATAACTCCTGATCTAAATAAAACGACAAACTTTCTTGCACTTCTTTACATTCCATTTGCTTTCCCCCCCTTCACTTTATGTAGACGCTCCAGTGAAGAATATTGTTCCCGCTGCGCCAACAGCTTCTCTTTCAAAAAGCTTCTCGCCCGGCTTATTCTTGATTTTACTGTACCTACTGAACATTCCATCTGTTCGGCAATTTCCTGATAAGTAAAACCCTGTAGATCCCTTAAAACCACGGCAAGCCGAAACTCCGGAGAAAGGCTGGTCAGCAAGTCCTGTAACTCTTGCTGTAATTCATGCTTTTCATATATTTCCTCAGGGCCGGGCTCTGAAGAAGGTATTTGTTTTTTAATCTCTACATCGCCAAGACAAATCTTCTGATCTAAAGATTCCACAGAAATTCGATAACGTTTACGCAACTCATCACGACAGAGATTAGTGACAATACGACAGAGCCAAGTTGAAAAAGAAGAATCACCCCGAAAACTATTTATCGCCAGAAAAGCCTTCAAAAATGCTTCCTGAGCTAAATCATTAGCATCATCATAACTACCCATCAGGCGATAGGCCACACTATAAATTTTACGTTCATAACGGCAGACCAGTTCTTCAAAAGCTTGAAGATTACCATTTTTACTGCGAGTTACCAATTCCTCATCACTGTACACATCCGCCCGCCTCCTTCCATAGGCATCCTTCCGCCCAATTATTATAATTTTATCATATCTAAAAAGATAATGGGGATAACTAAAAGAAAAAAGGGGAAAATACCTTTAGAAAGGAGGCTGGTATCTGAAAATTATAAAGTCCTGATGGCGGTTAAAGATTTCATTAATAATTTAAAAATTTGGGAGGTTTATCGAATGCCAGATAATCGGAACAATAAAGAAATAGGCAAAACCTATCAACAAAAGATAAAAGAAAATCAACAAGA
>JAQVYD010000069.1:4780-6554 GCA_028709105.1 Clostridia bacterium
CAAAAAACTAATCAATACCAGCAAGAAGCAGGAAAAGACTTTCTAGGTAACAATCAGGCAGACAATGACCGCTCCGGATACATTATTCCAGACATGGACGAAGAAGCAGGCATGGAGTTTAATACAGACAACATCATGAAAGCCGGCAAAAAAGATCCCAAGAAAAAAAGATAAAGAAATACTAAATACTAAATACTTGCAAACCGCCATAGGCTTATTAAAAGTAAGAGAAGGAAACATACCCTTCTCTTGTTTTTCGGCTTTTTTATTGACAGCAATCTATATATTTGTTACAATGAATTTTGCGTTCTAAAGTAAATAAGCCGCGGTGGCGGAATCGGCAGACGCAGCAGACTCAAAATCTGCCGCTCGCAAGAGCATGGGGGTTCAAGTCCCTTCCGCGGCACCAATCTTTATAGCGATTTTAAGAAAACATAAAAAGGGCAAAAAACGGATAAAACTTTTTCAAAGGTGGTCACTAGACCACCTTTTTTACTTACTATTTACTCACAAGTGCCCTAATTCCTGTAAGTAAAGAATAAGCATTACTTAATTTAAGGTTAATCTATAGCTCATTAAAACCATTTATTGGAATACACATTATTTTTATAGGATACGCTAAAATAATGTGATAAAATTGTGGCAGAAACAAATTGGTGCTACTTTCGTCTAAAATAAAGGTGTTAGTTTTAATATTCCATGTTAAAGAAAGGATGAAATCAAATGTTTAAACGTTATCTTTCCATTTTCGCTGTCTTTATCCTCGCTTGCAGCCTTTTAGTTGGCTGCGGAACCTCCAAAGAGAAAAAAGAACAGCCAGAAAAACCTTCTGCTCCCCCTACCGAGATACAGACAGACAGCGGCAAATACTTAGGGCAAATAGACAGCAACTCCATCGAAATTGAAGTAAATGAAGGAACAGAAAAAGCACAAATTCAAGCCTTCCAGCTTTCCGAAGAAATAAAAGAAAACTTCTCCGATTATAAGTTAAATCCAGATGACAAAATCTCTTTTACCTATAAAACGCCGGAAGAAGGGCGTCCCATTATTACCGAAATTAAAAAGATAGAATAGTTTCCACTGCTTAAAAGTAAAAAAATACGAAGATAATATGGAGGTATTCCATGAGAAAAAAATCCTTTTATAAATTTCTAATCTTTAGCTTTACAACAATCTTTCTAACAGCGCTGCTCTTTTTCCTGCCCAATACAGTCCTCGCGTCAGAAACATCTACTCCTGAAAATAGTGAAAACATTCAAATCTTCATAGACGGACTTCCTCTAAGATTTGATGTGCCACCTATCATCAAAGAAGGACGAACTTTAGTCCCGTTTCGGGTAATCGCCGAAGATCTCCATCTTGATGTTCTCTGGGAAAGTGCAACTCAAACCATCAAAGGGACAACCCCCACAACCTCTCTGCTTCTTAAAATAGGCACTAATACTGCTTTGGTAAACGGACAAACTGTTCCCCTTGATGTTCCGCCGGAAATTAGTGAAGGGAGAACTCTTATCCCCTTGCGGTTTTTCAGTGAAAATCTAGGCTGCACCGTGGACTGGATTGCAGATGAACAAATGATTAAAATAAACTCCCCACCTCAAAAAATGCTGGTAAACGGATTTTATGCCCTGGGAGGCGGCAGCACAAGCAGCTGGGAAAACCTTTTCGGGAGAGATTTTCCGGAAACGGAACGGGGGAATACCGATCTGGTAAGAAAAGTCGCCTTAGGCTGGTACTCCCTAGATGAAAATGGGAACCTTTTAACAAAAAGCAC
>JAQVYD010000070.1 GCA_028709105.1 Clostridia bacterium
ACACCCAATAAAGGAGCCCCGCCATATTCGGCATAATCCAATCTTGCCTTAATTTTTTTTAAAGCAGGAACAAGCAGAAAAGCCCCTGCTTTACTACGCACATTCTTTTGTAATTCCTCTTTTAAAAGCGCAAAAATGCCGCCGGCCGTACCTTCCAATACTTTTAAAATAATATTACCGGTAAAACCGTCACAAACAAGGACATCAACAGCTCCGCTTAAAACACCCCTTCCTTCCACATTACCCACAAAATTAAGTTCTGACTTTTTTTGCAAGAGCTCATAAGTTTTAAGTGTTAATTCATTCCCTTTGGAGGGTTCTGTGCCATTACTAACCAAACCGACATGAGGCTTGGTAATACCCAGTATTTTTTCTGCATAAACACTACCCATTAGGGCAAACTGCAGTAAATTTTCCGGCTTACAATCAGCATTAGCTCCGGCATCCACAAGAAGTTTAGGTCCGGACAAACCGGGCATAACCGTACCGATGGCCGGACGTTCTATTCCCCGGAACCGTCCCAGTCCGAAAAGTGCCGCCACCATCTGTGCTCCTGTATTACCGGCAGAAATTAGCGCATCACCTTTTTTTTCTTTGACTAATTGTGTCGCCACCGTAATTGAAGCATCTTTTTTTTGACGATAAGCAAGGGCCGGATGTTCATCCATCGCAATGACTTCCTCACAATGATAAATACTAAGTCTTTCCGAGTCATATTGCACAGGCAAACACGGCTTGATTGCTTCTTCCTGCCCCACTAAAATCACCTGTAAATTCCGGTCAAGACGCAATGCCTGCACAGCTCCCTGCACGATCTCCTGTGGAGCCAAGTCCCCACCCATCGCCTCAACAACAACTTTCATCTGTTTACCTCCTGTTTGGCCACAAAAACAAATTTACCCATAAACACTTCTTCCGTTTCGACTTTCGAGACAACCTTGATCAAATATTTATTAATCTTTTTTCTGGCTAAAAAAGCATGAGCAATAATTTTCTCGTTTAAATAGACAGGCCGGCGAAAACGTAATCTGGCACTTCCCGTCAAAACAATCTCCGCATCAATTAAAGCGGCGGCCAAAGCATTAGCCTGTGAAAAAAGATAATCACCCCGGCAAACCTGGCTCTTTTCAGCTACCATTTCCAGCCCCACCTCTAAAACAGAGGTAGCAAACTGACCTAACTGTAATTCTATTAATTTTCCTACCATTTCATGAGCGACCATCGACTTAACTTGTTGATGGGCCTGCTCAGCTACCTGCATTGTCCGCATCCGTAATTCCGGAATATCTAAGGCCAACCGATCTAAGCGAATTGTTTGAATAGAAACAGCGAAATATTTAGCTAATTCTTCATCAGTAACAAAGGGATTAGTATCAATTAATTTAAGCAACTGCAACTGGCGCTTTTTTTTATTAAGCTTTTTAACCATAGCTTTCTCTCCTTTTGTTACCAGGTCTCAGTACCTAGTATAAAGGCACTTGATATTTTTAGCAAGTAAAATTTTTCTATTTAAAAAAATAAAAAAAGAAAGCCATCGATAAGAGGCTCTCCCTTTCTACCTTTTCTTACTCCTCGTCTATACTAAATCTATTTTTCTTGGGCAATAACCTCACGATCTTTATAATAACCACAAGAAGAACACACCATGTGAGGCTGCTTTGCTTCATGACATTTAGGACAGACCACGAATCCAGGCGCTTTTAATTTCATCACTTCAGCCCTTCTCCGGCGATTTCTTGTTTTAGAACGGCGGTGCTGCGGTACTCCCATTAGGCCCACCTCCTCCTCTCACTTGAAACTGACACTATTCCGACCACAATTTACCCGGATTTATTTTCGTCCATGCTTACCCCTCTATCCAAGCAAGCTTCTCTATTATACAAAACATCATAATTTATTGTCAAGCTTCTCGAGGTTCGAAAGTTCGAACCGTTGTGCATTATTAATTGCTTTTAACTTAGCTCCTGACAAGCGGTGATCGCTACCGTATTTACAATATCCTCGACACTACAGCCCCTAGATAAATCATTGACCGGTTTAGCCATCCCTTGCAAAACAGGTCCAAAGGCATCAACATCACCCAAACGCTGTGCCAACTTATAAGCAATATTCCCCGTCTGTAAATCAGGGAAAACCAAAACATTGGCCTGCCCGGCCACAACACTGCCGGGAGCTTTAGAAGCACCCACCTTAGGAACTAAAGCCGCATCTGCCTGTAACTCTCCATCAATAAGTAGATCAGGCGCTTTTTCCCGAGCCAACTTTGTCGCCTCAACGACCTTATCGATAAGCTCATGTTGGGCACTGCCTTTCGTCGAGAAGGAAAGCATCGCCACCTTCGGTTCAAAACCAATCAAGGCCCTCGCTGTCTGCGCAGAAGCAATCGCGATTTCCGCCAGCTGTTCCGCCGTAGGATTCGGATTAACGGCACAATCAGCAAAAACCATCACCCCTTCTTCCCCATATTCCTTCTTCGGACTAATCATCAGAAAAGCACCTGATACTGAAGAAATACCGGGTGCTGTTTTAATAATCTGCAAAGCAGGACGTAAAACATCACTCGTAGCATTCTGTGCACCTGCTACCATACCCTGGGCATCTCCTTTATAAATCATCATCGAGCCAAAATACAAAGGACTTTCTAAAAGTTTTTCGGCATCTGTTAAAGTAAGCCCCTTATGTTTACGCAGCTGATACAACTCTTCCGCATACACGGCAAATTTTTCTGATTTTACCGGATTGATTACCCTAACCTTAGCGAGATCTGTCCCCACCTTTGCCGCGACAACCTTTACCTGTTCTTCCTCACCTAACAAAATCAAATCAGCCAGACCTTCCTCAGCAATTATTCCGGCAGCTGTTACCGTACGTTCCTCAGTACCTTCTGCTAAAATAATCGTGCGTTTGTTTTTTCTAGCCTTTTCCTTAATCTTTTCAACCAAATTCATTTTTAACTCCTCCTCTGCTATAATAAAAATTAACTTGTTACATCTTCGCCATAAATGATGAT
Source organism: Clostridia bacterium (assembly GCA_028709105.1). GTDB lineage: Bacteria > Bacillota > Peptococcia > DRI-13 > DTU073 > JAQVYD01. The sequence continues at coordinate 3,011 of JAQVYD010000070.1, forward strand.
GTTCCTATTTGAATATTCTTGAAAAATTTACTTTTATCCGGATACGATTGCGCTAAGGGGGGGAAAGATTAAATGAGCATCATCGGCATTATTGCGGAATACAACCCTTTGCATAAGGGACACCTGTACCACCTGCAGGAAGCTAAAAAAAGAACGGCGGCCCAAGGAGTCGTCTGTGTCCTCAGCGGCAACTTTCTGCAACGCGGCGAACCGGCCCTCGTCAATAAATGGGCACGGGCAAAAATGGCTTTGCAAAATGGTGTAGATTTAGTTTTTGAACTGCCCGTTCTTTATGCCACCCACAGTGCTTACTGGTTTGCCAGAGGCGGCATCGCTACATTAGCCCAAACCGGCATCGTCTCTCACCTCGCCTTTGGTGCAGAAACAGCAAATCTTCCTTTGCTGCAAGAAATAGCCGCTCTGCTGGCCACAGAACCGCCTTCCTACCGACGGCGTCTGCAACAATTACTGCAAGAAGGACTTTCTTTTCCCCAGGCCAGAATCAAAGCACTTCCCCCGGAACTATCCGGCCACGCAGAGCTTTTACAAAGCCCCAATAACATCCTGGCCCTAACCTACCTGCAAATTCTCCAAGAACAAGAACTCTCCCTAAACCCTGTGCTGATTAAACGCCAAGGTTCAGGTTATTTAGATATCTCTCTGCAAAAAAACACTTTCCCCAGTGCTGCCGCGATCCGCCAACACTTAACGGCCAATCCGACCCAATTCCTGACGGCACTACAGGAACTAACGGCCTTTCTGCCTCCCGCCACCATCAAGATTCTTGAAGATGAATATACCCGGGGACAAACACCTCTTGCCTTAGACCAGCTTACACCCCAACTGCTGACTCTCTTACGGCGAACGACAAGCAAGGAACTGCAACAAATCGTTGATGTCTCCGAGGGGCTGGAAAACCGTATTAACAAAATCGCCCTCCAGACTACCGATCTGCCGGAATTTCTTGCCCGTCTGAAAACGAAAAGATTTACCTATACCCGTCTCCAACGGTTTCTAATTCATCTTCTCATAAATTATACAAAAGAACAAGAACGTTGTCTACAAAATAATCCGCCTTATCTTCGTCTTTTAGGTTTCACCCCTGCCGGACAAGAATTATTAAAGGAAATCCAAAAGAAAAGCCACCTTCCGCTGATTACCAAAGGGGCTCATATTCATAAATACCTACAGAACAATCCTACCATACGCTGCTTTTGGGAAATGGATGTCCGTGCTACGAATCTTTATACCCTGCTCTATCCTAACCCTGCCACCCGTAAAGGCAACCTCGATTACCTGCAAAACCCGGTTTTTAAAGTTTAAGAAAGAGGTGATGATAGATGTTTCATAAAAATACAGGTCTAGTCCTTCTCTCCCTCCCATATACTCATTACAGAGAGTATGGGGAGGGAGATTTTTATGTCCGTGGCTAATGGGAAAAAACGAAAAAATAATCTCTGCTCTCTCTTTTCTGCCTGTGCCGCCCTTTTTCTTGTTTCCTCTATGCTGATCTGGCCGGAAGAAACATACCAAGGCGCCCTTGCCGGTCTGGAATTATGGGCAACAATCTTAATCCCTTCCCTTTTACCCTTTTTTATCATTGCCGAAATTGTTTTCAACTTAGGAATCGTCAGTATGCTCGGTGTCCTCTTGGAACCCCTGATGCGCCCTCTCTTTAACCTCCCCGGTTCGGCCTCCTTTGTTCTCGCCATGGGCTTTACTTCGGGGTTCCCGATGGGGGCGATCCTCACCAAGCGGCTCCACGAAAAAAAAGAATGTACCCTTGCTGAAGCTGAACGTCTGCTTGCTTTTACGAACAATGCCAGCCCCCTTTTCCTGATGGTTGCCGTAGCCGTAGGTATGTTTCAGCAAAGCGCCCTCGGTCTTCTTCTGGTTCTTTCCCACTATCTTGCGAACCTTCTCCTCGGTATCTTCCTCGGTCTAAAGTCACGGTTTTCTTGGGGACAACGGAGACAGAAAAACAGCCTCTTTTCCCCAAGTAGTGAAATCAAAAACCTGTTCCCCCGTCCCGGCTTATTGCTGCAAAGTATCCGTGCCCTCCTCCAAGCCCAAGAAAAAAGAAAGCCCTGGGGGCAACTGCTTAGTGAAGCCATCAAGTCCGGACTGAACACGATCTGTCTGATTGGCGGCTTTGTCATTATTTATGCCGTTCTCATCAAGATACTCCAAGTCACTTCTCTGCTCAGCCTTTTACGATATCCCTGCTCCGTCTTTTTGCAAAGCTGCGGTCTAGAAGCATCTTTGGACAAAGCCCTGGCCACAGGCTTCTGGGAGATGACCCTCGGTCTGCAAGAAGTCTCTTCAACCACGGCCCCCCTCCGGGAAAAAGCGATTATCGCCGGTATCCTCCTGGGCTGGAGCGGTCTTTCTATCCAATCTCAAGTTACCGGCATCCTAAGCGGTTCAGGGATTAACCCCCGCCTCTATTATCAGGGTCGGGTCATGCAAGGACTTCTTGCCGGCCTGATTACCTCTCTGCTTACCCTTAACGACAGTTGGCCGGTACTATTCACCACACCTGCGCTGACTCCCTTGCCCCCGCAACATCCGTTTCTGCCTTTAGCTATCTTTAACCTTCTTTATCTCAGTAAATTCTTCTCCCTGACGATGCTTACTCTTTTCTTGCTCTCTTGCCTAACTTTAAGCCTTAATTATCTCCAAAAAAAATAGACCGATTTTTATCGGTCTATTTCCTCCACTCGACTCTACGGCTCTTCCGGCTCTTTATAATTGCGCAGAAACACCTTACTCGTCAGTTCAAAACTAACCTCATTCTTCTTGTCTTTATTCTTTACCCCTTTGATCGTCACATTAAGAGGAAGTTGATCCGGCACAATTTCTTCCACCTTAAACTCTGCAATGTTACCGGCAATAACCGTGCTTGTGCCTGCACCATCGATATAACTCAGTGAACCGTTTTCACGTTTAAAAGTAATCTCCTCTAAATCTTCACCCGTTCCCTTCTGTAAAGTTATATTCCCTAACTCATCAAGAGCATAACCTTCTTTATCCATAGCCGTATCGGTAATAGCTTTCATCGCCTTACGCACCTGTTCCTGAATATAGACCTCATCCTGAGCGACATTAGAAAAATTAATGTTCATGATCAAAAATGTAAACATAGCGGCCATGACCAAAGTAGTAAGAGTGATCCCGATTAATAACTCCACTAAAGTTACCCCTTGATTATCAAGCCTGAAAACCCTCTTCATAAACATTCCCCCGACTTTTTAACCTTTTGTCCACTCTTTAATCGTAATATACCGTTCATAAGGAATTATGCTAACTGGTTCCGCTAAGCCGATCTCAGATTCAAGAGTAGTATTAATACCCTCGATTGGATACCCGGGCATGAACGGATCACTGTCACCACGCCAACGTTTAACCTTACTGAACACATAATCCCGATCAGCCTTAATCGTTTTAGAGCAGGCATCTTCCAGATAAATATTACCCCCGGCAATGATTACACCATTAAAA
>JAQVYD010000071.1 GCA_028709105.1 Clostridia bacterium
GAATTTATGGAAGCTGTATATGAGGATCAAGCTAAGGTGTTCAAAGCCTTCTGTGATGAAAAACGCTTACGGATACTTGAATTACTTCGAAGCGGTGAAAAATGTGCCTGCATTTTGGTGGAGCAGTTAGATATGGTCCAATCCACGTTATCCTACCATATGAAGATTCTATGTGAATCAGGCATTGTTGACAGCCGGCAGGATGGGAAATGGACCCATTATAAGCTTAGCGCAAGAGGCAGCCGTTCCGCACTTGAACTCCTAAAAACTTTAACAACTCAAAATTTTTACAACGAAACTAATGACTTATAGATTAAAGAAGCCATCAGGAAAGATGGCTTTTTATGACAAGAAAACATCGAAAAATCTTGAGATATTTAATTGTTTAAGGAAAGCAGGGTAGATAGTCAATGCAAATAATAAGGGGTATGTGTGATTTTATACAAAATCAAATTTTAGGAATGAAATATCTGTTTAATGCTTTAGAACATTTTATAATATAAGGAGGAAAATATTATGGCAGTCAGAGTTAAGGTTCTGGGAAGTGGTTGTGCTAAATGTAATCAGCTTGAAGTAGCGACAAAAGAGGCATTACAGCAATTAGGAATGGAGACTACGATTGACCATGTGACGGATTTTTCGGAAATCGCCGCTTATGGTGTCATGACTACTCCGGCACTTGTTATTGATGGTAAGGTAGTTTCTTATGGGAAAGTACTAAAAACGGAAGAGGTAGTGAAGATATTGCAAAAATTTTATAAATAATATGCACTAACATTTCAACATATTATCTATGAATGCAAAAATGCCGGGGTGACCCGGCATTTGTTATGCGATAAATATTTATTGAAAAACGATAAGATGGGTGATAAAATTATATTCATAAAAACAAGGTAACAACAGGTGAGGTGTTTTTTATGAAGCGCGAAACCCATTTTTTAAAGTTAGTGGTTTTTCTTATTGGAATTCCGATTTTTGTTTTGTGTATATTTGTGCTGCCTTGGATTGCTAATAAAGCAGGAGGAACCATGTTTGCGGAGTGGCTATTTCCTGCTTTAATAGGCATGTATATATCAGCGGTTCCGTTTTACTTTGCCTTGTATCAGGCTTTCAGACTTTTAGGCTATATTGACAAGAATAAAGCGTTTTCGGAATTATCGGTAAGGGCTTTAAAGAATATAAAATATTGTGCACTGGCAATTAGTATCCTGTACGTGCTTGTCATGCCGTTCTTTTTTCGTATAGCGGATGCAGATGATGCTCCGGGTTTGGTCTTAATCGGTTTGATCATTATTTTTGCTTCGTTTGTGGTTGCAGCTTTTGCTGCCGTTCTTCAAAAGCTATTGAAAAATGCCATAGATATTAAAGCAGAAAATGATTTAACAATTTGAGGTGAATGACATGGCAATCATAATTAATATTGATGTGATGTTGGCGAAAAGGAAAATGAGTGTCACAGAGCTTTCGACGAGAGTTGGCATAACAATGGCTAATCTTTCTATCTTGAAAAATGGGAAGGCCAAAGCGCTTCGTTTATCAACATTAGAGGCAATTTGCAAAGCCTTAGAATGTCAGCCCGGGGATATTTTAGAATATAAAAGTGATATTTAATATCACAATTGGTGGGGGGTATAATTATGGACATTAGCAATTTGATTATGGAAAACATTGCTAATCCCCATGAGCTGGAGAAAATATTTAGAAAAGACCCTGAAGCTTTTAAAAAGGCCTTTTCATACGCCTGGGCACAAAACCCTGATTCAAAAGTTCTTGCCGTTTGGGATGAAAGGTTGCATTTTAAGGAGACGGTAAATACTGAAAAAGCATCTTTACTTCAGCGGGATTTTTTATCCATGGGCTTTTTAGCAGTTCTCTCTGGGGTAGTTACCAGGATAATTTTGCATTTTGTTGAACAGCAAGTAATAGCCCCGGTTAACCTTATTTTTGGGATAGTTTCCTTTATAGCTATTTTTTTTGGATATAATAATCCTCCCCGAAAAAAGATCCTGTACACCCTTGTATCATTATTTCTAATCTCCGGATTTTATCTTAATATGCTGCCACTTGAGTTTACGGATAGTATTATTCTGGCTTATCTACACCTTCCTGTTTTCTTTTGGGTATTATTAGGGCTTGCCTTTACAGGAAATAACTATAGCCTTAGCAGCACAAGAATAGAGTATCTTAAATTTAACGGGGAATTTTTTATACTTTATACTATTATGGCAATCAGTGGAATGCTGTTAACAGCATTAACCATGCAGTTATTCGGCTTTATCGGCATGAATATCGAAGAGTTTTATTTTAAAAATGTGGTGTTGTTTGGTGCTACTGCTCTCGCTATTGTGGCTACATACTTGGTATTAAGGAACCTAAAACTTGCTAAAAATATTGCGCCATATATAGCTAAAATATTTAGTCCTCTGGTCTTGGTTACTTTGTTGGCTTATCTTATAACGGTTATTTGGGTCGGGAAAAATCCATTCTTGGATCGTAATTTTCTCATAGCTTTCAATGGAATACTTTTCACTGTATTGGCTCTCACCATATTTTCCATTACCGAAAGCGGCACAGATGAGCAAAAGAACATTTCAGATTATATCAATTTTGCGCTTATTGTTCTTGCTCTGCTCATTGATAGTGTGGCTTTATCAGCTATAGCATTTAGGCTTTCTTCTTATGGGATTACACCGAACAGACTTGCTGCTTTAGGTGTAAACATACTTATTTGGGTTCATTTAATTTGGATTATGCTCTCCTATGTGCGTTTTTTACAAAACAAAACCGGACCTTCCATTATTCAAGATGCCGTTACTAAGTATTTACCGATTTATGGACTTTGGGCAGCTTTCGTTATATTTACTTTCCCTTTGATTTTTTAAAAGAAGTCGGATCTAGTTTGAATTTTTTATCGGGAGGAATCAGAACATGGATGGGCAAAGAAGAAGTAATATTCAAGCTGGAATTACAGTAGATATTGTTTTAAAAAAAGACCAAAGAACAGGAAAAAGAACGCGTGGTATTGTCAAAGATATCTTAACAAATTCCCAGCAGCATCCGAGGGGAATTAAAGTAAGACTTGAGGATGGGCAAATTGGCAGAGTTCAGGAAATTATAAAAAGAGACTTGAATTAAAGCCGGACGTAAGCTTTCAGGCGTTGATTTTGAGGGAGGGGGGATATTATGCTTGGCGCAATCGTTGGCGACATCGTAGGGTCGCGTTTCGAATTCAATAACCATAGGAGCAAGGACTTTGACCTGTTCGCTGAAGGTTGCTTTGCAACTGATGACAGCATGATGACCTTGGCCGTTGCCAAGGCGATAATGGAAGCAATAAAAGTCGAGATTGTAAAAAATAATATCAAACAAGAAAGAGGGCGGTATATATCCCCTATAACAGCTCGAACTGGTTTTTATGAAATGTTAAAAGGCCGTCATCTCTAAGTTTTGAAAGCTCAGCTGACATGGCGCTACGTTCGACGGCAAGATAGTCCGCAAGCTCTTGACGGTTAAAGGGGATGCTGAAACGGCTGCTCCCCGCTTTCTTTGCTTCGATCGAAAGGTAGGCAAGAAGCTTTTCACGGGTGGTGCGCTTTGAGGTGAATTCAATTTTTTGAGTTAGCGCGATATTTTTTAGGGAGATGATATTCAGCAAATTTTGTACAAGTTTGTTGTGAAAAGTGCATGCTTTGGTACATGGAACGGTAAGCTTGCGATAGTCGATAAATAGAAGATCGCTTTCGGTTGTAGTGATTACACTAACCGGAATTTTTTTTATTTCCGCACAGGCAAAGGATTCTCCAAACTGATTGCCTGCTCCTATTTTGTCGAGGATACTTCTGTTCCCGTAATAGTCATCCTGAACGACTAAAACTTCTCCTGATAAAACGATGCCGAAGTGTTCTATGCTTTCACCGCTGGAAAACACATTATTACCTTTTTCGTAATGTGTTACTTTGGCGGATAGGCATGATAGAAGTGGTTGTAACTCCGATTCATTGATACCACTAAACAAATTTACTGTTTTTAGTGCAGCTAAAAAATTCTTCATAAAAATCCCCATTCCGTTGGAATTCCAACATACTTGTTGTGCTAAGCATAGTAAACTTAAGGCACAAAGTCAACAATTATAACTACACAACAGTCTAAGAAAGAGGTGAATGGAATCATGATTAGGAAAATTATTAAAATTGACGAAGAGAAATGCAATGGCTGCGGTTTGTGCGCGGAAGCCTGTCACGAAGGTGCCATCGGCATGGAGAACGGAAAGGCGAAACTTCTCCGCGACGATTACTGTGACGGCCTCGGTGACTGCTTACCAGTTTGTCCAACAGGAGCGATCAGCTTCGAGGAGCGTGAAGCGGCGGAATATGACGAAGCGGCCGTAATGAAAAATATCTTAGGAAAGCAGAAAAAAACATTGCACCAGGAAAAAGCACTACCCTGTGGTTGTCCCGGTACACAGTCAAAAGCAATCCGTCGGGAAAGCGGAGACGAAACCGTTTGTACTAATAGCAATGATGCCAGCGGGAATATGAGCCAACTGTCACAGTGGCCCGTTCAAATCAAGCTTGTACCGGTTAATGCACCGTATTTTGCAGATGCAAATCTCCTTATTGCCGCAGATTGTACGGCATACGCTTACGGTAATTTTCATAATAGGTTTATCAGAAACAAAGTAACCCTGATCGGTTGTCCTAAGCTTGACGAAGGGGATTACAGTGACAAGCTGACGGCAATTATTGAAAATAACAATATCAAGAGCGTAACTGTAGTACGGATGGAGGTTCCATGCTGCGGAGGAATTGAAAATGCGGTAAAAACGGCGCTAAAAAACAGCGGAAAATTCATTCCCTGGCAGGTAGTGACAATTTCCACTGACGGTAAAATCCTTGATTGATAGAAGACTATTACAGGCTTAAAATACTATTATTTGCTTAAAGATTAGAGGAGGAAAAAGAATGAGTATGTTCTGTTATCAGTGTCAAGAAACAGCGGGAGGAAAAGGTTGCACAGTACGTGGTGTCTGCGGTAAAAACGAGGAGGTTGCTAAGCTTCAGGACCTTCTGATTTACACACTGAAAGGTATTGCGGAGATTGTCGTTAAGGGGAAAATGGAGATTAGCAAGCTTAGCAATATAAATTACGAAGTGCTCAGCAGTCTTTTTATGACCATTACTAACGCCAACTTTGACGACGGTTCAATTGAAAAACAGATCCGGAAAATGCTTGCGCTTAGAGATGAACTTAAGGCTTCTGTTACCTCTAAAGAGTTACATGACGTTACTACCTTCATGGTTAATTCCAGAGAGTCCATGCTGGAAAAGGCAGCTTCCGTCGGCGTACTGGCAACCCCTAACGAGGATGTGCGTTCTTTGCGCCAGATGATCACGTATGGTCTTAAAGGAATGGCAGCTTATGCGGAACACGCCAAAAACATTGGCAAAGAAGACCTTGAGATTAATGCCTTTATTTATGAGGCTTTAGCCGCAACACTGGATGATTCACTCTCCGCAGACGATCTTGTGGCGCTGACACTGAAAACCGGTGAATACGGCGTTAAGGTCATGGCGCTTTTAGACGAGGCTAACACCTCAAGATTTGGTAATCCTGAAATCACGGAAGTTAGTATCGGCGTGAGGAAGAACCCCGCAATCCTGATTTCCGGTCACGACCTGACCGACCTCGAGCAGTTGCTGGAGCAGACCAAGGGTACCGGCGTAGATGTGTATACTCATAGTGAGATGCTGCCTGCCCATTATTATCCTGCATTTAAGAAGTATGACAATTTCGCAGGTAATTACGGCAACGCCTGGTGGAAGCAGGTTGGAGAATTTGAATCCTTCCACGGACCAATCCTCTTTACCACCAACTGTATTGTTCCGCCTAGAAGCGAAGAGGTTAAACAAAGAATCTTTACCACCGGTTCTACCGGTTTTCCCGGCTGTAAGCACATTACAGCTGATGAAAATGGGAAAAAGGATTTCTCCGAAATCATCGCCCTTGCCAAGACCCTTCCCGCACCGGAGGAAATTGAAACCGGGAGTATTGTCGGCGGTTTTGCCCACAATCAGGTTATGGCTCTGGCCGACAAGGTTGTAGAAGCTGTCAAATCGGGAGCGAACAAGAAATTCTTTGTTATGGCCGGCTGCGACGGACGAATGAAGTCCAGAGGATATTACACAGAGTTTGCCGAAAAACTTCCGCAAGACACCGTTATTATGACAGCGGGTTGTGCGAAATATCGTTACAACAAACTAAACCTAGGTGATATTGGCGGGATTCCGAGAGTTTTGGATGCCGGACAATGTAACGATTCCTATTCGTTGGCGGTTATCGCACTGAAGCTTAAGGAAGTGTTTGGCCTTGACGATATCAATAAGCTACCGATTGCTTTCAATATTGCCTGGTACGAGCAGAAGGCTGTAATTGTACTTCTCGCGCTACTGTATTTAGGTGTGAAGAATA
>JAQVYD010000072.1 GCA_028709105.1 Clostridia bacterium
GTTAAATGGAACTATTCTCCCTCCCCAAAATAGTCAGGAAATAGCTTTAACTATAGGAGAAAACTCCATTCAGCTAATGGTTATAGCGCAAGACACTTCCACCCAAACTTATACCCTTAATATATCACGGGGGGCAGTTTTAGCCATCGAAACAAGTAGTTTGCCCTGCGGCCTTCTGGGGAATTCCTATCTGGCCAAACTTACGGCTAAAGGAGGCAAACCACCTTATACCTGGAGTTCCACCGATTTGCCGGCAGGATTAAGCTTAGAGCCAACAACAGGAGAAATTTCCGGGATCCCAGAAAGCGAAGGAACTTACGATATCCAAATTACAGTTACCGATGCCCAAGAGAACAGGGTCATACAGGATCTCAGCTTACAACTCAATTTAGGTTATGGCAATGGCGGCTATCTTCTTACTCCCGTAGATAATTCTGCCTATACCGTCGGACATGCCGTTAACGGCTTCCCCATCATGACTGTTAATCAAGATATTTCCGATCTTCTCCATTTTCCCGTAAAGATTACCCCTATTAACGGACATACAGGAGAAGAAACTGTTGTCTTCGTTCATCTAAGGGAAGAGATGCAAATAGGAATCAATACCGCCAAGACAGACTTTGATCTTATTCCTTTTGCGCAAACAACCTTTGAGGTTCAAGCAGAAGACCTGATTAAAGTTTACATGGTTGACGATTTACAAAGTGATCCCTTGCTCAACCCCAATATTTTATAAAGAGGGGCGATAAAATGTTTAAAAAAACGATTTTGCTTATTACTACCCTATTATTTATGTTTATGTCTATTCCCTGCTTAGCCGCGGATCTTGACCTAGCCCTGAGTACCGACAATGCTCAGGTAGGAACCGACATCACCGCCTCAGGTCTTGCCGAACCGGAAACTTGGGTCGTGATTAAAGTTGTGGATGAAGAAACCAATATAATTTTCTTCGAAACAATACGCACAGATAATCACGGCAACTACACCCTTACCTTCAAAGTACCCCCTGCACCGGCCGAAACAACTTTATCCGTAATTGCAGGATATGGAAACCAAACGGCAAGCCAAAACCTCCGCGTAAACTCCAACACAAGCTATCGCAATCCCTATCGCGATATGGAATCTCCCCCCGAGAAGAAAAAGGAGAAAGAAGAGAAAGAAGAAAAAGAAGAACCTGCCCCGGTGATAATTATACTTTCTATCGGGGAAAAAACAGCCCACATAAATAATGAAGAACAGCAGCTTGATGCTATACCTCTTCTGGAAGCTGACACGGGAAGAACTGTTATCCCCTTAAGATTTATCGGTGAATCTTTAGGTGCGGAAATAGAATGGATTACTTCGACAAGACAAATAGTAATTAGGGATACGGGGAATGTAATCATTTTGTGGATAGATTCTTACGACACTGTTGTTAATGGTCAAAGGATACAAACAGATTGCCCGCCTCGTATCTTAATGAACAACCGTACCTTTGTCCCTTTACGTTTCATAAATGAAATCCTCGGGGCCAAAGTCAACTGGGATGAGGAAACACAAGAAATTAAGATCACAAGATAACTTCACTTTTATTTAGGGAGAGCTGCATTTTTGCAGCTCTCCTTTTTAATTTCCCCATCCTGTTTTTATAATTGTCATAATTTTAAACACCAATAACTATATAAAGAATATAACCATAGTTTTTGACCAGCTTACTACAAAACTAGAGGTGATACCCCTTGCGTAATCCTAAACCATATTTCTGGATGATGGCTCTTTGTCTGACTCTCTGCTTACAAGGATGCCGCCTTTCCCCCCATCTAGAAAAAGAAGAACCCCCCCAAGAACCGACTGCACAATTAACTATCGCCTACACAGAAGATTCTCTCTTATATCTACCTCTTTATGTCGCTATCAACCAAGATTTTTTTCAGAAAGAAAACCTTATCATCAACCTACAAAGAACAAACAGCCAAGAAGCTGTCGAAGGGCTACGAACAGGTCAATATGACCTGATGCTAAATGGTGCTGAAATCGGCTTTTATGTTTATCAACAAGAACATGAAGATAAATTAGTTTTTATCGGTCAAACAGCGATTAAAAATGGCTCCTTTCTCCTCGCCAGAAAAAATGAAGAGACTTTTACTTGGAGTGCTGTTAAAGGGAAAGTAATCATCAGCACAGCAAGCGGGGACACATCGACAATCATTTTGGAAAATATCCTTAGACAACATCGTCTCCGCCCTTTTTTAGATGTTCACCTCATTAATAATCTTCCTCCACTTCTTCGACCAGGCACATTCAGCGGCGGAACTGCCCACTTTATCCTTACTACTGAACCTACCGCTACCATCCTAGAAAAAGAAGAAGCTGGTCAAGTTGTCGCTTCTCTGGATGAACAACTCCAAGTTAACGTGCCTACAGTTTTCATTACTACTAAAAGCCAATTAAAAGAAAACCAAGAACTGTATCAAAGATTCATTACCGCTCTACAGCAAGGGTTAAGCTGGGTTAATCAACATTCCCCTGAAGAAATAGCCACTGTAGCTCAAAGTTTTTTCCCGGAACAAGAAGAAAAAATACTTTTAAGAGGAATCTGTCGTTACAAAAATCTGGGATGCTGGCCGGAAACACCACTCCTCACAGGAAAAGAACTACTCCCCTTGCAACAACTGCTGCTGGACGCCCAAGAACTCAATTCTCCCCTACCGCTCCACGAATTACTTGCCCCTCTATCTTAAGTCTATAAATTTTCCTTAAAACTAATAGATTTCGGGAAGTCTACCTAAAAAACCGGTTATCGCTAAAAAGCGACAACCGGTTTTTTAACATGTTCTTCCATACCACTTAGCTCCTATAGAGGAGGTTTTGTTGAGGTTGTAACTACTAAAACTACTAAAAGCACAACTAATATAATCCCTACGATTATTCCAATTATTGGTCCTTTCTTCGATCCTGATTGCATGCATTGACACCTCCATAAAATACCATTTCTATCTACATAAGACCATGGTCACAAGAATATCGGTTCTACAACCTATTGTCAAGTCGCATATTACAAGCTATCACTTTTGTTAAGCCTATTTATCTGTAATTTTCAAATCTATCCGCCTTCTTCTGTCTGTTTTTCTACCCAAAAGATAATTTTTTCTCTACCCAAGCTGTTATCTCTGCACGCCCCTCTCCAGTTTGAGCAGAAAAAGCAATTACAGGAACTGCAGAGTGTATCTTTAAATTATCCTTAATTATTTTAAGCTGCTGTGCCCACCGGCCACGCGCAACCTTATCTGCTTTTGTAGCGATTACTAAGTAAGGCAAGCCCCGCTCCACAAGCCATTCCTGCATTAAAACATCATCCGCGGACGGGGCGTGTCGCAGATCAACCACCTGGATTATGCCCGCTAATTGCCGGCGAAGATATAAATATTCATCAATAAACCGCCCCCAAACAGACTTTGTTTCTTTCGAAACTCTGGCGAATCCATAACCGGGTAAATCCACAAAAAACCAAGACTCATTAATCTGATAAAAATTTATCGTCTGCGTTTTCCCGGGAATACTGCTGGTACGGGCCAGGTTTTTTCTATTTAAAAATTTATTGATAAAAGAAGATTTCCCCACATTGGATCTCCCTACCAAGGCAATCTCAGGTTGTGAAGATTGCGGATATTGACGTGAATTAACTGCACTTACCATATATTCAGCTTGCACAATCTTCATGACCTTTCCTCCAAGGCAATTTTTAAAACCTCATCCATATTTTCTACCAACATAAACTGCAACTCCTTTTTAATCTTCGTAGGAATATCCTCTAAATCTTTTTCATTTTCCTGCGGTAAAATAATCACCTTACTCCTTGCCCGATGAGCAGCAAGCACCTTTTCTTTAATCCCTCCTACGGGAAGAACACGGCCACGCAAAGTAATTTCTCCGGTCATCGCTACATTACTTTTGACCTTTCGATTAGTGAGTGCCGAAGCCAAAGCCGTAGCCATCGTGATCCCTGCAGAAGGTCCATCTTTAGGAATAGCTCCTTCCGGGACATGGATATGCACATCATACCTGCCCTCGAAGTTTTCCTCAAGCCCTAACTGATGAGCTCGAGACCTCACATAAGTATAACCGGCCTGAGCAGATTCCTTCATCACCTCGCCAAGTTTACCGGTCAAAGTCAAATTCCCTTTTCCTCCCGGCAAGAGAGTGACCTCAATACTAAGGACATCGCCGCCTACTTCGGTCCAGGCTAATCCTGTCACCACACCTACCTGATTTTCCTTTTCCGAAACACCATAACGATAACGGGGTATACCCAGATATTTCGTAAGATTACGATTAGTTATACTTACTTTACTTTGCGAACCCTCCGCAATAATTTTAGCCGCCTTACGACAAAGACCAGCCAACTCACGCTCTAAATTTCTTACCCCGGCCTCCCTTGTATAATGACGGATTACCTCCATCAGCGTTTTTTGGCTAATCGTAATTTGTTCCTTCTGCAAACCATTCTCCTTAATCTGTCTAGGTAATAAATATTTCTGAGCAATCTTAAGTTTTTCCTCCTCTGTATAACCGGAAAGAGAGATAACCTCCATCCGATCCAACAAAGGAGGCGGAATATGATAAGGAACATTAGCTGTAGTTATAAAGAGGACTTGGGATAAATCTACAGGGGTCTCAATATAATGGTCACTAAAAGTATTATTTTGTTCAGGATCAAGCACTTCTAAAAGAGCAGCCGAAGGATCACCCCGAAAATCCGTACTCATTTTATCCACTTCATCGAGAAGAAAAACCGGATTCTTTGTTCCCGCATTTTTTAAACCTTGAATAATCCGTCCCGGCATCGCCCCTACATAAGTACGCCGATGTCCACGAATCTCCGCTTCATCTCTTACCCCGCCCAAAGACATGCGGACAAACTTTCTTCCTAAAGCCCGGGCTACAGACTTAGCTAAAGAGGTCTTCCCTACACCCGGTGGTCCCACAAAACAAATAATCGGGCCTTTGATTTTTTCTGTCAATTTACGCACCGCTAAATATTCCAAAATTCGTTCTTTAGGCTTTTTTAAACCATAATGATCTTCATGAAGTATCGCTTCTGCTTTCTTAATATCACCACGATCTTCCGTTACTTTATGCCAAGGAATAACTAAAAGCCAATCCAGATAATTCCTAATCACCGCAGCTTCAGCAGACATTGGCGGCATTTTTTCTAAACGTTCCACCTCTTTAAGGGCTTTTCTTTCAGCCTCAGAGGGAAGTTGAGCTTCTTTAATTTTTTGGCGATATTCTTCCCCTTCTGTACCCAGTTCGTCCCGTTCCCCGAGTTCCTTCTGGATCGCTTTCATTTGCTCCCTTAGGTAAAATTCCTTCTGTGTCTTTTCCATCTGCTTGCGAACTCTGAGATTAATCTTATGTTCCAGCTCCAGTATTTCTATTTCACTAGCAATAATCCCGTTTAACTTTTCTAAACGCTCTTGCAGATCCAGAGCTTCTAAAAGAACCTGTTTTTCCGCTGTTTTTAAAGAAAGATGTGCCGCAATCAAATCAGCCAGACGATGAGGCTCATCTATTGTCACTATCGCTAACGCTGTTTCCGGAGCAATCTTTTTACTAAACTTGATATATTCCTCAAACTGATTAATCAAAGTACGGATAAGTGCTTCTATTTCTAAAGTCTTTTCAGCCTTTTCCTCATACTCTTTAATGATAACACGATAAAAAGAGTCCTCCTCCAGATACTCAACAATTTCCGCCCGACGCAACCCTTCCACTAAAACACGAATAGTTCCGCCGGGAAGCTTCAATAACTGTTTAACCTCGGCAACACAGCCTACCCGATAAATTTCCTTTTGCTCAGGATCATCGGCTTGCACATCCATCTGGGTGGCTAGAAAAATCTCCCTTTCCTGAAGCATCGCCTCTTCTAGTGCTTTAATCGATTTTTCTCTGCCCACATCTAAATGAACAACCATATATGGGAAAACCAAAATACCCCGTAAGGGTAAAAGCGGTAAAGTACGTCTATTTTTTTGAACTATTTTTTTCTCCACTTTTTCTATTCTTTCTTCCATCAGCTTCATACTCCTCCCCGCTAACATGAAAATAATTTTCCGACATTTACCATTAAAAACTACTAAAAAAAAGGCAAGCTAAATGTAAGTTTATCATAAAAACGAAGAAAGGGTAAGTGTCTCCTGTCCTAATGTCTGCGAAGCAGCAGATGTCTTTAGATAGGTAGTGGATGGATAAAGCAAGGCTTTTTCCAAAACCTCCTCCAGTTTCCCTACAGGGATAATCTCGATATCACGAATTTCCGCAAAAATAGACTGCCAATTCTCTTTAGGAATCAAGACTCGTGCTGCTCCGGCTTGACGAGCCGCATTTATTTTGGCTACAATACCGCCTACCGGTTTAACATAACCCCTTACGGATAATTCACCGG
>JAQVYD010000073.1 GCA_028709105.1 Clostridia bacterium
TCACCAGAATAATTGTTCCTAAGGGTAATCGACTCAAATAAATGCCCCCTTTGAATTTTTAAAAATTTAGACACTACCATCTCTTTATAACCTAGATTTCCCACCTAATCACATAAATATGCATAACACCTAGCAAAGAAGAGGCTCTCTCTAACCCATAAAAAAACTCAAGACATTGTTGGCAATGCCTTGAGTCTCTGCAATAATGACGATGGTTACTTCCCACCTTTTTACTCACCACTCGAACCAAAACCTCCACCACGATCTATACCTATCTCCTGCACACTTTTTACAGAAACCCAGTGGATTTGAGGTACCTTTTGTAAAACCATCTGGGCAACCCTATCCCCTTTTTTTATCTGATACTCCTGACTCTGAGAGGTATTATACATAATAATACCCACCTCATCCCGATATCCGGCATCAATCGTTCCCGGGCTGTTCGCCACCCTTAAAGGGGTTTGCAGAGACATTCCGCTTCTAGGGCGGATCTGTATTTCATAACCCAAGGGGATGGCTATTTTTAAACCGGTTCTAACGATTACGGTTTGACCAGGTTTAACTAGCAAATCTTCTACTGCATAAATGTCCATCCCGGCATCTCCCTGTTTAGCATAACGAGGCATCTTCGCTTCAAGATGACAAAACTCCAGAGATATTTCCACTATTTCCCTTTCTTCTTTCATCTGCTCTCCTCATCCTCCTACTTACGGCATCTTCAAGAAAAAGCTTTTGCTTTACTTTATAATTAGACAAGTTCCCTCTTAATCCTGTCCCGGATTCTTTAAACAAATCTTTACTATGAAGTTATACAAGGAAGATAGACGATAAAACTAGTTCCAACCCCTTCCTCACTCTCAATTTCTATTCTCCCGTTATGCTCTTTAATAATTTGGAAACAAATACTTAACCCTAAACCGGTACCGTTCTCTTTTGTCGTAAAAAAAGGAGTGCCGACCATCATTTTTTCTTCTGCAGTCATCGCTTTCCCATTATTAAAGATCGTCACAGACATCTCCTCGGTCTGTTGATGATATTTAGTAAACAGTTTAATCTCTGCGTTTTTCTTATCGGCTACCGCCTCTACCGCATTTTTAACGATATTCAAGAGAACCTGTCTCAGCTGATTTACATCAGCCATAATTGGCTTATCCCCGGAAATTAAAGCAAAAGATACGTTTACCCCACTAATAATAGTATTGGCATTAATGATCACTTTCATGGACTCAATAATCTCATTTAACCTTATTTGCTCTAAAACAGGTGATGAAGGCTTAGCAAACATTAAAAAATCATTAACAAAATTATTCATAATCTCCGTTTCTTGCTCAATGGCACCGGCATATTCCCTTATCTTTTCATCCTCAACCTTATATTTAATGAGCTGACTAAAGCCCTTAATTGTCGTCAAAGGATTTTTAATTTCATGTACTATCCCGGCAGCCATTTGCCCTAAAGCTATAAGCTTTTCCTTTTGCTGCATCTTTAAACTCTCTTTTTTAAAAAGGGTTATATCTGTAGCCAAGATAACCATCCCAATTATTTCTTCTTCCATATTCCTAAGATAATCAATGTGGAAAAAAATACTTTTTTTATTACTATGGGGCGTAACAATGGAAACCTCATGCAATTCCGTCGTCTTTTTATTTTTTTCAATATTATTTATACTTCCATCAGCTTTAAATTGAAGCAAGGTCCTTAATTCTTCCGCGTTTTTTCCCACGACCTCATTTTCTTCCATTTCTAAAACTTCCAGACAATTTTTATTACACATAATAATTTGATTTTCTACATCAAGAAGCAAGATAGCTTTATTAATAGAATTAAGAATCGTCCTCATTTGTATTTTTAATGTTTCTAATTCTTGCTCTGCTTTCAATTCTTCAAAGAGCACCAAATAACTATTAGACAACTTATAATAATCGGCTTTTATTTTATACTTAACACCCAATTTACTCCTTAAGTCGATATAGACATTTTTAATAACCCCTCGATTATATCCCCTTTGCTCTAGAGTGTTTACAAAACCAAGTTTTTGAATAATCTCATCATGATGAAGACCGTAAATATCCTTTGACCGACAAGTTAATAAGTTTAAAGCTTTTTTATTAGCAAGAAAAAGTCTGAAATATTGGTCATAGATAACAATACCAAGGGGTATTTCATCAAAAACTTGGATGACCGCTTTGTTTTTCTCTTCAATTTCATGATAAGGATATCGAACAACACCAACAAAAATACCCTGCAGAAAGAAAACATAACAAGTTATTTGCAAAAGATGCCCCATAATATCATAAAAAAACGTTGAGGAATTAACCATAAAACAAATGGTCATCGGGATCGCCACTAACAACGCGCTAATCAAATAACGATAAGTTAAAACCTCATTTCGCGTAATTTTATCCCGTAAATTATATAATGAAAGTAAAAACAAAGCGATGATAATACAATCAATAAATATTTTAATCTTTGTATACCCTTCATCATTACTAAAGAGAACAGGTAAAAATTCCGCATAATTATAAAACGCCGCAGCTATAAAACCGACCACCCCAAGAGAAAGAAAAAGTCCCAGATATTTGTTTAGCTTAATTTTTAAATCTGCAGTAATAAAAACTGAAATTGCCGCCAGCGTAAAAATTCCTAACAACCAATACCATACTGATAAATTACTTTGAAAATTAAGGGTTGCTTGGCAATAAAAATAAAGATATAACATATCAAAAATACCTACCATAAGAAAAACAAAACAGATTAAATAATCAATCTTGGCATTACTTTCATAAGTGTACCAAGCCAACAGAAAAATGATAAAGGAAATAAAGATGCAAACCAATTCAATACTTATATGACAAAGAATCAGATAATTTTGCCATAAAGAGATTGCTAATATTTCTGCTAGAAAAAAGGTACCCAGTAAAATTAAGATTAACTCCTTAAGTATTGATTGCCTTATTTTTGCTTCTTTTTTGTTAAGCATTAACATCCCCTTTTACTCCTTCCTTTTTCCCCATAAACCAAACAGAATTCTCTAAAACAAACGATGCTAGTAAATATTTAATTTTATAAAATACATATTCTTTATCAAGAATTAGACAAAGGAAGAAGACAAATCGTTCTTTTTTTTTATAAAAAATTATTGGAACGATTTTATCTGCTTAATTGTCATATAAGTGCAATAAAAATTTAAGGAGGAGATACTATGTATAAAAAATTAACTATTCTGGTGTTGGTGCTCTTAGTACTTTCAGCAACCCCTTTATGGGCGGCGGAGGAAATCACGATTGCTCCCCAAGCTTCCTCGGTGTTTATGGCTTATGGCTCGGGGATCGCCAAAAACGGATCTTCTATTACTTGTACCGCTTTTTCTGATTTAGTTGATTACTATTCCCAATCAATTACCATGAGATTGCAAAAATACGAAAATGGTTCCTGGACAACCCTAAAATCATGGTATGATTCTGCGTATGACGTAACCCTAGATGTAATGGGGGGATATCCCCTCAGCTCAGGTCTTTATCGTGTAGAATCGACACATACAGCCGGGGGAGAAACACGAACCTCTTACAGCAGGAATTATTCCATCTAAAAAATAGGGAGCGAACAGCTCCCTATTTTAATGCCTTGATAACTTTAATTATTTCCTCCTCAGCAATGTTTTTCGTCATGATTGTAAACCTAATCATGTTTTCTGTCCAAAAAATTCGCTCAGTGGAATCGTGATTAATCAAGTTTACTTCCAGCTTATCCCGCACTTTAATTTTTTGAACCTCCATATTCTGCGGTACATACGTATTCAGGTTTTCTGTCACTAAAATGTTCTCTTGTTTTATAATTAGAAAAGACTCACCTTCATCAAACTTAATTGTGACCGTAGATTTAGGATAATCATTAGAAACGACCTTAATCTGGGGAGCAGAGGAAAAAGGAGTAGGCAGATAGTGCGGATATTTCAATTCAAATAAAACTATACTCTTCGCTTCTTCCCAACTAATATCCTCATATATCCCTAACTGATATTGCGGATTATAATTTTCGGATATAACTAAATCACCATTGCCTGTTCGATTAAACCATTTAAATATTTCATTTTTAAACCCTGTCACCACACTTGGCTTAAACCAGGAGGCAAGCAAAATGATCATGACCAAAACAGCCACAGCAATAACCTGTTTTTGAGCATTAATTAAGCGTGGGGGCTTTTTCCTACCTTCCTGTTGTTGAGCACCAAGTCTTTTCTTAAAATCCTGCCATTTTTCTTCACTAGCAACAGATGAAGAAGCATCAATCATTATCTTTAAATTTTCTTTAATTAAACTGTCCAGCTCTTCCTTCTGCATTGGCCTCCCCCTTTAAGATACTTCCCTCTAATTTTTCCACCAATAGTTTTCTGGCACGATATAAAGAGGATTTAACCGTACCGAGAGGTAACTTTAACCTTTTCGCTATTTCCGGATCAGTTAATTCCCAATAATATTTTAAGATGATCATTTGACTAAGCGGTGGAGACAAACAATAAATAGCCTCACGAATTTCCTGAGTTTTTTCTTTAGCAAGATATTTACTGCACGGTTCATTCTCATAAAGCAGCTTATTATTTGTTTTCAAAAATTGTGTTTTTAATTCCTGTTCATCAAAAATCAAAACCTTTTTATTACGATTATATAGATTAATGGCCTGTTTTGCAGCGATAGAAGCCACCCAAGCCCCAAATTTTTCGGGGTTTTTTAATGTCTCTATTTTTGTATATGCTTTTAAGAAAGCTTCTTGAGTAGCCTCTTCAGCTAAAGTAGTATTTTTCAAGATTAACAAACAGGTTACATAAACTTTTTGATAGTACTTCATATATAAAACCTTAAACATTTCCATGTTGAATACCTCCACATCATTTACCCCATTAATTGCGGTTCAGCAGAGTAGGCTTACTTTATTCAAGATGAAACCCCTGGTTTTGATCTAAAACTCTATATTGCAGTGCCTCCGCAAGATGGGTAGTCGTAAGTTCTTCACTCCCCGCAAGATCCGCAATAGTACGTGCAATCTTCAAAATTCGTTCATGAGCACGAACACTCAACCCCAACTTATTATAAACCCTCTTTAATAATTCCTTGGCCTCATCCTTTAGCCGGCAATATTCTCCAACCTCTTTCCCACTCATCTGCGCATTACAGGTTATTCCCTGTCCGGAAAAGCGCTGTAACTGCCTTTGCCGTGCTTTGATTACTCGCTCCTGCACCTCTCGCGAGCTTTCCTCCTTTTTTTTACCTGTCAATTCCTGATAGGCCAACCTGGGTACCTCCACATGAAGATCAATCCGATCCAGTAAAGGGCCGGAGATTTTATGCCGATATTTATTAACCTGATAAGGTGTACAAGTACAATCCCTAAGCCCATCGCCATAATAACCACAATAACAAGGATTGGCAGCCCCTACCAACTGAAATTTAGCCGGATAGGTAATCACTGCCGAAACTCGGGAAATTGTGACAACCCGTTCCTCCAGAGGCTGCCTTAATGATTCCAAGACATCGCGGCGATATTCAGGTAATTCATCCAAAAACAAGATTCCATGTGTAGCCAACGTTACTTCCCCAGGATTAGGGATTACTCCACCACCAATAATACTCGCCGCTGAGGCAGTATGATGCGGGGAACGAAAAGGACGAGTGGTAATTAACGGTTTGTCTTTATTTAATAATCCGGCAATACTATAGACCTTACTTACCTCTAGAGCCTCGGCCGGGGTAAGCGGCGGAAGGATTGAAGCTAAACATTTGGCCAACAAACTTTTGCCACAACCGGGTGAACCTATTAAAAGCAAATTATGTCCTCCTGCCGCAGTTACCTCTAAAGCACGCTTAGCCAGATGCTGTCCTCTCACATCAGCAAAATCATAAGGAACTTCCCACTCTATCTCTAAGAAATCCTTTAAGCTTTGTTGTTCTACTTTACTATAAAATTGGGTGTTTTCCAAAAATTCTTTTACCTCTGATAAGCTACTAAAACTATAAGCCTGAACAGGCGTTAAGGCTACCTCTCCCTTATTATCTTCTGCCACGAGAAAAGATTTAGTTGTTTGCTCATGGATAAATAGCGCCATCGGCAAAATGCCCGGCACGCTTCTGATAGAACCATCAAGGGATAATTCCCCGACCAAGATATAATCATTTAAATAATCCGCCTTTAACTGACCCGTTGCTGCCAAAATTCCCGTCGCAATAGCTAAATCAAAACCGGGTCCTTCCTTTTTGATATCTGCCGGCGCAAGATTAACAATAATCTTGCTAGGTGGAAAATCAAAACCGGCATTTTTAATGGC
>JAQVYD010000074.1 GCA_028709105.1 Clostridia bacterium
GATAGTATGATTAATGTTGGGATTTTGGATGGCGATATGGTCATTGTCAAAAAGCAAAATACAGCCCAAGACGGGGAAATCGTTGTCGCTCTTATTGATGATGAAGCAACAGTTAAGAAATTTTTTAAGGGTCATAATTATATTCGGCTGCAGCCGGAAAACGATTATTATGCTCCCATAATTATTAGAAGTAATCAGGAGTTACGGATCTTAGGTAAGGTTATCGGTCTTGTTCGTAGGATGTAAAAGTCGTTACATTTTTGCTCTTTTCCGCAAAGTGTTCTAAAGCCAGTTTTACCAGTTTAGAGGTAAGATACTCTAGAGAAATACCGGAATGCTCCCACAGTTTCGGATACATACTTATCGCTGTAAATCCAGGCAGGGTGTTGATTTCATTAACTAAAATTTCTTGTGTATCTTTAGTGATAAAGAAGTCTACTCTAGAAAGACCAGAACAATCGATTGCCTTAAAGGCTTTAATCGCAAGATCTTGCATTTTTTGCATCGGTCCTTCTTCTAAGCGAGCTGGAACGTAAAGAGTAGAGTTATCATTAATATACTTAGCTTGATAATCATAAAATTCGTTACCGGGAACAATTTCGCCCGGTAAGGAGACAATAGGTTCATCATTACCGAGGACACTAATTTCAAATTCTCGTGCCTCTACCCCCTTCTCGATAATTACTTTGCGATCATAATGTACTGCGGTAAGAAGTGCGGATTTAAGTTGTTCTTGTGTCGAGGCTTTAGAAATTCCGACACTGGAACCCAAATTTACCGGTTTAATAAAACAGGGATAGCCAAGGTCTGCTTCTATTTTTTGTAGAACAGTCTGGAGATCCTTTTCTATTTCTTTACGTAAAAAAGGAAGAAAAGGTACCTGGGGTAACTCCGCTTGAGCAAAAAGATTCTTCATAATCACTTTATCCATCCCTGCAGATGAAGCCAAGACACCGGCGCCAATATAGGGTACTTGCGCTAGTTCAAACAACCCCTGAATTGTGCCATCTTCGCCAAAAGTACCGTGCAGAACTGGGAAAAAAACCTGTGCTTTAGCCAGTGGTTTTAAGTCAGGTAAAGAATAAATCGTACCATTAGTTGCCGGAATCGGCAAAATAGTTATTTTATGTTCATTAAATTTTTCGGGAGTAAAAACAGGTATCTCGGAAAGAGGAATAGGTCCATACCATTGACCATCTTTAGCTATTCCTATCGGAAAAACGTCATAGTTTTGTTTTAGCCCTTGGGCGACTGTATAAGCTGAGTTCCTGGAAACTTCATGTTCTCCTGAACGTCCGCCAAAAATCAAGGCGACTTTAAGCTTGGACATTCAACCTCCCACCTTTCTTCTTTTGTCAGATTGCTTTTATCATATTGATATTAATCTATTTTTTGTTTTATACTGATTTTGTTTTGTTCATTTCTTCTGCTGCCAGCATGATACCTGTTTTGATATGGGCAAGGGATAAGCCTCCCTGCAGATAAATATTATAAGGAGGTCTGATGGGACCATCAGCACTTAGTTCTATAGAAGAACCTTGAATAAAAGTTCCGCCGGCCATAATGACTTCATCAGTATAACCGGGTAATAAAGCTGGTTCAGGTTTTACGTAAGCATCTAAAGGACAAGCCTTTTGCAACCCATGACAAAAAGAAAGCATTAATTCCCGACTTCCCAATCTGATCGCCTGAATGATATCTGTGCGTTGTTCATCAAACTGAGGAAGTACCGAGAAGCCTAAAAGTTGGAAAAACTTAGCGGCAAGAACTGCCCCTTTTAAGGCTTCTCCGACAATTAACGGAGCCATAAATAATCCTTGATAAGCAGGTCGATTAAAATTCAAACTTGAACCTACTTCCAGATCAATACCTGGCGCAGTTAAACGTAATGCTGCTTTATTAATTAAGTTCTCTTTACCGGCAAGGTATCCTCCTGTTAAAGCTAAACCGCCTCCGGGGTTTTTAATCAAAGAACCGGCGATTAAATCGGCACCCACTTCCAAAGGTTCTTGATTTTCTACAAATTCACCATAACAATTATCAACCATACAAATAATTTCCGGAAAATTATCTTTAATAATTTTAATAGCCTGCGCTAATTTTTCAATACTAAAGGAAGGTCTCCATTCATATCCTTTGGAACGCTGAAAAATGACTATTTTCGTTTGGGGAGAAATGCTCGTACCAAGCTGTTCTAAATTAATTTCTTTTTCTTTGGTTAAAGGAATTTCCCGATAGTTTATGCCCATTTGCCTTAGGGAACCATCTTCCCCGTGTATCCCGATAACTTTAAGTAAAGTATCATAAGGTCTACCTGTGGCTGAAAGAAGCTCCTCTCCTCTCTGCAAGTTTCCCATTAATCCTAAAGCAAGGGCATGAGTCCCAGAAACAATCTGTGCACGAACTAAGGCTTTTTCTGCCTTAAAAACCGTAGCATAGACTTTTTCTAGTTTGTCCCGCCCTTCATCACCATAACCATAACCGGTTGAACCATTCAAATGAAAATCTGTAATTCTGTGTTGTTGAAAAGCTCGCAAGATTTTTAATTGATTATTTTCTACAAGCTCTGCGATTTCTTGAAAAATTGGCAGACAGCTTGTACTAGCTTCTTGCATTAATTTAATGAACTTAGGCTTGATTTGAAATTCATTATGTAAACAGTCATAATATGTGTTAATTATTCTCGCCTCCCTCAAAATTATAGCACAATGCTTTTTAAAAAGAAATGAGCCTCACAGGCTCATTATTCTTTACTTTCTCCAGATTCCCGAAATGTTCCTAAGAGAGATCCGCAAGAAGAACACATGACAAAATGTTCTTGTGGTTCTGCCTCTCTTGTGGAGTGATCCATAATTTGATAAAAACGATGCTGACATTTAGGACAAGCTCTTAGGTTCATTAGTATTACCTCCTGTAATAAATTACTAAAGCTTTTGCCATCTTCATTATTTTATCCGTGAAATGTCCTTTCCAATCAAAAATATGCAGAATTTTAATTTGTAATTTTACCAAGGCATATTTAAAAAACTAGTAAGAAATACTATTTACTGCGGAGGTGAATATTTCATGAAAAAAAATACTACGAGCTTGTTTGTCACTGGATTAGGTGCTGTTGTAACAGGTATTGGTTCTTTAATACGCGGACCAATAGGTGCGGGAGTGAAAGGTTTTGGGCTTGCCCATATTTTCCTAGGGACATTAGATAGGTTTAGACCTTCTAAACGTCGCTAAACACCCCCCGCTTATTCCTTATCAAGGGAAATAACACCATGGCAATTAACTGTGGTGTTATTTTATAATTCTTCTCATATTTTTAAAAAGATCATTCTAAAGCACAGGCTTTTTTTAATGCTTGTATTTCTTTTTGCTTTAATTCCCGATACTGCCCGGTTTGCAGATTACCTAAAGCCAGTGGACCTAATTTTATACGCTTTAAAGAGATAATTGAATGTCCTATTTTTTCGCACATTCTCCGTACTTGCCTGTTGCGCCCTTCCTTAATGGTTATTTCTAATAAAGTTTCTGCTAGGCCACGTTGTCGAATCTTCACTAAGGCTGGTTGAGTCAGTCCATCTTCCAGTTCTACCCCTTTTTGCAATCTCTCTACAGCCTGTTCTTTCACTTGCCCTTGTACTTTGGCCAGATAGGTTTTGGCAATTTCAAAGCGAGGATGAGTAAGGCGATAAGCTAGTTCACCGTCATTGGTCAAAAGTAAAAGCCCCTCTGACTGATAATCCAGCCTGCCTACCGGATAAACACGTTCTGCGACTCCTTTTAATAAGTCGGTCACTTTTGCTCTTCCTTGAGGGTCATCTAATGTTGTGACTACCCCACCTGGTTTATTTAAAAGAAAATAAACCTTTCTTTTTTCCGGTTCTACTTTTTTACCCTGTACTTCAACCCGATCTTTGCCCGGCTCTATTTGAAAACCCATTTCTGAAACAATCTGTTCGTTGACCTTTACTAGCCCTTGTCTGATCATTTCTTCGGCCTTACGCCGTGAAGCTATACCACAACGAGCCAGATATTTTTGTAGTCTTTCCAGCTTCCCCACCACCATTTTTTGAGCTGCTCTTCATAATGCTTTTACCTGATGATCTTAATTAAATCTTTCGGCAAGGGTTCAAAAAACCCTGCTCACAATATAAATTGAAGCAAGAAAGGAAATTACATCAGCCCAAAGGCCTACGCCTAGTGAATAACGATATTTTCTTATCCCTACCGAACCAAAATATACAGCAAGGATAAAAAAAGTAGTATCTGTGCTTCCTTGCATCGTGGAAGCTAAGCGCCCTAAATAAGAATCCGGCCCATGTGTATTAATTAATTCGGTGGTAATACCTAAAGCTGCCCCGCCGGATAGAGGCCGCATAATCGCCAAAGGCAAGATATCGGGTGGAATATGCAAAAGATTAAAGAAACAACCACAATGTTTTTCTAGAAGGCTAATCACTCCGGCATGTCTAAAAATGCTTACTGCCATCATCATCGCTATTAAGAAAGGGATAATTTTTACCGCTAGCCCAAATCCTTCTTCCGCCCCTTTGACAAAACATTCATATACTTTAACGCCTCGTAAACTCGCATAAAGCAGAATAAAAAAGATAATTCCGGGGATTGCCCATCTGGATAACTCATAAATTATTGCTTCCATGTAGCCTCCCCCTTTTATCTATGTAAACGGCGCATGATTCCATCTGTGATTAAAGCTGCTGTAAAACCTATCGTTGTTGCAAAGAGGGTCGTACCAATAACCTCCGTAGGATTAGCTGAACCTGCCGCAAGCCGTATCCCAATAATTGTTGCCGGTAAAAGTGTAATATTGGAGGTATTCATCGCTAGAAAAGTACACATGGCTTCACTGGCTTCATCTTTGTTTTTATTTATTTTTTGCAGTTCCTGCATCGCTTTTAAACCAAAAGGAGTTGCCGCATTTCCCAGTCCCAATAGATTAGCACTAAAGTTCATTAAGATAGAACCTAGTGCCGGATGATTGGGCGGAAGTGAGGGGAAAAGCAGCTTTGTAAAGGGTCGCAGGATTCTCGCCAAGGTTTTGATCAGTCCCGCCTCTTCCGCTACCTTCATTAATCCCAGCCAAAGACTCATCATGCCCATCAATTCTATCGAATATTTTACAGCTGCCTGAGCAGCCTGAAATGCTGATTCGGTAATAACTTCCGGTTGACCCCGTATCCCTGCCAAAACAATCCCCGCGATAATCATTATTAACCAAATCAGATTAATCATAATCTTCCCGGCCTTTATCCCTACTCTCTTTTCCTTTTGTAAACTTATGAAACCGTTACAGCATTTAGAACATTTTTTCGGTCACAGTCATTATAAAAAAGAGAAGGTGTAAACACCTTCTGAGGTTATGCGCCTTCTTCATCCTTACTTAAAATCTTCGTCCGTATCTATAAAAGCTACATCTGTATCAGCTGTAACCGTATTTGTTTGCTGTTTCTCTTTCCCTCCTACCAGTTTTTGCAGCTGTTCCATTACCTGAGGAGCAGTATCAATCAGCCTTTCCATAAAGGCATTTTTCCCGCCTACCGACATCAGTCGTACTTGTCCATTACCGACAACTAAAAAACCAACCGGCTGAACAGATACACCTGCTCCACTACCACCACCAAAAGGTAAAGAAGGGCTTTCGGATTTTTGTATTTCATCTTTATTACGGAAACAAAGGCAAAATTCACTTCCACCCGCGGCAAATCCACAAGTCACACGAGAAATAGGTATAATCACTGTCCCATCGGGAGTTTCAACGGCATCCCCCACTACTGTACTTACATCCACCATT
This sequence comes from Clostridia bacterium, assembly GCA_028709105.1. Classification (GTDB taxonomy): domain Bacteria; phylum Bacillota; class Peptococcia; order DRI-13; family DTU073; genus JAQVYD01. The sequence goes on from JAQVYD010000074.1 coordinate 5,807, forward strand.
TCTTTAATACTTTCCATGGCTGTTTTCATCAGACCTTCAATAGGATGTTCACTCATTGACTAACCCTCCTTAATAATCTTCTTATTTTCTCAGCATTTTTAAACAAATAATAGATGATAATAATAATATGACCTAGAGGAAACTCTAATATGCAAGAGAAGTCCATAATCAACAGCTGCTGTTTACGATAATTAGGGATAATCGCTAGGTCATTAGTAGTCTTAGAGATATTGAAATAGCGATCTATCTGACTATAAATGATTCCCCATGTCCACCAAAAAATACCAACAGCTAAAGCAGTTTGGGCTGCATCTTGTAGGGCAACTTCTGTATGTAAACGGATTTTTTTTATTTTTATAGGCATAGCTATTTTATGTAGTGTGCTCATTGTTTCTTGAAATACAGTAGAAAATATTTGCCGGAATAAAAACAGCCGAGGAAACAATCTTTCCCAAACAATTTGCTTGGCC
>JAQVYD010000075.1 GCA_028709105.1 Clostridia bacterium
ATAATATGTGTGCAGCAATTCATGAGCTTCATGGTCAAGAATTTTTTTCAAAAATTCATCATAAAGCTGGGTAACTGCTGGGTTTTCGTGAGATTTTCTGACTTCTGAACCTTGATCAATTTCATAAAGTGCTTCTAACCGTTTCTTCTTAATCGCCACAGTAGTTCCGAAGGGTTGACCTCCGCCACCTATACACCCGCCGGGGCAAGCCATTATTTCGATGAACTGATAATCACATTCACCCGCTTTAATTTTTTCCAACAGTACTTTAGCATTACCAAGGCCATTGGCTACAGCAATTTTAACCTTTGTACCAGCCAGATCAACGGTAGCTTCTTTAATCCCTTCTAAACCTCTGACCATCTTAAAGTCTACATCTTTTAAGTCTTGTTTTGTAACTACTTCATAAACTGTGCGCAAAGCTGCTTCCATCACTCCCCCGGAAGCGCCGAAAATAACGGCTGCACCTGTAGAAAGCCCCAAAGGCGCATCATATTCAGCTTCAGGAAGAGTGTCCACATCCAGACTGGCTTCCTTAATCATTTGCGCCAGTTCCCGTGTCGTTAAAACAACATCAACATCCTGATAACCACTGCTTCTCATTTCCGGACGAGTACATTCATATTTCTTGGCTGTACAAGGCATGATGGAAACAACAAAAATTTTCTCTGCCGCCAGATTAGCCTTTTGGGCATAATAAGTCTTCGCTAAAGCGCCAAACATCTGCTGGGGTGATTTACAGGTAGAGACGTGCGGCAAAAGTTCAGGATAAAATTTCTCGATATAATTTATCCAGCCCGGACTGCAAGAGGTAATCATCGGCAAGGTTCCGCCCTCTTGGAGACGCTGGAGAAGCTCCTGCCCTTCCTCTAAGATGGTGAGGTCCGCTGTAAAATTGGTATCAAAAACCTTAGCAAAGCCCAGACGTTTTAAGGCTGCCACCATTTTACCCGTCGTGATACTTCCCGGCGGCATCCCAAATTCCTCACCCAGAGCCACCCTCACCGCAGGAGCTGTTTGCACAACTACATGCAATTCCGGATTATCAAGTGCCGCCCAAACCCTAGCCGTATCATTCTTTTCCGTTAAAGCGCCCACGGGACAAACAGCGACACACTGCCCACAGTAAACACAAGGAGAGTCAGCCAGTTTTTCCTCAAAAGCTGTGGAAATACAAAATTCCTCGGAACGATGCGCCGTATTGATAGCCGCCACCTGCTGTACTTCTTGACAAACCTCAACACAACGACCACATTTTATACATTTATTCATATCTCTAACAATAGCCGGATTACTATCTTCGAGAGGCAGGTTTTTAGCCGAAACAGTAAAGGGAATCTCCCTAATTTGATAATCATAAGCTAACTTCTGCAGTTCACATTTTTGATTGCGGACACATTTCAAACAATCCTGAGGGTGATCAGCCAAAATAAGTTCTAACACTGTTTTTCTGGCTTCTCTTACGGCCTTCGTATTGGTAAAGATCTCGTTACCCTCACCTACCGGCGTGTTGCAGGCTGTCTGAAACCTTCTCTGCCCTTTTACTTCAACAATACAAACCCGACATGTCGCCCGCGGCTTCAGGTCAGGATGATGACAAAGAGTAGGAATAATTACTCCCGCTTTTTTAGCTGCTTCTAAAATGGTCGTATCCTCCGGTACAGTTACCTGAACACCGTCAATAGTTACCGTTACTTTTTTCTTTACCTTTGCAAAATTCTGCATCATTGTTCACCACTTTCTTGTTTAGTGAAACATACTCCCGCTGGGCATCGCCCTTCGATGTGCGCATCAAATTCCGCCTGCAGATTTTTCAAACAAGTGCTGAGAGCCGTCGCAGCTGCTTGCCCCAGCCCACAGAAAGAAGCTTTCGCCAAAAGGGTGCTCAAGCGTTGCAACAACGCATAATCTTCCTTCGATGCCGTCCCCTGCGCAAATTTATCAAGTAAAGCATAAATCTGTTTATTCCCTTCACGACAAGGTGTACATTTACCACAAGATTCATGGATAAAAAATTCTGTGACAGCTTTTAAATAATCAATCACACAAACAGATTCATCCATCACCACAATGGCACCGGATCCCACACTTAAACCTTTATCCCGTAAGGCTTGATAACAATACGGCGTATCCAGTTGCGACAAAAAGCCACATGGGCCGGATTGCCCGCCTAAATGGAAAAACTTAATCTTTTTCTGTCCGGAGGGACCTCCCCCCAATTCCTCATCATAAATAAGATCGCGTAAGGTAAGACCAAAAGGAACCTCATAGACACCGGGATTAGCGACATTACCGGAAAGACAAATCAGCTTAGTCCCCCCGCTATCTACGGTGCCATAACTGAGATATTTTTCGCCGCCTATTTGCATAATCGTAGGGATGTTCGCAAAAGATTCCACATTATTAACCAAGGTTGGCTGTTGAAAAAGACCAACTTCCGCTAGATGAGGAGGCTTAACCCTAGGTCTGCCGACTTTACCCTCAATAGAGTTTAGCATGGCCGAGTTTTCTCCACAGACGTAAGCTCCTGCCCCGGTCATAATATGAAGATGATAGGAATAATCGGTACCCAGAATCTTATCACCAAGATAACCTGCTCTAACCGCACTATCTATCGCGGCCTGAAAATCATCCTGAAGCGCGGCATATTCACCACGGATATAAATATAACCGTCATGCGCATTAAAAACATAACCGGCAATCGTCATTCCTTCAATAACCCGCAAGGGATCTTTTTCTAAGAGAAGTTTATCCTTAAAAGTTCCCGGTTCTCCTTCATCGGCATTACAAACAATATACTTAGGGAAATGCTTAATCTCATATAATTGCTGCCACTTGGAACCAGCCGGATACCCTGCCCCGCCACGTCCCCGCAATTTAGCTTTTTTAACCTCATTAATAATTTGCGTGGGCGGCATTTTCAGAGCCTTTTGCAACCCGGAAAAGCCACCGGCACGAACATAATCCTCTACCGAAGCGGGACTTATTTTACCACAATTAGCAGAGATCAACGGCATTATTTTAGACATCTCGATCCCTCCCGGTAAGTTTTAATTATCTCCGCAACCTTTTCCCTAGTCAGATGACCATACACTTTTTCGCCAATTTTGACTACGGGGGCAAGATCGCAGGCTCCGAAGCAAGAAGTATACTGTAGTGTAAAAAGATTGTTCGCAGTTGTTTCTCCCATCTTAATACCCAGTTCCTCTGTAAACATTTGCACAGCTGAATCAGCCTTAGCTACATGACAGGGGGCGCTTTTGCAGATTTCAATTACATATTTACCCCGAGGTTCTGTCGAAAACATTGCATAAAAAGTTAAGACATCATAAACTTTAGTTAAGGGGATCTCCAGTTCTGTGGCTACCAGTTTAGCCCATTCTTTGTCCACATAATTCCAACCTGATGCCTCTTGAATTGCCAAGAGAATCGAAAGTAGTTTTTCTTTGGCATTTCCTTTGTTCTTAATAATTGCGAGGACTTGTTCTTTTTTCAGCTCACCACTCATAAAACATGTTCACCTTTCTTTCTCCTTGACGGTAAATATAGATAACCCTAAGATTATGATAATTAAGCCCGACAATTAACTGTTCTTCAAGAATAGTATATTAATTCCCCCCTGTCAAGAAAGTTTTATCAATCACCTGAGCCGTGAACATAATTCCCCTAAAATACCTTTTCAGCAGACCGGGTTACGCAAGATCCCAATACCCTCGACTTCAATTTCGCAAAGATCACCTGCGGTTAAAGGTCCCACGCCGGCAGGAGTACCTGTATAAATCACATCTCCGGGGTAAAGAGTCATCACTTGGGAGATAAAAACAACTAACTGCTCGGCAGACCAAATCATCAACTGCGTATTACTCTTTTGTTTAAGCTGACCATTCACTCTACTTTGAATGGACAACTTTGCCGCGGCAAGATCTCGCACAAGGAAAGGACCTAGTGGTTTAAAGGTATGGAAGGATTTTGCTCTCGTCCACTGCTTATCTTGTTTCTGAATATCCCGATCCGAAACATCATTCCCACAGGTATAACCCCCAATATATTCCCGAGCTTTTTCCGGCGGAATATCCCGTCCTTCTTTCCCGATCACTACGACTAACTCTGCTTCATAATGCGTTTCATGTTCAGGATAAGGGAGATGGATCGTTTCACCCGGATGAAGCAAAGCAGACGGTGCCGCTAAAAAAATAATCGGTTCCTCCGTTATTCTAGGATTTTTACGAATTTCTTGAATATGGTCAGAATAATTAAACCCAACACAGATTATTTTACCGGGCGTAACAGGTGCCAAAATTTTTACTTCGGCTAAAGCAAAAAACTTATCCGTAACTTGATATTTGTGCAAAGGATCTCCCGTAAGCACTTGCAGCTGTTCCCCCTGAACCTCTCCATAAAAGATTTGTTCATTAACTTGAAAACGCGCTAATTTCATCAAATATTCCCCCCTAACCTTTAGTATAGCAAAATTAGAAAAAAAACACATAATATGATATAATTAAAAACAAATTTCATAATGTAATCATCATTACTTCTCATTATTAATTGCATTATGTCTTTAATAATACTAAGGAGTGAGTTAAATGTCCAAAAGAAAATTATTGGCTGTCTTTTTATTACTGCTGCTGACCGCTACTTTAACAGCAGGATGCAGCCAAGCTGAACTGGGATTTCTTGGTCTGCAAAAAGAACTAAGCGAGCTGAACACGACTGAAACTTCAGGAGATTTCGTTTTTTCCCTAAAGGGGCTACCCGTCCCCGCTACTGCTGATGCAGCGGAAACTTTACTTTATAACATGCTGCAAAAAGGAGTTACCATTAAATATACCGGGAAAACTGATCTGGAAAAAAATATTGTAGATTGTACCTTCTTCCTTGTTGATAATAGTACAAAAACCGAACAAATACTAACAAGGATTATCTGTAAAGACAATATCATCTATCTTAAGATAGATGAATTACTCAAGCTTGCGCAAGGAATGGGGGAGCCTGAAACAAGTAATAAATTGCAGGAAGTCTTTGGTGATACCGTATATTTGCTGATAAACCAAGAGGAATATCGCCAATCCATAGCTGATGTGCCGGAACAGCCTTTCAGCAAACTTAACCAAAATGCTTTTATGAATAATCAACTAAACAATGTATTACAAAAACTGATCGTGAAGATTCCTGAAGCCTATCAAAACTACAGTCCCGGACTCGTTGTACAAAACGGGAATACCTATTCTTGGGAAGTAACAGGAACACAAGCCTTACAATTACTGGGGGGTTTTCTGGAATATACGATTAATAATATCACCGACCTCGAAAAGTGCATAGATTCCTTTCTCGATGCCCTTAATGATGAAGAAATGACTATTTTAGGATTAGAGCCACAAGAAAAAACCTCCTATAAAACATTCCTCAACGAAGCGATAACGGAAATTGCAGGAAACAAGGGGGAATATTTACAAGTAATCAGGGCTTTGCAAACCGGACTACAACAAAAAGGAGAGATCCCCAAAGCCGCGGACGGCCTTAAAATAAGCTATACCTTAGGTAAAAATGAGCAGGAAGTCTATGCGAATACCTTTGCTTTCACGATGAATCTTGAAGAAAAGGGAGCACAAGCATCTCTGCAAATGCAAGGACAGTCTCAGACTAAAAAAACAGCTCCATTTACCGTAACCACACCTACGGCTAACCTGATGACTTATACGGAATATCTGCAGAAGGTCAGAAGAACAATGGAAATACAAGTTGACACTAATGCCTATACCCTCACAGACGCTAAAGGCAGTTCGCAGAATTCTCTCGAGGTAAAAAATATTGAAAATCAAACCTATTTACCAATGCGGCAAATCGCGGAAATTTTTGGTGAAGAAGTAAGCTGGGATGCCGAAAATAGTCAAGCCTATGTTTTAAGAAATGGTGACAAGATTGACCTGACAGGGGTAATCATCGATGGACGGACATATATTAAGACCAGAGACTTTGCCAAGCTTGACTATAAAGTAAGCTGGAATGATGGCACGAGAACAGTTATAATTAGTACCACTACGCTATAGAATTCGGGAAATAAAGATAAAAAACGCTATGGGCTTTTATCCATAGCGTTTTTTATCTTCAACACAAAATAAAACTCAAAAATCAGGTTCACAGCTTTTTATACACTTCTCCACGAGGAGCGATCTTAATAATCCTAATAAGTAAATGTTGGTCATCCTTGTTAAAAATAATTCTGTAATTCCC
>JAQVYD010000076.1 GCA_028709105.1 Clostridia bacterium
AGGAATTTATTATGGAAATGCAGTTGTTGTTAGAAAAGACCAGAGTCCTGCATCAGTTGTTACAGAAGTCGGCAGGGCAGGTGTTGGATTATGACACCATCGCGGCAGAGATATCCCATCTACTGGAGGCCAGTGTCTATATCGCTGATAAAGCCGGTGTTTTGTTGGGGAAGGGAGAGCTTGTGACGATTAGGGGCGGAATGTTTCCGGAGGAAGAGCTTTTAAAGGGCCGATTTTCAGAAAATAGTCGGCAATGGATTTTCGGGTTTACCCATACGGAGGTTAACCTTGTTCCTAAGGGTACGAATTTTTATTGCATTTTGACCCCGGTTGTTGGGAATGGGGAAAGAATGGGTACGGTTATTTATGCGAGGGAAAGAGAGCCGTATAATCCTGCGGAAACAATCTTGGCGGAATATGGGGCGAGTGTAGCCGGAACACAGATTTTAAGAAATGCCAATAAACGTATGGAAAATGAAGCGCGGAAGAAAACTGTTGTGCAGTTGGCCTTAGAGGTTCTTTCTTATTCTGAATTAGAAGCTGTAAAATATATTTTTAATGAAATCGAGGGTTCAGAAGGTTTTCTTGTCGCCAGTAAACTAGCTGAAGAATATAAGCTCACTCGTTCGGTAATTGTTAATGCTTTGCGTAAATTAGAGAGTGCCGGAGTAATTGATGCCCGTTCTTTAGGGATGAAAGGGACATATATCAAGGTATTAAATAATTATCTTTATGAACAATTAGCTCAGATCTAAAAAGATAGGGTAAAAGGGTAAAAGGGTAAAAGGGGACACAAGTCGAATATATTATAATATATTCGACTTGTGTATGATGGGAGTTGATCGGAGCTAATGGAGAGGCAAGTTTGGTGGAATAGCATTTGGAAGTTATTATTCCCGGTAAAAGACTTTTGTCTTTTTTGTTTGGAAAAGTCCCCAAGTGCCGAACAGCGAGGAATTTGCGGCAATTGTGCGGGAAAAATACTGCAGATTAGCGAGGATAACAAGGCCTGTTCGCGGTGTGGGTATTTTATGGGGGAAAACAATTGTCCCAATTGTCGTACTTGGACGGAGATGTCTTTACGGGTAAGCAGTGTCGTGCCGCATGAAGGGATGTTCAGGGAGTTGATCTATGATTTAAAATATAACGGCAGGAAAGATTTAGCCGAGCCGATCGGTTATTTAATGGCGTGCCGTCTTAAGAAGTTAGGATTTACTGAAAAAATTCGGGCTGTTGTCCCCGTGCCTCTGTATTTTAGCAGGCAAAGTGAACGGGGTTACAACCAGAGTTTGCTTTTAGCCAAGGTTGTCGCGGAAGAACTGGGGAAGCCTCTTTGGGCAGATGCTTTAGCACGAGAACATTTCCATCATCCGCAAATGGTGCTGAGCAGGGAGGAACGGATGAAGAATATTAAGGGAGCCTTTAAATATTCGCAGGAGAAAAAAATGTCGGGTAGTACCATTTTGTTGGTTGATGATATTATTACTACAGGAGCTACACTGTTGGCTTGTGCCGATGTTTTACGGCAGGCCGGTGCTGCCGAGGTTTATGGGGTAACTTGGGCGGCAGGATATAATGTTAAAATGATGGAAAAATTCGCGGGCAGTTGGTTTTATTATCAAAAAGTAAAAGAAAATAAATATAAATAGATGTTTATGGGGAGGAGGGGTTTTGGTGGAATTAAGAAATTGCTCGGAATGTGGGAAGATCTTTAATTTTTTGCGAACACCTCTTTGTCCGGAATGTCAAGAGAAGGAAGAGGAATGTTTCCGGGTTGTTCGTAAATATATCGCTCAGCATCCCGGAGTTTCGGCGATTGATGTAAGCAAGGATACGGGGATAGGAGAAGAGAAGGTGCTGCACTTCCTTAAGGAAGGGCGTCTTGCTGCCGGAGCGATAAAACAGATTAAATTAGAATGTGAGCTGTGCGGGGGGTTTATTTCCGGAGGGCGTTATTGTCCTTCCTGTCAGGAAAAGTTAACTTCAGGTTTGAAAAAAGTTATTCAGGAAGAAAACAAAAAAATTCTAGAAAAGAGGTTTAATGAGGGGAGTAATGAGGAGACAAAACGGGAAGGGACACGGATGCATACCGCAGAGCTTTGGCGGAAAAGGAATAACTAAAAAGCGGATTAGGGAAAGGTAAAGATAATGGGAAAGGTTGAGTAAAAAGACGAAAACGGAAGGTAAAGGCTGAAATTGGTGAAATAAGGCTGTCAACAAAAGAGGGTTTTTAGTCGAAATATATAGTAGAAGTCTTGTGTTGTTTCAGAAAATTTGAGGTGAGTAATGATGAGGATTGTTAATCAGCCGATACCTGGGATTACCAAAGCTTATCAACAACAGAAAAAGGAAAATGTTGCAGCGAGGACAGAAGGTTCGCGGCAAGAGGATCAACTCAATATTTCCCAAGAGGCTAGGTTTATTAATGTGGCGCGAACTGCTCTACAACAGCTTCCGCAGCCTAATGAACGGAAATTGGAAGAGTTAAGGCAAACTATGCAGGCGGGGACGTATGGAGTGCAAAATGAGGAGCTGGTGGAAAAGATTTGGCAGGAAGGTTTTTGGGATCAACGTATTTAAAGGGGTGCGGCAATGGAATCCACTTGTCAAGAAGCAATTAAAATCCTAGAAGAACAAAAAAAACTTTATAGTCAGTTAACGGACTTGTCTATGCATAAACAACAGCATCTGATTAAGGGAAATTTAGAGGCACTTAATGAGGTCACAAGGCAAGAGGAGAGCTTGATTTTTCAGCTCGGGAAGCTGGAAGAAAAACGAGAAGCTTGTTTTACTTTGCTTGCGGAATTATTCGGCTTTGACGGTAATAGTACTTTGCAAGAGATCCTTCCGCAATTGCCGTTAGGTAGTCAGGGTCAATTAAAACAAATTCAGGAAGACTTTTTCGTACTTATCCGCGAATTGACACAACTGAATCAAGAAAACACAAGCTTGATTCAGCAGTCTTTACGTTTTGTTAATTTTACCGTAGAGACCATTAATCAGCAATCAAAGCCACTTTATAATGCGGAGCAGGAAGTAAAAGCGGAGCAGTTGAATAATCTTCTCGATAAGAAGGTTTGAATGAGGGAGTGATTTTGTGCGGTCTACCTTTACCGGCTTAAATATAGGTTATAGCGGGCTTGCTGCCCAGCAAAGAGCCCTGGATATTACGGGGCATAATGTTGCTAATGCCAATACACAGGGATATACGCGTCAAGAGGTCATTATGCAGGCTACTCCCGCCCTGAAGGTTTTAAAAGGCTATGTAGGGACAGGGGTAGATATTGCCGAAATCAGACGGGTGAAGGATCAATTCCTAGAGATTCAGATGCGTACGGAAAGTAAGGCCTTGGGGGAGTGGGAAACGAAAGCTAATCTTTTAAATAAACTGGAAGTGATCTTTAACGAACCGTCAGAGACTAGTGTCCGTTCGGTGATGGATCAGTTTTGGGAAGCCTGGCAGGTGCTGGCTAAAAATCCGGAAAGTGTGGCGGCGCGGACGACAGTGATGCAGAGAGGGACTGCTTTGACGAGTACGTTTAATCATTTAGATTCCCAGTTTTCGGATTTACAGGCAGATATCAATAAGAGTTTGGCCGTCAAAGCAAATGAAATCAATTCTTTTGCCCGGCAAATCGGGGAACTTAATCATCAGATCATCAAAGCAGAAGCTAACGGAGGCAAAGCGAATGATTTGCGTGACAGGCGAGAACTTCTTTTAGAACAACTGGCTAAGAATATCAATATTGATGTGACCGAGGATCAATTAGGTGCGATCAATGTTACGATTGGGGGGAAGTTTTTAGTCAGCCGGGCCATTGTTTCCGAAGTAAGGTTTTTTGATGATTATGCCGACCCTACACAAGCTAAGTTAGAATGGTATGATCCTCTTGCCGGGACTTCGCAGGGGCCGGTACGGGCGAACGGGGGTATCCTCAAGGGGTATCAGGAGATACGCGATGCGGTCATCGTGGAATATCAGGAGAAGATGTCTGCTCTGGCGGCGACTATTGCCGAGGAGGTTAATACATTACATCGTGCCGGTTACGAGTTGAATGGTGAGACGGGCCGTGCTTTTTTTACAGCGGATGACGGCAGTTTACAATTTAATGCGAGAAACATTCGGGTTAATCCAGAAATCATCGATGACATTAATCGCATTGCGGCGGCCGGTGACTTCAATCCCGATCCTGCTGCGGATCCTGCTGTTTATCAGGGAGACGGTAAAAATGCCTTAAAGATGGCGCAGTTGAAAAACAAGTTAACGATGACGGGCGGAGCAGCAACTTTTGGGGATTTTTATCGTTCGGCCATCGGTCAATTAGGGATTCAAGGGCAGGAAGCTTCCCAGATGGTGGAAAACAAGGTTTCGCTGGTTGAACAGTTAATTAACCGGCGCGAGGCTGTCTCCGGTGTCTCCTTGGATGAGGAAATGACCAATATGATTAGATTTCAGCATGCTTATACGGCCTCGGCGCGCATCCTTAATGTGATGGATGAAATGCTCGATATTATTGTGAATAGATTAGGCATGGCCGGACGTTAGGAGGTGTTGGCGAAATGCGGATTACAAATAATGTCTTGGTAAATAATTTAAAGAATAGTTTGTCCAGAAACATACGCTCCATGGAGAAAATTCAGAATCAACTGGCTACGGGTATGCGTATCAATAAGCCCTCGGATGACCCTACCGGTATCGTGGAAAGCTTGCGTCTTTCTTCCCGGCTGAGGGAAAATGCGCAGTTCCAAGCCAATGTGCAAGACGCGTTAGGTTGGCTGACGACAACAGATGATACTCTGGGTAGTCTGACTAACGCTTTGCAAAGGGTTTCTGAATTGACCATCCAGGCAGCTAACGGTACTCTGTCTTCTAATGATCGCGCGGTTGTTCATGCCGAGGTGGAACAGATCGTCCAGGAGGTAGGCGCGATTGCGAATACGATGCATGGTGATCGCTATATCTTCGGTGGCACGAATACCACGGAAGAACCTTATGTGGCAGGGGAATGGCATCATAATACGACCAGTATTCAGTATGAAATAGGGGTGGGTGTAGAAATACCGATTAATCTTACGGCAGAGGAAGTTTTTGTGAAATCGGGTGTTTTCAAGGCTTTGGAGGATATTGTGGGGCATATGGATGATAATAATGCTCAGGCTTTGAGTAACGAGGATTTAGGAGCACTGCAAAAGGCGATTGATCAGGTTTTGGCAAGCCGGGCTAAAGTAGGGGCCAGTGTCAATCGTTTGGAAATGACCAAGGCCCGTTTGGAGGAGCAGAAAGTTAATTTTTCCAATCTGCAGGCAGAGGTGGATGGTGTGGATTCGGCTTGGGTAATTATGCAGTTGAAGGAGCAGGAAGCTGTTTATCGGGCTTCTTTGGCGGTAGGGGCGAGGGTGATTATGCCGACTTTGGTTGATTTTATAAGGTAGTACGGAATAGTGCGAGATAGTGCAGAGTAAACAAGGGATTTGGGTTGATTTTATAAGATAGTGTGAAATAGTGTGAGATAGTGCGAGATGCGTTTTCGCCGAGGTCTGCCTTCGGGTTTCGTAGCTGCAGTCAGAACGTCCTAGAGCTTGGTTCGGAGTAATGCCGACCGGGCTCAATTCGCGTCCGTGCTCAGTTCGCCCTGGTGCCGACGTCCTTGTCGGCACCTCGTCATTACTGGCCTCACCTTCGCTAAGGACGTTAAGCTGACTTTCGCTAAATTACCCTCAGGCAGTACCTCGGCTAAAACGCTCCGGCGCGCAGTGTGCACCGCACAATGGGAAAGAAACAATTATGCATTATGAATTATATTTCAAGTGTGTGCAGGGAACGGTGCCCTCATCATTCCCCCAAGTGTAGGGAACGACGCCCTCGTCGTTCCGCCTTGTAAGAAATGCATGATTATGAATTGCCTTTTTAATGTTTAATGTTTTAATGTTTTCATTATGAATTATGAATTATGCATTATGAATTATCTTTTCAAGCGTGGTGGTCGTGATGTCTCTGGAAATACGGACAACCTGGACTCAACTGGGGATACATACTACCCCATCGGTTTTGCAGATGAGGCAGTCAAAGGGAGCATGGGAACAAAAGTCGCAAAAGGTGGAAATGGTGCTGGAGCGGGAGCCTGTGCAGGTCTTGATTGACCAG
>JAQVYD010000077.1 GCA_028709105.1 Clostridia bacterium
CTGCAGCGGATGCCATGGAACCAGAAACGGCGAAGAAGAAGCCCTGTCCGCCATGTTCTCCTTCTCCTGTGCCTCCGCAAATGCCTTGTCCCCCGATGGGACCCATGCCGGTGCCGCCCCCCATGCCCTGTCCACCCATGGGGTCAATGCCTCCGCAGATGCCTTGTCCTATGGTCCCCATGCCTCCGCAGATGCCCTGCCCGCCGGGCGGATATGGGATGGGACCTAGTCCTGATTTTCGTCTAGCGCATGCTTATGTACCTTGGCAGTATTATAATGCAGTTTTTAGTCCGGCAGAGGCTTTGCACAGGGGTACTCTTTTCCCTGAATTGTGTATGCCTCAAGGCGAATATGGACCTTGTGAAGGGCCACGGCCTTGTAAAGTATATTTTGGGGGAGGTGTTCCGTATGGCTGTGAATGATCCGTGTTTAATTTTACTTAGAAAAATACAGCAAATGGAATTTGTCGCCTTGGAGCTTAATTTATATTTGGATATTCATCCTGATGATTGCAAGGCGTTAGAGCAGTACAATTGTACGCATAAGGAACTTTGCGAATTAAAGAGGCAATATGAACAGCAATACGGTCCTCTTTTGAATTATGGCTATGGAATGAATACGGGTAATAATTGGCGCTGGGCGGAACAGCCTTGGCCTTGGGAAATGTAGAAAGGGGGGAAGAGAGATGTGGTTATATGAGAAGAAATTACAGTACCCTGTAAATGTTTCATGTAAAAATGTGCAGTTGGCGAAATGGATTATTACTCAGTATGGTGGTCCGGATGGTGAATTGGCTGCTTCCTTGCGTTATTTGAATCAGCGTTATGCCATGCCTACGGAGAGAGCCAAAGCTGTTTTGAACGATATCGGCACAGAAGAATTGGCGCATCTGGAAATAGTTGGGACTCTGGTGCATAAGTTAACAAAGGATGCTTCCGTAGCCGAATTGAAAGCGGCTGGTTTAGGTGGACATTATGCAGACCATGATCGTGCCCTTTTTTATGTGGATGCGGTAGGTAATCCTTGGACAGCAGCGTATATCCAAGCCAAGGGTGACCCAATCGCCGATCTTACGGAGGATATGGCGGCGGAGCAAAAAGCTCGTGCTACTTATAATTGGTTGATTAATTTGTCCGATGATCCACAGGTTACAGATGTCTTGCGTTTCTTACGCGAACGGGAAGTCGTACATTTTCAACGTTTTGGCGAGACCTTAAATTATATGCAGGAATATTTGAGCGAAAAGAAATGTTACTAAAGAAAAGTAAAATTAGAGATAAATAATTGCTTGAGAAAAAGTATTGTGTGTTATAATTAGGATAATTGGTAAATTTATAAAATAAGTGCGGGCGTTTTTGCGAAGACCACACAGTCCTACTGATTGCGTTGATCCAGGAGGACTGTTTTTCTATAAATAAAAAATAATTGAAGGGAAAGAGGTCTATTGTGTATGTGTGATCCTTTGTTATTTCGTTTAAATCAGGATCCAGCTGTAAGCTATAACATGTGTGGTGATTATACCTATTTAAAGGAGGGCTATTATCATAGTCTGGATGATGAATTGGCCGGTGTTAAAATCAAGCCGACGATGGAAGAGATGCTTGATGCTTATGTGGTTCCTTTGACCATGGAAAAGGCTAATCTAGCGGGGATAAACATCCCTAGGTATGAAATACTCACGGAAAAAATCCCTTCTCCTGTTTTGGCGTATCCGATTAATCCCTTTACAACGAAAGAGATCATTATTAAGAATCCGGAGGAAGCAAAAACAAAGATAAAAACACTTACTATGGGCGGCAAGTTCGCCATGCTATGTCAATATTTACCTGATAATTATCAAATTGTTGCGGTCCATAGCATCTTGGGCTGGACAGCAAATGATGAATTCCAAGAACTGGCGCAAGATGTTTTTCGGGTTTTCCAAATACCATTGATGAGAATAATCGTTATTGTTGATGACAAACACTACCTTTTTTCGGCGATAAAACCATTATCCTTAAAAGAATTGGCTAAAGAAGAGCGATGTCGGTTGGAGGAGGTAGGGATGTGGCAAGAATAGCTGCATTTATTGAACGTTATACCTTAAGGAGTTCTGCAGAGTTAAGCTCTCTTGCACATTATCGGCAGGCAGCTTTTGAACTGGGACATCAGTTGGATTTTCTTTTTCGTAATGAGTTGAAATATTTAGGTAATTACGAGGCCATTTTTATCAGAGCGTTAACTGACCCTTTGAATACTAGTTATGTTGTGGCTCGTTTAGCTCAGATGAAGGGGCTTCGCGTCATTGATGACCCTGAAAGCATCAGAATATGTTGCGATAAGGTTAATATGTATCAACATTTGCTGAAGAAGGGGGTCCCGATACCGCGTACATTATTTCTGGATGAGCGGGAGGTATGTAAGGAGAAGGCTCGTGAACTTTTGCAAATGCTCGGATCCCCGCTGGTATTAAAAGCACCTAATTCCTGTTTTTCTCAATATGTAGATAAAGTTGTTTCTCCGGAAGGGTTTGTGCAGGTAGGGAAAAGATTTTTGCGACGGGCTAATCGTCTCGTTGTACAGCAATACATTCCTAGCACATACGATTGGCGTGTGGTAATTTTAGACGGGCAGGTTTTATCTGTAGTTAAATATATTTTTGCCCCTAATACTTGGCGGATTATGGATCGGTCTGAACAAGGGGAGAGGTTAACGGTAGTGGGAATACCTATAGAGAAGGTTGACCCGCGGTTATTGCAAACAGCTTTAAGGGCTGCTGAATGTATTGGCAAGAGCCTTTATGGCATAGATATTAAAGAGACTAAAGATGGGTATTTGGTGATTGAAGTAAATGATAATCCGAATATTGATGCAGGTGATGAAGACCAATGTAATCCGGCGATTTATAAACAAATTATTCATTATTTAGCAGGTGAAAAGGGTGAAGAATTTAACTTATCGTCAAGCCAATCTTGCGGATCTTAATTGGTTGGCAGAAACGGAACAGAGATGTTTTCAGCAGGGGGAGGCATTTTCTCGGCGTACAATGCAGAGGATGATTGGGAATATTGATAATTCAGTATTTTTTGACATATTGGAAGTTTCCCGAAAATCTGTTGGTTATGCCCTGTATTTGTTTCGGCGGAAGAGTACTTTGCTGCGGCTATATTCCCTGTGCCTTTTGCCGGCTTATCAGGGACAAGGTTTGCTAAAACCTTATTTAAGGGAAAGGATGCGAGGTTTTGCGGTAAATTATAAAAAGATAGGTTTGGAAGTGCGGGTAAGTAATATTAGAGCACAGCATTTATACAGGGCGTTAGGGTTTACGACGGAAAAGATCTTGGCGCATTATTATCCTGATGGCGAGGATGGCTATCGCCTGATTAAAGTGCTGGCGGCAGATCCTCGGTTTTAATTATAATTAGAGGGTTATTTTAGTTTTTGGGGGAAATTTAACTTTTCCAAAGTGAGCATTAAAGGTAGGGCAAGGATTCCACCGCCTGCAGCTTGTGTAATATTTAGAGGCACACCTAGCAAAGCGGTAGGAAAACCATAGAGAAAGGTTTCATAAGCGAGGTATCCACTTACCATGATGCTTCCACCAAGGACAATGGCAAGGATAAAGCTTGCCGTTTTTTTGCTGAGGGAATTTGTCTTAGGGGTAAGAGCGTTGTAACAAGAGCCTACGACCAAAGCATCCAGACTTTTAATAATCAATGTGGCTGGGGCATAAATGCCGTAACCGGAAAAAACATCAGCGAGTGTGGACCCAATTCCAGCGGCAAGTGCCCCGCTTATTGGCCCTAGCAGGATTCCACTAAGATAGACGAAGCTGTCCCCCAGATGTAAATAGCCTTTGGTAGGGGTAGGTATTTGAATAATCATTGTTCCGATCATAATTAATGCAGCCATTAAGCCGGAAACAGCTAGTTGTTTTGTTTTAAAAACGTTCATTGTCAAGACCTCCCTAAAAGATTATACCAAAAGGTCAGGCGAAAATATAGTTGAGGATAGAGTCGTTTTTTGCTGTTAAAATTTGCTTCCGGTTATGGTATAATAGAGAGAAAGTTCAATAAATAATAAGCAGAATTTGCTTGGCGAAGGAGGTTTTAATTAATGAAAATAGGGAAATTGCGCAACATTTTGCTGTTTTCTGTTTTTATTCTTTGTTTAAGTTTGTTTTTTTCAAGTACTGTGGCAGTAGCTGCAGCGGGAAATGCAAAAATCTTTTCTGATGTGCCAAAGCATTGGGCGCAAAAGTCAATTAATGCATGGGTGGAGAGAGGTTATATCGAGGGGTATCCTAACGGAAAATTTATGCCGGACAAAACGATTTCGCGTGCCGAATTTTGCGCGATTATTAATCGGGTGTTTGGTTATCGCCAAGGCAGTTTTTTGAATTTTCCGGATGTGCCCAAGGGGAAGTGGTTTGCGCAAGAGCTTGATAAAGCAGTGGCGGCGGGTTATCTTAGTAATTATCCGGGGGGAGTGATTAAACCTAATAACGAGATTACCAGGCAGGAAGTGGCCGTAGCTTTAACAAAGGTTCTTTCTCTCCCGGCTGTCACGCAGGATCTTTATAGTAAGTTTGAAGATTTGGAGAAGATTACTTTAGATGAAGCGATGGCTATTAATTCGGTATTAAAGTATAAATATATGAGTGAGTATACTAATAAAATGTTTGCCCCCAATAAGGGAGTAACGCGCGCGGAGATGTTGACAATTTTAGATCGGGCCGTGGGAACCTTGTATGACCAACCGGGGATCTATGGTACACCTTATGACACGCTTGTTGTAAACGGTAATGTCACCATTAATACTAGTAATGTGACGTTAAGGAATGTTTTTATTACCGGGGATCTTTATTTAACCGAAGGCATCGGCGAGGGATCCGTTGTTTTAGCTAATGTAACTGTAAAGGGGGTCACTAAGGTTGGTGGCGGGGTAATGATCAATGATTCTAAACTCGGCTCTGTAATCGTGGCTTCGGCTTATGGCCGCCAGCTTCGTCTTTTGGCGCAAGGCACTACCGCCATAGGCCCTCTGGATGTCAGAACAGCAGCTAAATTGGAAGAAGCAAACTTAGTCGGAACCGGTTTTACTAATGCTATGTTTAAGGTTCCTCAAGGGGCAAAACTTGAAATGAAGGGCTCCTTTCGGCAAGTAGACGTAGAATCTTCTAAGGTAAAATTGAATTTTTCCCAAGGTATCATTGAAAACCTTAACCTTAATTTGGCGGCTCAAGATACCGAAGTTATTCTTTTTTCCGGTGTAACTGTAAAAAATCTTAGGGCGATTAATAAGGCAGCTATTAAGGGCTGGGGAACGATTAATTCAGCTGATGTATATGCGCGGGGTGTGACCTTTGAAATAATCCCTAAAACAGTTAGAGTAGCTTCAGGGGCAACCGCTATTGTCAATGGTAAAACTGTAACGGGACCACAATCCTCTAGTAGTTCTAGCGGAGGATATAGTAATAAGAGTATACCATTTTTTGTAGATGGTTACCCGAAAGTTACGAATGTGCGGACAACACGTTTTGATTTACTTTTGAAAGCTGATGAAACTTGCAATGCTTATTATGTGGTCTTAGAATCGGGAGGGCGTGTCCCTTCGGCTAAAGACATTATGGCGGGGCAAGATGCTAGGGGTAGAATCGTCCCCCAAAATTATCGCGGGCAGGCTAGGATTAAGGGAAATGCAGTTGTAAGTGTGGGCATAAGAGAGTTAGAGGACGCGACGCGCTATGATGTTTTTGTTGTTTTGGAAAATCGAGGTACAGATATTGAACCGGCAGTTACCAAGGTTACCGTTAGAACAGTAGAGAGATAAGCTTTAAAAAAGAAACCGGTCTCTTCCCGCGCTTGGGTTAAGGGGCTGGTTTCTTTTTTAATAATATAGGTATAATAAGATAGAAGAAGATTGACTTTACGCTGATATCAAGATAGCATACTTAGCAAGAATAAAACGAGGAGCTGTAATCCATGCGTGTTATTATTATCGGGGCAGGCAAAATAGGTTTTAATATCGCTAAAATTCTAGTAGAAGAAAATTATGATGTGGTGATTATTGAAAAACAAGAAGAACGAGCTAAAAACGTACAAGAGTA
>JAQVYD010000078.1 GCA_028709105.1 Clostridia bacterium
AGCACACCGAGACCGCAGAACAACGCAGTAATACGAAGCAGATCACGTTTTACCTAGCAATTTAAGCCCTTCGGCGCAGCTGCGTACTTGATCTTAAGATCCGGGAGAGTATGTCGTTGCTAGGATCACTTTTAATACAATGCATAATGAAAAGATAAAAGCAGGTTCGAATTCTACTCAAGGAGCCATTTGCGGGTGTAGCTCAATGGTAGAGCGCCAGCCTTCCAAGCTGGTTACGTGGGTTCGATTCCCATCACCCGCTCCATTTTTAAAAAATAAAGACAGAATAACTACACACACGCTCTTTTTTTATTGACACTGTATAATTGCTATGGTAATATATTTATTGCTTAGAAGAATAATTAAATATTCCTCGATAGCTCAACGGTAGAGCATGCGGCTGTTAACCGCAGGGTTGTAGGTTCGAATCCTACTCGAGGAGCCATGAATTTCTCCCTGGTAATCAACCAGGTTTTTTTAATATGTTTTTGCGGTACATTCTAACAAAAGTTGCAAAAAAGTGAATAAAACAGCTTCGATTTATCAAAAGCAGATAAAAATAGGACGTTAATCCTAGTAAAATAGGACAAAAAGCGGATGCTATTATGTAGTAAATTGTGATAATTTGTTGTAAGAGGACGATTTAGGGGTGTACGCTTATGAAGAAGAGCTGGTATTCTAATGAAACAGAGCTTTTGAAATTAGCTCAAAGTGGGGACGAAAGAGCCCAGGAAGAATTACTTAAGGACTATCGTGGCTTTATTTATTATCTTTGTAAAAATTATTTTCTTAAAGATGGTGAACAGCAGGATTTAGTACAAGAAGCCACTATTGGTTTATTAGAAGCGATTAAAGCCTATGATTTTAACAAGAATGTCAAATTTCGTAATTTCGCCTTTTTATGTATCAAGCGAGAGTTAAATTCCGCGGTAAGTCGTTCTAATCGAAAAAAAAGGCAGATTTTGAATAATGCGCTTTCTATTCACAGTAATAGCCATGATGATGATAGTACTCGTTTTGGGTCTTCTCGCTATGCCAAGGAGCATTTGCTTAAGAATGAAAAGGACACACCGGAAAACAATTTTCTGGAAAAGGAAGGGGTAGAAGAATTAATAGCTTTTTTGCAAAAAAAACTTACTTGTTTAGAACAAAATGTTTTGCTTCTACGGTTACAAGGTTTTAGTTATTTAGAAATTACCGGTGCTTTGGCCATACAACCGAAGGCTGTTGATAATGCCATTCAAAGGATTAGAAGAAAAATTACCAATACTTACGATAAAATTAAGAATGCTTGTTAAGTAGGGAACGGTGCTTTCGCCGTTCCGTGATCTTTTAATTTAAGAGCAAAAGAATAATTGCGCAAAGGTGAGGAAAGGTGAGGAATTGTAAAGAATAGGTTATTATCTGGAAACATACCTTGTTTTTGCAGTTAATTGGTAGTTGCATATATTTATAGAAAAGTTGATATAATATAAGCAGAAGGTCAGTAAAGGTCAGGTGGAAAAATGAGTCTCGTCAGGCGGATCGAGGAATATCTTAAAAGTCTTTTGACACATCAGGAGGCGATTGAGATTCAGCGTAATGAATTGGCAGAGTTTTTTAATTGTGTTCCTTCGCAAATCAATTATGTTTTAAGTACTCGTTTTACTCCTATTCAGGGCTATCTTGTCGAAAGCAGAAGGGGGGGCGGTGGCTACGTCAGAATTATTAAAATCTCTTGGGACGCCTTTCCTCATTATGTCTTAAAAAATGTGTATAAGGAGATAGAGCCAAGTTTAGAGCAAGGGGAAGCTGAGGGGGTTTTAAAGCGCTTTTATGAGGAACAATTAATCACAACACGTGAATATAATCTTTTGAAAGCGATTATTAATAGAGAGACGCTCGCTCTTGATTTGCCCGAGAGGGATATCATTAGAGCTAAAATAATGCAGGTTGTTTTAACAACTTTATGCCGAAAAGATTAGCGGTAAAGGGGGATTAAAAATGCAATGTGAAAAATGTCAGAAAAACTTGGCTAATGTTCATATCACGCAATATATCAATGGCCAAAAAACGGAGAAGCATTTATGTGAACAATGTGCTCAGGAGGAAAAAGTAAAGATTGAGTTCCCGAAAATTCCACTATATAACCTTAATGACCTTTTAGGAGTATTTTTTAATCAGCCATTAGTTTCTAAGGAGAAGGTGCGGGAAAATGTTTGCCCTAATTGTAAGATCCCTTACAGTAAAATCGCTGAATTGGGGCGCATGGGTTGTAGTGAATGTTATCAGCATTTCTCCTCTTATTTAGAGCCTGCTTTAAGGAAGATTCACGGAGCCACTCTTCATCGGGGCAAAATTCCCCAGCGGATGGGGAGTTCTTTGCGGATTAGTCGGGAGCTTAGTGATTTAAAACATCAATTACGCCAGGTGGTAGAAAAAGAAGAGTATGAAAAGGCAGCAGAATTGCGAGATCGGATTAAAGAGCTCGAAGGTAAAATTAAGCAAGGGCAGGTGAGCAGTAACGATGATTGAAAAAATTGTGGCGCGGGCGCAAAGTAATTGGACGAAGGCAGAAGGTCCTCATCATCATATTGTTCTTAGCTCTCGTCTGCGTTTAGCTCGGAATTTAAAAAAAATACCGATGCCCGCTTTCCAAAATGAAACTGATGGTTTTACTGTCTTGGAAAAGGTTAAAAACGCTGCGGAAAATTTAGGGTATCGGGGGCAGGAAAAGTTATATTTTTACCGGTTAAATGAAATACCTGCCCTTGAGAGACAGATTTTACTGGAAAAACATCTGATTAGTCCTGAACATTGTGAGGAAGGTGGGAATAAGGGATTATTGATTAATGGGGATGAAGCCATTAGTATTATGATTAACGAAGAGGATCATCTCCGCTTACAGGTTTTTTCCCCAGGTCTGCAGTTGGAAGAGGCTTGGCAGATCGCTGATCAGTTAGATGACGCTTTGGAAAGTGAGTTGGAATATGCTTTCCATAGTAGAACAGGTTATTTGACTGCTTGCCCGACTAATGTGGGAACAGGGCTAAGAGCTAGCGTGATGGTTCATGTACCGGCATTAGTCTTGACACAGCAGGCCGGAAGGGTTTTTAGCTCTTTAGGACAATTAGGTTTTACGGCACGTGGTCTTTATGGGGAAGGGACAGAGGCAATTGGTGATTTATATCAGATTTCTAACCAGATTACGCTAGGGCAAACAGAGTTAGAAATCATCCAAAACTTAACGACATTGGCTTTACAAATTGTGGCGAAGGAAGAGAAAACCAGAAAGTGGTTACTTCAGGAATGTCCATTCCAGATCAAAGATCGGGTAGGCAGAGCTTTTGGTGTTTTACAAAATGCAGCAATTCTAAATTCGCAGGAGGCTTTGAACTGTTTGTCTGATGTAAGAATGGGTGTTGATTTGGGGCTTTTAAAGGAAGAATTGCGGAAACTTAATCTATGCGAGTTGTTAGTTTTGGCTCAACCTGCTTTTATTCAGAGATATACAGGGAGAACTATGGCAGCTCAGGAAAGAGATGGAGTAAGGGCAGAGCTTTTTGCTAAAAAATTCCGTTGATAGTGTTAAATGATTTAGGCATTATGCATTGCTTTTAAAGGAGGGAAAAATAATGTATTCAAAGTTTACACAACGTGCCCAGCATGTTCTTTATTTGGCTGGGGAAGAAGCTAAGGTTTTAGGACATCCGGCTATTGGCACGGAACACGTTTTGCTTGGCTTATTACGTGAAAATGAAGGGATTGGCGCGAAGGCTTTAATTAATCTAGGGCTAGATTTAAATACAGTACGTAAAACAGTTACAGATTTAGTCTCTCCGGGTCATGTGATTACAGGGAAAACGAGTATTACCCCGCGGGCGAAAAGGGTGATTGAATTGGCGAATGATGAGGCGATGCGATGGGGTGTGAATTATGTAGGTACGGAGCATCTTTTGCTAGGTTTGGTCAGAGAAGGGGAAGGGGTTGCTGCTCAGGTTTTGCTCGATTTGGGCGTGACGGCTGATGCTATCCGCAAACAGGTTTTTTCGCTTTTAGGTGGTGGAGCGATACCTGTAAATAAAAAGATGCCGGGGCAAGCCGGTGTAAGTAAAGATAAGCAAACACCTACTTTAAATGAATATGGTCGTGACCTTTCGGAATTAGTGCAGGAAGGGAAGCTTGATCCGGTGATTGGTCGGGCTAAAGAAATTGAACGAGTGATTCAGGTCTTAAGTCGGAGAACCAAGAATAATCCTGTTTTAATCGGTGATCCCGGTGTGGGAAAAACAGCTATTGCCGAAGGCTTAGCTCAGCAGATTGTGAAGGGGAATGTGCCGGAAACGATTAAAGGGAAGCGGGTTGTGGCTTTAGATATGGGGGCTTTAGTCGCAGGTTCTAAGTATCGGGGCGAGTTTGAAGAACGCTTGAAAAAAATAATGGAAGAGATTCGGGAAAATGGGAATGTCATTCTCTTTATTGATGAAATGCATACACTTGTTGGGGCGGGGGCTGCCGAAGGGGCCATTGATGCGGCTAATATTCTTAAGCCTGCTTTAGCCAGAGGTGAATTGCAGGCCATCGGGGCCACGACAATCGATGAGTATAGAAAATATGTCGAGAAAGATGCCGCCCTAGAACGTCGCTTCCAGCCGATTATGGTAGAAGAACCGTCTAAAGAGGATACTTTGGAAGTTTTGAAGGGTTTAAGGGACCTTTATGAAGCTCATCACCGGGTCAAGATTACAGATAAAGCCTTGCAAGCGGCAGTGGATTTTTCTGTTAGATATATTACAGATAGATTTCTTCCCGATAAGGCGATTGATTTAATCGATGAGGCAGCTTCGAAGGTAAGATTACAAGGATTTACCACACCTCCTGATATGTATGGCTTAGAACAGAAGATGGAAAGTTTGAATAAAGAAAAAGAAGCGGCGATTATTAGTCAGGAATATGAAAAGGCGGCTGAGTTCCGAGACGAGGAGCAGAACCTGCGTAAAGAATTAGCAGAGTTTAAGGCTAGATGGGAACAGGAAAAGAGTAAGAAGACCCAAAATGTTACTGAGGAGGAAATAGCTCAGGTGGTTTCCAGTTGGACGGGGATACCTGTGCAACAGTTAACGAGGGAAGAGTCACAACGTCTTTTGCAGATGGAAGAGTTACTGCGGCGGAGAGTTATTGGTCAGGATGAGGCCATTAAGGCTCTTTCTCGAGCAGTTAGAAGGGCTAGTGCCGGACTCAAGGATCCCCGGAGACCGATTGGTTCATTTATCTTTGCCGGACCTACAGGGGTAGGGAAGACTGAGTTAGCCAAGTCTTTAGCGGAGATTCTTTTTGGTGATGAAGAGGCCATGATTAGGCTGGATATGTCGGAATATATGGAGAAACATACGGTGGCGCGCTTAATTGGTGCTCCGCCAGGGTATGTAGGTTTTGATGAAGGAGGGCAACTAACGGAGGCAGTCAGACGTAAGCCTTATGCGGTGATACTTTTGGATGAAATAGAAAAAGCGCATACCGATGTGTTTAACACATTACTGCAAGTGATGGAAGATGGTCGGCTTACTGATGCCAAGGGCCGTACTGTTAATTTCCGCAATACCGTAATCATTATGACCTCTAATTTAGGTGCCAATACGCTTGGTAAAGAAACAACCGTAGGTTTTGTCACGGCAGGAGATGCCCAAGATAAGTACGAACGGATGAAAAATAAGATTATGGCGGAGGTAAAGAAAGCCTTTAGACCGGAATTCCTGAACCGTCTTGATGAGATTATTGTTTTCCATGCTTTGCATAAGGAGCAACTTAAAAAGATTGTAACGTTAATGGTTGATGATGTTATTGAACGGTTAACAGAACAAGAAATTGAAGTTGAAGTAACAGAGCGGGTGAAAGAAATAATTATCCAAGAAGGCTATAATCCTAGTTTTGGGGCGAGACCGTTGAGACGGGCTATTCAACGGAAGATTGAAGATTGTTTATCAGAGGAATTGTTGAAAGGAACTTTTCAAAAGGGAGATAAAGTTGTTGTTGATGCGGTAGAGGATAATAAGATTACCGTACGTGTTGC
>JAQVYD010000079.1:0-1370 GCA_028709105.1 Clostridia bacterium
CAAGAAATTAAAGCCATTGAATTAGGTTTGTCTGCTGATCGAAACATGGCTTTACTTATTCCTGAATTAAGGGAACGGCTTTTTCTGGCTAATTCTGATGCCCATTCTTTAGATAAAATTGGGCGAGAATATAATCAGGTGGTGATGGAAACACCTTGTTTTGAAGATTTGGCAGACCTTTTAAAAGGGCAAAAAGGCAAGATCGTAGCAAATTATGGACTAGATCCCCAATTAGGTAAATATCACCGTAGTTATTGTCAGCAATGTCATCGTTCTCTTTTAGAAATTCCACCTATATTTTGCTGTCCTTATTGTGGTAAGCAAGATAACTTGGTTATGGGTGTGTTAGATAGAATTATTAGTATCGCTGAATTACAACAAAGCAATGAGGCAGCGGCCCTAACTAGAGAAGGAAACTATTTTTATCAAGTCCCTTTAAGCTTTCTGCCAGGAGTCGGTAAAAAAACAAAAGATAAACTTTTAAAAAAATTTGGTACAGAGATGAATGTTTTACATCAAGCTAGTGAGCAAGAAATTGCTGAATTGGTTGGTAAAAAGGTAGCCTCTTTAATCATCAAAGCACGTCAAGGTGAATTACACATGAACCCGGGAGGCGGGGGAATCTACGGTCGAATTACAGACGCATAATTTTAAAATTGCTTGGTTATAATTATTTTTCCTCTCTCATAATCTAAATGGAAGAGGGAGGAGGTTCACGTGGAAAAAATAAAATTAAAAATTATGCGGCATATTTATGCAAGTTGGTGGGTTTATTTACTGGTAGGATCTTGTTTTTTGGTGGGACTTTTTTTTGGTTTTTGGGGCATGACTTCACTGGAGCAGAAGCAAGCCTCTTCACTAAGTAAACTTTTTGAAGAAGGGCTGCTTCATTTTGAAGAAAATTTTAGCTTCTCAGCTTCCGCTAGACAAGCTGTATTTAAAAATACAATTAATTTAGGCAAGATTTTTCTGATGGGGTTAACAATAATTGGCTTGCCCCTTATTTTAGTAATTATTTTTACACGTGGTTTTGTCTTAGGTTTTACAATTGAATTTTTACTACAAGAAAAAGCATGGCGTGGTGGCGTTTTGGCTTTATTAGCGGTATTGCCTCCGAATTTACTTTCTCTACCGGCGTATCTTTTAGGAGCTGTAATTGCCATAAATTTTTCTCTTTATTTAATCAGAGGTTCAAGTCAAAAAAATATTAAAATGTCGCAATGTCTTGTAGAATATCTATTAGTAATGTTAAGTTTAAGCATCTTCATGTTGGGTTCGGCATTAATCGAAGGATATTTTTCACCAATTTTTATTAAATTGTTTCAATAATTATGGTTAGCATAAAAATTTCTTCCATGGTTTATAATATA
>JAQVYD010000079.1:1470-5930 GCA_028709105.1 Clostridia bacterium
CCAACAGTGTCTGAACAAGGTTTTCATGGACCACCTTGGGGTGTAGAACCAAGTATGCATTTTCTTTGTGATGAGGTCGGTATTGATTACTCTAAGTTTATTGATTCTTTAGCTGCTAATAAAAAAGAGATGGAAATGGCTCAGGAATTTGGGGTAAGTGCAGAGACGATTAGAGGTTTACGGGAACATTTTTATAAGGTTGAAGCGATTACGGGAAATTATGGACAAGATTAAAGAGGTGTCTTAAACCACTTGGGTGGGAGGCACCTTTTCTTTAGCTTTTCGTTCTACCCTGATGGCCGGTTCGGGACAAACCGTTTCGCAAAGACCACAGACGATACAACCTTCAATGCGGGTTTTAACAGCAGGAGTACCCATAAATCCTAAGTGTTCAGACCAATAAATAACTTGAGTAGGACATTTTTCGATACATAAACCACAGCCTTTACATAAATCAGGGAAAATAGTCCAGGTCCCGCGTTGGTTTTCTTGTGTTATTTGTTTCCAATTTCTGATTACGTCTTTTTTTATACTTTCTTTTTCCAAGTAAAACGCTCCTTTGCGAAACTTTTATTTTTAGGTTGACCCTAAAATAATTTCCTATTCTAATTTTGCTTGTTGAAAAGTCTAATTAAATATTTTTTCATAGAGATAATTCACAAAAGGAGAGAGGAATATGATCATGATTACCATTACGGAGTGGAAGAAAAAGTTCACTTATCTTCTAGTAGGAATGTTCATTATCGTAGGAATTAGTATCTGCTTATCTGCTACGGCTCCTTCCGGAAAACTTGAAGATGATCTCTTAAATCGGTCGATAAAAGTACAGGGTGAAACTGGGATTATGCCATAAAGGACATTGCTTTTTTTGAGTTAGCTCTTTAAAATATAAAAAGGAAATCGTCCTTAGCTTGTGGAAATATATTGTAGTTCCTGCAAAGGGGGCGATTTTTGTTGTGGATGATTTATTACAGGAATTTCTCATCTATCTTCAGGTAGAAAAAGGTTTAGCCAAGAATACTTTAGTAGCTTATGAACATGATTTAAAGAAATTTATTTCATATTTAAAACAAGAAAAAGAATTAGCGTTAAATGAGATTGATAAAAACTTTTTAGCCGCTTATTTTTATTTTCTGCGAAAAAGAGGGGACTCACCCGCTAGTACAGCGAGAGAATTAGCTTCATTACGCGGTTTTTTTAAATTTTTATGTATGGAAGAATATTTAGAAACAAACCCTACGATTTATATAGAAACACCAAAACTTCCCCAAAAGTTACCGCGTGTGCTTAGTGAAGAGGAAGTAGAGAGGCTTTTAGAAATACCGCAGGGGATAGCGCCTTTAACTTTAAGAGATAGAGCCATGTTGGAATTAATGTATGCTACAGGTATGCGTGTTTCTGAATTAGTTAATTTAACTATCCAGCAATTAAATTTAGATTTCGCTTATGTGCGCTGTCTGGGTAAAGGGAACAAGGAACGCATTATTCCTTTAGGCTCACAAGCAGTGAAGAGCCTGCAAGTTTATTTAGAAAAAGGACGACCGCTGCTTGTAAAAAACCCCCGGGAAACAGCTCTTTTTGTTAATCATCATGGCAGGGGGATTACGCGGCAAGGGTTTTGGAAAATTATCAAGCAAAGGGCTAGAGAAGCAGGAATTTACAAAGAAATTACACCCCACACTTTACGGCACTCTTTTGCTACTCATCTGCTGGCTAATGGGGCGGATTTACGCTCTGTCCAGGAATTATTAGGACATGCCGATGTTTCGACAACACAAATTTATACACATTTAACGAAAAACAAATTGAGGGAAATATATCTTAAAACTCATCCTCGTGCTTAAATTGGAGGTAAAAAAAGATGAAGACTTTATTATTAGTGCTAGATAGTGTAGGCATTGGCGCATTACCTGATGCTCATCTTTATGGTGATGAAGGTTCCCATACTTTAGGACATATTGCTGAGGTAGTGAACGGGATTAACCTTCCTAATTTAGCGAAACTGGGATTGGGGAAAATTACTTCTCTGAAAGGGGTTCCAGCCAATCTTACTGTTGAGGGTTCTTATGGCAAGATGGCAGAAATGTCTTGTGGCAAAGATACAACTACTGGTCATTGGGAAATTGCCGGGTTATTGACTAAAAAGGCGCTGCCTACTTTCCCGCATGGTTTTCCTGCTGAATTGATTACTGCCTTTGAGCAAGAAATAGGCAGAACTGTTTTGGGGAATAAGGTAGCTTCCGGTACAGAAATTATTAAAGAACTGGGAGAAAAACATTTACAAACGGGAGAGCCGATTGTTTATACCTCAGCTGATAGTGTTTTTCAAATTGCTGCACATGAGGAGGTTATTCCTTTAGGAGAGCTTTATGAAATGTGTAAAAAAGCGAGAGGTTTATTAACGGGGAAATGGGCAGTAGGACGGGTCATCGCTCGACCTTTTCTAGGAGAGCCGGGTAATTTTAACCGGACAACGAATAGACATGATTTTTCCCTTCTTCCTCCTGCCCCCACAGTACTTGATGCTTTGCAGGCCCAAGGAGAAGAGGTAATTGGTGTAGGTAAAATAAAGGACATTTTTGCCGGACAAGGGATCACGCGTAGTTTCCCAACAAAAAGTAATGATGATGGTTTAGATAAGACGATGCAAGCGTGGCGCGAATTAAAGAGTGGTTTAGTTTTTACGAATTTAGTCGAGTTTGATTCAAAATATGGACACCGCAACAATCCGGAGGGATATGCTCAGGCGTTAGAAGCAGTCGATTTACGTTTAGAGGAAATTTTTAATTTAGTTAAAGAAGAGGGAATCCTCATGATTACGGCAGACCATGGTAATGATCCCACCACACAAAGTACTGACCACAGCAGGGAGTATGTTCCTCTTTTAGTTTATGGTCAAAATGTGCGCAGTAATGTTAACCTCGGCCGGAGAAAAACATTTGCGGATATTGCGGCTACAATAAGCGCGTTATACAGACTTTCTTATCAATGTCCAGGGAAAAGTTTTCTAAGGAGCATCAGCGAAGGAAGTGAGCAAAAATGAGAGCTGTAGACTTGATTGTGAAAAAAAGAAAGGGAAAAGCTTTACAAAAAGAAGAGATGGAATATTTTATTAATAATTATGTTCAAGGTATAATTCCTGATTATCAAATGGCGGCTTTATGTATGGCTATTTATTTTCAGGGCATGCAAAAGAAGGAAGTGGCTAATTTGACCATGGCCATGGTCAAGTCAGGGGAAAAGGCAGATTTATCCTCGCTGCCAGGAATTAAGGTTGATAAACATAGTACCGGAGGAGTGGCCGACACCACGACTTTAATTGTCGGTCCGCTTGTTGCTGCGGCAGGTGTTCCTGTGGGTAAAATGTCAGGACGCGGGCTAGGTCATACCGGTGGTACTATTGATAAATTAGAGAGTATTCCCGGTCTACAAACAGCTTTGTCCAGGGAAGATTTTATGAAACAAGTTCAAAAAATAAACTTAGCTATTGTTGGGCAAAGTGGGAATCTTGTCCCGGCAGATAAAAAAATTTATGCTTTGCGGGATGTGACGGGAACAGTCCCTTCTATACCGCTTATCGCCAGTAGTATTATGAGTAAAAAAATTGCTGCCGGAGCAGACAAAATAGTTTTAGATGTTAAATTAGGCAGCGGGGCCTTTATGAAAAGCCAAGAGGAAGCTTTCGAACTAGCGAGAACGATGGTGGAGATAGGAGAAGAGGTAGGCAGAGAAACGGCAGCCTTCATTACCAATATGGATCAGCCTTTGGGAACGGCAATCGGTAATGCTCTAGAAGTAGAAGAGGCCATCCTCACATTACAAGGGAAAAGCCAAGGACCTTTAAGGGAACTATCTCTTTATCTTGGGGCTGCCATGCTCGTGTTAGCTAAGCGGGTTCAAGAGATCGAAGAAGGAAAAATACTTTTAGAGTATTTGCTTGATTCAGGAGCAGCTTTAGAGAAATTCGCCGTCATGATTCAAGCACAAGGTGGTAATAGTGAGGTAGTTAAGAATCTCTCTTTATTACCTCAAGCTAGTGGTCAAGAGGAGGTTAAAATATCTCAAGAGGGGTTTGTCGCTTCTGTTAATGCTGAGGCACTTGGACTTGCCGCCATGGCTTTAGGAGCAGGGAGAGAAAATAAGGATTCTTCTATAGATTTAGCGGTAGGAATAAAAGTCCATGTACGCAAAGGGGAACGAGTCTGCAAAGGACAACCTCTTTTAACGCTTTTTTATAATGAACAAAAAAGACTGGAGGAAGCGTTGAAAATAACCTCCCAAGCTTTACAATTTTCCAGTACTCCTCTTGAAGCGGAACCTTTAATTTATGGTCTGGTTACGAAAAAAGGTGAGCAAGATTTAAAATTATCGTTTTAAACGAATATTTTCTTGATAAAGTTTAACGATGGGAATAATGACAAAACCGATCAAAAGATAGATGGCACTAGCGAAAAGAAGCA
>JAQVYD010000080.1 GCA_028709105.1 Clostridia bacterium
TGAGGGTTAAGCTTGGGACTGATATCTCTCGTATCTTCTATTTTTTACACATACATGATACATTTGTTCTTTTGCATGGATTTATTAAAAAATCAGATGATACTCCTATTAATGAACTTGAAAAAGCAAAAAGTTATATGATGGATTATCTTAGAAGGAGGGAAAAAATATGAAATGGAACGATGCTAAAAAAATATTAAACTCTGATCCTGAAGTTGCAAAAGCATTGCAAGAAAATGAGCTTGAGTATCAAGTAATAAGACAGGTTATTAAAGCTCGTCTAGACAAGAATTTAACACAAAAACAATTAGCCGATCTTATTGGTACTCAGCAATCTAACATTTCGCGCTTTGAGAGTGGCAATTATAATCCTTCCCTTGAATTTCTCGATAAATTAGCAAAGGCTCTGGATAAGAAAATTGAACTGCATCTTGTATAATCTTTTGCCAAGTTTAACTTGGCTTTTTGGTTTTATTCGGTAATGGGTTGTGGGATAATATGGTATAATTAACGTCCAGGGGAAAATTAGTTGCAGGAGGGGCGGCAAGCGATGATTAAGCAGGAACGGCTGGTACAGGAATTTATGGAAATGGTCAAAATAGATAGTCTTAGTAAAGAGGAAGGAAGCTTTGCCGCATATTTAAAGGATAAGCTGACAGAATTGGGGCTAGAGGTGTTGGTCGATGAACAGGCGGGACGGCGGGCCGGTTCCGATACGGGCAATCTGTTGGGACGGTTGCGGGCAACGAGGCAAGGCGTACCGGTCATTCTTTTTGCGGCCCACATGGATACTGTTGCTTTAGGGAAGGGGATACAGCCCCAGCTTAGGGATGGTGTCATTTATAGCAGTGGGGATACTATTTTAGGTAGTGATGACAAAGCCGGTATTGCTGCGATTTTAGAGGCTTTGCGGCACATCAAAGAAGAAAAAATCGCCCATGGGGAGATCGAGGTTCTTTTTACGATTAGTGAGGAAGTTGGTCTGCTAGGTTCTCGCTATCTCGATTACAGTCTTTTACAGGCAGAGATGGGTTTTGTTTTGGATAGCGGCGGGGAGCCGGGCACAATTATCTGTCAGGCTCCTGCCCATGAGCGGATTAAGGCGGTCATTCATGGTCAAGCTGCTCATGCGGGCATGAATCCGGAAAAGGGGATTAGTGCGATTCAGGCGGCGGCACAGGCGATCGTCAAGATGAAGCTGCTGCGCATAGATGAGGAGACTACGGCGAATATCGGGGTCATCAAGGGCGGAGAGGCCACCAATATTGTTTGTGAGCGCGTGGAACTGGAAGGAGAAGCGCGCAGTTTGTCGGAAGAAAAACTGTGTCGGCAGACACGGCACATGGTAGCTTGTTTGCAGGAGGCTTGTGCGGAAATGGGCGCACGTTTGGAAGTAGAGGTGAGCAGGGAATACCCGTCTTTGCAGGTGCCGGAGGATGAGGCTGTGGTGAAAACAGCGCGGCAAGCGGCGGAAGCGTTGGGGCTTGAGGTTAAGCTCACTTCCTCCGGCGGGGGCAGTGATACCAATTATCTTAGCGCCCATGGTCTTAAGGCGGTCAACTTAGGTGTAGGCATGAGCCACGCGCATACGAAGGATGAGTTTATCAAGATCAAGGATTTGGTGATGGCTGCACATTATGTTGCCGAGATTATGCAGCAAGTTGCTCGCAGGGTATGACTTGACACTAAGATATTATTTTTAATAGTGACGTTTTTTTTATTTTTTACAGGCTTATTTTGCTTTGCTTAATCATTGTTAAAATGATAAGATAAGCATAGTTCAATCTTATCAAAAGAGGTGATTGCGGAAAGAAGAAATGAAAAATTAAGTAAGGAGGTTGAATAAAAATGGAGAATACGCAATTTCAGGAACTGGTACTTCAACAACTAAAGATGCTGATTACAGGTCAGGCTAATCTGGAGCAGCGACTGACTAACTTGGAACAAGGCTTTACTAAGCTGGAACAGCGGCAAGCTAATCTGGAAGAAGGCTTTGCTAAGCTGGAGCAGCGGCAGGCTAATCTGGAACAGGGCTTTATTAAGCTGGAACAGAGACAAGCCAATCTGGAAGAAGGCTTTATTAAGCTGGAACAGAGACAAGCCAATCTGGAAGATAGGCAAGCCAGGCTGGAAGAAAATCAAGGACAGCTTGCCAAAAAACTGGACGTTATATTTGTACAAACGGCTATGCTTACCGAATTCCGCACTGAAGTTAATGAAAAATTAGATTCGCTTCAATGTACACAGGATCGGCAGGAGAAGATTTTAGAGCGGTTATCCCTGCGTTCCATTGAACATGAAGCCGATATTGCGCATATAAGAATGGCTAGATGATGAAAAATTAAAGATATATAGAAAAAGATTGGAGGGGAGCTGGGAAACCGGCTGAGAGGGCATTTGTTCTGGCCGACCCTTAACCTGATCTGGATAATGCCAGCGGAGGGAGGAAAAGTATGTTTAAAGATAAAATCGCTTGCCTTGGTCCGGAGGGAGCGGTTTTTTATTTTCTTGGTGCGGATCAGATTCCCTTAAATATAAAAATTAAGAAGAGAGGGGAAAAGACATGAAAAAGTATTTACCGTCTCTGGGATTTTTCCTTTTGCTCTTGTTTTTATGGGAGACGGCAGTGAGGTTTTTAGGGATTAAGGAATATATTTTACCTGCCCCGACGCAAATTTTACAGTCGCTGGGGGAGACTTCCGCTTTGCTGTGGGAGCATAGTATCCAGACAATTAGTGAGACTTTACTGGGATTTATCTTAGCCATTGGCGTCGCGATTATTCTGGCGATGCTGATGGGGGTCTTCCCGCTCTTCAAACGGTCTCTTTATCCTTTGATTGTGGTTTCGCAAACGATTCCGATTATGGCGGTGGCGCCGCTTTTGATTATCTGGTTTGGCTATAATCTTCTGCCTAAGGTCATGGTGGTAGCTTTGGTTTGTTTTTTCCCGATTACCGTTAGTCTTGTCGAAGGCTTAGAGGCTGTAGATACAGATATGGTGAAGCTGCTTTTGGCTATGGGGGCTTCACCCTGGCAGGTTTTTAAAAAAGTACGTCTGCCGGGGGCTTTGCCTTCCTTCTTTGCCGGTTTAAAGATTGCGGCGACATATAGTATTATGGGAGCGATAATCGGGGAATGGCTGGGAGCTTCGAAAGGTCTGGGAGTCTTTATGATTCGTTCCATGAACTCTTTTTTGACGGCACGGGTTTTTGCGGCGATTGTTGTTATTTCTTTTTTAAGTTTAGCTTTCTTTGCTTTGATTATCGTTTTGGCACGTGTGGTGATGCCGTGGCAACAACATAATTCATAATTCACAATGAAAACATGGGTAAAGCAAAGATAATAAGTTTCTTTTGTTTTTGTCTTTTCATTATGAATTGTGCATTATAAATTATGCATTATAAATTATCTTTGTGAGAAGGAGATGTCGGGTGATGAAAAAGAAAAGGTGGTTAATTTTACTGCTTGTTGTGGTTGTATGTGTTTGTTGTGCCTGTGTTGCCAAGGCCCCACAGGGAAAGAAGGAAGCGGCTCCGCTTACGAAAGTAAGGGTGATGCTGGATTGGACGCCGAATACCAACCATAGTGGTTTGTATGTTGCTGTGGCCAAGGGGTTTTATCGCGAAGAAGGGTTAGATGTGGAAATCTTGGAGTCAGGGGACTTAGGCCCGGATCAATTAGTTGGTGCCGGACAGGTGGATTTTGGGGTTAGTTATCAGGAAAGTGTCACTAATGCCCGGGCGGCAAATATTCCGTTAGTATCTTTGGCCGCAGTTATTCAGCATAATACCTCCGGGTTTGCTTCCCTGCAAAAGGATAATCTGGTGAGACCCCGTGATTTGGAAGGGAAGAAATACGGGGGCTGGGGTTCGCCGTCTGAACAAGCTGTTCTGGAGGCGGTGGTGACTAAAGATGGCGGTAATCCCAAGACCATTGAGTTGATTGATGTCGGTTCGGCTGATTTTCTTTCCGTTATCGGGAAGCAGGTGGATTTTTACTGGATTTTTCAAGGCTGGGACGGCATCCGGGCCGAACAGCAGAATGTTCCGCTCAATGTCATTATGCTGCGGGATTTTGAGCCGATTTTAGATTATTATACACCGGTGCTGATGACGAATGAAAAGACGATTGCGGAAAAGCCGGAGCTTGTGCAAAGGTTCATGGCGGCGACAAGCAAAGGTTACCGGTATTGTATTGATAAGCCGGAAGAGGCGGCGGAGATCCTTTTACAAGCTGTGCCGGAACTTGATGCCGAGCTGGTCAAGGCGAGCCAGCAATGGTTGAGCGGTCAGTATCAGGCCGATGCGCCTTCTTGGGGTTGGCAGGAGCAAAAGGTGTGGGAGCGTTATGCTAATTGGATGTATGAAAAGAAATTGCTGGACAAAAAGATTGAGGTGGAAAAAGCCTTTACTAATGACTTTTTACCTGAAAAATAATTATCCTGGTTTTTGCCTAGGACTACCTTCGGGTTTGTAGCTGCGGTCAGAACGTCCTCGCTGTTCTGCCTTGTAAGAAAGATGTAAACTTCGAATCTCTAGAATGTGGTGAGTTTATGCTGAAGATCATTAATTTATCAAAAACCTATCAAACAAAAGCGGAAAAAAAGGGTCTGTTCAGACAGACCCTCGTTTTGGATCAGATTTCTCTACAGGTGAAAGAAGGGGAGTTTGTCAGCATTGTCGGTCCGAGTGGCTGTGGTAAAAGCACACTGTTTAATCTGATCAGCGGTTTGGAAAAACCGGAGCAGGGGCAGATTCTGTTGAAAGGTCGGGAGATCACAGGGGAAAAAGGTCATGTTTCTTATATGCTGCAGAAGGACTTACTCCTTCCCTGGCGGACGGTTCTGGATAATTGTATTTTGGGGATGGAGCTGCAGGGCCATTCCCGCAAGGAGTGCCGCCAAAAGGCGCAGGCTCTTTTGGATGAGTTTGCTTTATCTGCGTATAGCCGCAGTTATCCGCAGGCTTTATCGGGGGGAATGAGGCAGAGAGTGGCTTTTTTGCGGACAATGTTGGCGAATAAGGAGCTTTTGCTTTTGGATGAACCTTTCGGTTCCCTGGATGCGTACACGAAAAGCGAAATGCATGAGTGGCTGATGTCGGTGTGGAGCAAATACCGGGCGACGATTCTTTTTATTACGCATGATATCGAAGAGGCTTTATTCTTGTCGGACCGTATTTATGTTTTAAGTGCGCAGCCGGCACAGGTAAAAATATCTTTAGAGGTAAATCTCCCTCGCCCCCGTTCCCGGAAAATGCTGGTAAGGGAGGAATTTAACGAATTAAAAAAACAATTGCTGCAGGCATTATTTGAGTAAGAGGACTGCTTAGATTAAAAATTCCCTTAATTGTTTTTTT
The DNA here is from genome assembly GCA_028709105.1 of Clostridia bacterium. GTDB lineage: Bacteria > Bacillota > Peptococcia > DRI-13 > DTU073 > JAQVYD01. The sequence goes on from JAQVYD010000080.1 coordinate 5,358, forward strand.
CGTAATAACTCATTACTTCTTGGGTAAACCTAAACCGAGGTGAAAATGGATGAGGAAAAAAACAATCGTAGTCTCTTTGGCTGTCCTTTTTGGTTTGCTGGCTGTTTTTGCTTATTTCAGTGATTATGAGTTAAGGTTTGTCCCCAACAAACCTCATTTGCGGCCGGAAAAGAATTTGCCGGCACCCGGTGAATTAGGGGAGAAGTTTGAGTTAATAGGGGGTTCGGAGAGAGATAATCGGGGCTTTCCCCAAAGGGAGATCGAGGACCTGGCCTCTAAATTCCCTAAGCTTTTTTATCGGGAAGGCCCTAAAAATGTGAAAAAGGTTGCTTTAACTTTTGATGATGGACCGGATTCGGTTTATACGCCGCAAATCTTGGATGTTTTACGGAAACATAAAGTAAAGGCGACGTTTTTTCTTATTGGGAACAGGGCTGCGCTTTTTCCGGATGTTGTCAAAAGGATGGTCAAAGAGGGGCATATTGTCGGGAATCATTCTATGACCCACCCTAATATTATTAAGTTGAATAAAAAGCAAAC
>JAQVYD010000081.1 GCA_028709105.1 Clostridia bacterium
GCCCGCCCCAAAAAAGCCAGCGGCGTATTCTCAAAAAAATTACTCATTTCTCTCCCGATATTGTCCATATCCCTAAATGGATTCCAAGGTATAAGACTCACAAAAATCAGCCCTCCTAGATAAATTTTTCAAAGATTAGGTTACCCGCCTTCTCTCTAATTTATGCTAATGTGTCAAGGGGACGGGGTTGTTGACACACAGGTGCGTCAACAACCCCGTCCCCTTGACACATTAATAACTAAAAAACCTTTATGTAACACTTCTAATGGAAGTGTCTACATAAAGGTTTTTAATTGCCTTGGTTTTTTTACTTAAATCCAGCCCCGGTCTCTCATCGCTTGAACAATTCTATTCGTAGCTATCGCAAAAGCAGCCAAGCGATAATCCTTACAATTATTTTCCTGTTTAAACTTATAAATATCTTCAAAAGCCTTATACATTAACTTTTCCAGTTTTTCCTCCACTTCTTCCGCCGTCCAATAATAGCCCATCCTATTTTGCACCCATTCAAAATAACTTACCGTAACCCCACCGGCATTAGTTAAAATATCCGGTAAAATTGTTATTCCCTTTGTGGCTAATATTTCGTCTGCTTCCGGTGTAATCGGGGCATTAGCCAGCTCGGCGATTACCTTCGCTTTGATCAGAGGAGCATTATCCTTAGTAATTACTTCCTCCATCGAAGCCGGAACCAAAATATCACAGTCACACTGGAATAATTCCTCTGCAGTAATCTTTTGACCTTTAGGATAATCTTTTAAAGCTCCTGTCCTGGCTTTAATCTCATGGGCTAATTCCACATCAATCCCCTGAGGATCATAAATACCCGTTCTTGAATCAGCAATAGCCACTACTTTACTGCCTTCCGCATCGAAAACCCTAGCGGCATTTCCTCCTACATTCCCAAACCCATGAATAGCTATTTTGGCTTTTTTTAAGGAAATCCCCTCTTTTTCACAAGCCGCTCTTGTTACAAAAAAGCCTCCCCTAGCCGTAGCCGCATTTCTTCCCACAGAACCACCTATACTTAATGGTTTGCCTGTAATAAAGGCAAAGTCATTCGCTTGGTTAATCACGGCAAACTCATCGACCATCCAGGCCATAATTTGAGGATTAGTATACATATCCGGTGCCGGGACATCTTTTTCCGAAGAAACAAACTGCGCAATAGCCCGTATATAGCCTCTGCTTAATCTTTCTAATTCCCCTTCCGATAACTCCTTCGTATTAACAGTAACTCCGCCTTTTCCTCCACCATAGGGCAAACCGATTACGGAACATTTAATACTCATTAATGTTGCCAAAGCTTTAACTTCATCTAAATCTACATTAGGGTGAAAACGGATTCCCCCTTTAACCGGTCCCAGGACATCAGTGTGCTGCACCCGATAACCTTTAAATACTCTAATCCTTCCATCATCCATCCTTACAGAAAAAGTTACCTCTAAAGACCTTCTCGGCTCTAAAAGCGCCTTAGCTGTTTCATCATTCAATTTTAATAACTCAATGGCTCTTTTTAATTGATATGCTGCTGTTCCGTTGAAACTCAAAGTAAATACCCCCCATCTTCATTATTCCCACCAAAACCAATTTCTACAAGCTAGAGCAAAGTATCGTGGGAACATAACTTTACGATAATATACAAAGTAATATACAACACTTTGCGCAAAAGCGCCAGACCTTCTATCAAAGTATACAATATATTTTCAAATAGCCATACAATACTGAATTTTCCCACTAAGTTATCCCTCTGTCTCAAAACAGAAAAGCCTTCTCCTTATTTAAAGGAAGCGGCTTTTATGTTTCACCCCAAAGATACTGAACTAAATTACATCACTTCTTTAATCTATACACCCTTAATATCCCGGATACCGACGCCACCAATCGAGAGTACCTTTATATCCTGTAAAAAGGTCATCCGCTACCTGTAAAAGGATGTCTGTTAATTCGACTTTCTCAATCCACTCAACAGGTATCCCCTCTATCCCTAAATAAGTACCGAGAATATTCCCCGTAATCGCTCCGGCATTATTACTACCTCCATCATGATTAACCGCTGTATAAAGTGCTTTTTTAAAATCATGGGGATACTTCAAAGCAGAATACACCGCAATAGCAAGAGCTTCTTCAGCCACCCGCCCTTCTCCGATAAAACTGATCGCTTTCCTTGGTTCTTGATCACTCTTGACCAATTTAATGGCTTTACGAATACTACTATTACATTCTTCATACCCATTATAATCCGGAAGTTTGTCTAAAGCCTCGGCAACAGCTTCCTCGATTTCTAATCCTTCAATAATACCCGCGATAATATAAGCAAGAACACCCGCTGATAAATATCCACTGGGATGCCCATGCGTTAATGCCGCACACTCACTGCCCAACTCAAAGGCGTTTTCCTTTGAAACGTAAAGCCCTGCAGGTGCAACCCTCTTCACGCCCCCACAACCTTTACTATCATTTATGTGGTTTTCTATTGTTCCTTGTTTTCCACTGGCTAAAGCTGATAAACAAGTATTATCCGGCGAACGGTTTACATATAATTCTTTTATTTTGATTAAATAACCGTCATAAACCCCTTCTATATTTTCTTTTTTCGGGTAGCCTTGTGTATGCAGCCACCGTAAATAAGCATAATAAACAACCGTAGGAGGATAACAGGCTCCCCTTACTCTTTTTCTTGTTTCCGCACGTAATAAACCTTCTGCTGTAAATAAGGTCAGTTGAGTATCATCAGTGATTATGGCTTTCCCATTTTCTTCACAAACCAAATCAACAATACCTTCTTCTCCGTATTTTTCCTTGATCTCATTATATTTTAAAGAATCGACGGTTTCCCCAAGGGCATCGCCAATAGCTCCACCAAGCAAACAGCCTTTGAAGCGTCCAATATCCTTCTTTTCTCTCATCTTTTTTGCCACCATTATACACCTCACATTCGCTTTGAATTTTAGTCAACTATTAATATTTTTAGCACTCACTTTATCTTGAATTATAAAACAAATCAGACGCAACCAAATAGTTCGCCAAGTACAATATCTTTGGTTATTTTCCGATAATTTACATTGATAGATTATCCTCGTTTATTATATCACATTTTCTTTTTGATTACAGCTGCTGCCGATAGTTTTGCATCATTATTTTAAATATTTCCGCCGAAGTAGGAGGTGTATAAGTAATCGCATTCGCACCCGCTTCAATTGTGCCCCTGATCGTCTCTTCATTAGGGCCGCCTGTAGCAATAATCGGTATTTCCGGATGCTTTGCCCGGATCTGCTTAACGATTAAAGGCGTTTTTGCTGCTCCCGATACATTTAAAATTGCAGCTCCAGACTTTAAACGTTCTTCAAAATTCTCATATTCAGAAACTACTGTAACAATAATCGGTATATCAATCTTTTCATACAGTTCCTTAATAATCTCATTTTTAGTAGGAGCATTAAGCACCACACCCATTGCTCCTTGATGTTCAGCATGTACAGCTAAATTTACCACGCGCTTACCGGTAGTCGTACCACCACCAACACCACAAAAAACAGGCACACCTGAAACATTAATGATTGATTGCGTAATGATGGGTTGAGGAGTAAACGGATAAACAGCAATAACCGCATCAGCATTGCAATTCTTAATAATCGCCACATCTGTGCTAAACAACAAAGATTTTATTAATTTACCAAATATTCTTATTCCACCTACGGAAGAAATACCCGCAGGCACTCTAACCATGTGCTTACGCAATCTTCCATGAATTTCCGGAACAAAATCCTTCAATAGATCACCCCCTCGTAAAAAGCAATACATAATGCATAATGCATAATTCATAATGAAAAACACTTTTGCACTACAACAAAATTTATTTTATCAAACCTAAGTCTATTTGTCAGCACCCATATCTTTTTAAATTACAAAACCACCATTAGGGCTGATTACTTGCCCCGTGATAAAATCTGCTTCTGCAGAAGCAAGGTAGAGAGCTAAGTGAGCGATTTCCTCCGGTTTACCAAATCTCAGCAAAGGGGTTTCTTCTTTTAATTGCTTCTTTTCCATATTATTAAGCCCCTCATTCATCTCCGTTTCAATAATGCCGGGAGCAATACAATTAACTTGAATCCCTGAAGGACCTACTTCTTTGGCTAAGGCTTTCGTAAAACCGATCATCCCTGCTTTAGCCGTAGAATAAGGAACTTCACAGGAAGCCCCTACCAGCCCCCAGATCGACGCAATATTGATGATTTTTCCTTTCTTTTGATGAATCATGGACGGTAAAAGACCCTGACAACAATTAAACATTCCTTTTAAATGAGTGTTGAGCATAGTGTCCCATTCTTCTTCACTAATTTCCGTAAATAATTTAAACTGGGAGATCCCAGCATTATTAATCAAGACATCAATTGAACCGAACAGCTTTTCGCCAGTAGCGATCATTTCTGTGACTTGAGCTTTTTGCATTACATCCGCTCTATAAACAGCTACAGTATAGCCTTGCTTAGTAAGCTCTTGTTCTAACAACCGCGCCTCCCGCTCCGCTTTTAAATAATTAATCATCACATGATAATTATTCTCCGCAAAAACTGTCGCCATCGCTCGCCCTATTCCTCTGGATGCCCCAGTTATTAGTACGGTTTTTCCCATCTGTTTTCGCCCCTCTAAATCCTGCAATTATTTCAACGTTTCTTTTATCTTCAGATAACGAACAGCCAATACCCCTAACTCAGCTCTAGTTACTGGTTTGTCAATGGACATTATTAATCCGCCCACAGTGCTTCGTCCTCTTAAAAGCCCTGCCTTTTTAGCCTTGCCCAGGATCTCATTGGATTTTTTACAGTACGCACAAGTATCTTGAAAATCCCGCAAGATTTCGCGACATTCTTGCTCACTTAATGTTTTTACCGCTAATTCCTCCACCATATAGTGAAAGATCTTGAATCTGGAAAGTTTATTCTGAGGCCTTTTTTTTATGCCCGTCAACTTCAGGATTTTTTCCTGCAGTTCTTTCCCGGCAGGTTGATCTAAATCTTCCCTGACCTCAATTTGATATTTGCTTTTTAAATTATGTAAATCCCCTTCCGCCCAGTGCTTTTCTGCAGCCAAAATGTTTTCTGAAAATAAACACAACGCCACTAATACCAGCATAATGATCCATATTTTTTTCTTCAACGCTATTCTCCTCCTGTCTTGGTGTTGCCATTCCTCCTTTTTTCTATCATACCACTTCTTTGCAAAATCAACCAAATTTATTATTTTTCTTCTGCGCGCATTTCCTGTAAATATTTATCCGCGTCTGCTCCAATTGGTACAAGAAACAATTTCCCCACCATTTGATAATAGATCAGTTTACTCGTCTGCTCCGGAGACACTGTTTCCACAACGACAATAGCTGGTATACCTTCTCCGTTCTTTCCTTCGAGGTTCTCATTATTCTTGTCTTTAACTGCATGAACATAGAGATGTCCCAATAAATGGTCTTCTCTTTTAGAAATAACATAGGCCTCAGTATTTACCGTGCTGGCCTGAATAAAACAATAAACATCTACCAGTGTTCCCGGTTTTACAAGTTGTGAACTCACTTGTTCTACAGATATTCCTAAATATGATTTTCCTTCTTTTAAAGCTAAGGTCGCACCAAAAACACTGTCCACTGCATTTCTCGTCAACGACTTTTTAAGAGGATAACCTTTGATAAAGCCTATTTCACTAGAAAACATCGGGCCTTCTTGGAATAAATCCGCAAGGTCATAGACGGCATCCTCCGGAACTTCGGATTTTACGACCTCCCGATAAGAGAGATTATTCTGATTTAACTCCGTAAAAGGCTTAATATGCTCTGCTGCCACAACAATCTTGATTAGTTTTACTTTGCTTTCCAGATA
>JAQVYD010000082.1 GCA_028709105.1 Clostridia bacterium
AACCGCTCTATCCCTAAAAGCAAAAGCGAAGCAGTTAAGCCCATCGTTACATTGAAGATGCCACTCAGCATTAAACCCAAAAGAAGAATGACCGGATAGCTAAAGCGTCTAATCCTGCAAACAAAAGGAGACCCGATGGCTAAAGAAACCCCGGTAATAGAAAAAAGGATCCCCGTAAACAATTCCGGCTTGCTCGTCGTAAGTTCTGCTACCCGTAAAGGTAACGTAGGAGTAATTAGTTGTGTTCCTAAATTCAACATGACCAGACAGAAAATATAAACCCGTAATGTTTCATCCTTTAAAACAACCTTCATATCTTGGAAAATAGTCGTTCTTTTTTTAAGGGGAATGATTTTTTCTTTTGTTCCCCAAAGAGCAAGTACTGTAGCCAAGAAAAGCAGCCCTGCGGCAACGAAGATCACCATTTTAATATTCAAAAACTGTAACAGTATCCCGGCCATAATCGGCCCTGTAATTCCCCCTACGGCCGTAAAAGTATTTAAAATCCCTACCGCAAAAGGCATGTCCCCCTCAGGAGTATTAGAAACAATCAACATCATCCCTGCAGTAATAAACCCACTGCAAATCCCATTAAGGGCCCTAATGATAAAAAGCTGAAGCGGACTTGTACAAATCCCCATGAGAAAAAAAGTAATGACCATCCCAAAACCGGAACGAGCTAACATCAGCTTTTTGCCATACCGATCAGCTAAAGAACCCCAAACAGGAGCCATCACCGCTTTAGTAAAAAAATTAACGGCAATCATGACCCCTGCCCAAAAAGAAAGATTTTCTTTAACCCCTAATTCGACAAGCAAATCAGGCATAAAAGGAAGCACAAAGGTAAAAGAAATATTGGCAATAAAAGCTCCTAAAGAAATAATCCAAAGATTACGGCGCCACTGTATTTGCACTTATGTCAACCCCTTATTTAGCCGTAATCTTATTATATAACAAAGCTTGTCTCCACTAAAGCTTTATTTCCAATATTTTAACCGATTAAAAGGCCAGTACGTGAAAAGTGCTTTGCCTTTTACACTGTCCAGATCAGCGAAGCCCCATTCATGTGAATCATAAGAACGATTGCGATTATCCCCTAAAACGAAAAGTTTTCCTTCCGGGACTTTAACTAAAGAATATTCGTATTGGATAGGTTCAGCAAGATATGGTTCTTCTAGAGCTTGATTATTAACATAAACCTTTCCCGCCTTAATTTCTACAGTATCACCAGGCAGGCCAATGAGCCGTTTAATTAAATCATCTTCCAGCCTAGACTGTTCAGGAGGAACAAAAACAATGACATCTCCCCTTTGTAAACCTTTAAAACGATGAGTTACCTTCTCCACAAAAAGCCGATCTCCGCACTGTATCGTGGGAACCATTGAAGGAGTAGGGACTACTCTGCTGTCAAGAATAAAAGCTCTAATAATAATCACCAAAACTATTGCTGTTAGTATCGTGATAATCCATTCTTTAATTTCCTGTTTGTTAATAATCATGCTCACACCACTTTCCAGACTTTATAAGATAACTACTTTTAAAAACTATCCCTCTAATGTTGCCATTAAATCATCTATTTCCTTCTGAATCTGCCCATAACCAGCCCAATCGCCAGCTTTGATTCGTTCTTGGCCTTGTCTGTATAATTCTACCAAACGCCGCAAAAGCTGCTGAAAAGTATCTTCCTGAACAATAACTCCTTCTGTCTCTGTAGTCTTTCCCGTTGCCGAAAGAGCGCCTTGGGCTACCTTATCTCCAAAAATATTAACCAAAGCTTGTTCCAACGTATCAGCCATGACAATAGTATCTTGATAATAAACAAAAACCTTTTTTAACTGGGGATACTTATTCTGCTCGGCTTCAAGGTAGAGCGGTTCTACATAAAGGAGAGAGCCTCCAATCGGATAGACTAACAAATTCCCCCGCAAAACTCTACTGCCGCCTTGTCCCCATAAAGTTAACTGACTAGAAATATTGGGATCCTGATCAATCAAAGACTCCACTTGAGCCGTACCCGGTATCTGCACACCTTTAGGGAATTTATACAAAAGAAGTTTCCCATACTGCTCCCCATCAGAACGTGCCGCCAACCAAGCCACCATATTCTGTTTGCGCGCCGGGGAAAAAACCCGCATTAAGATAAACTCCTCTTTTTCTTCACCGGGAAGTTTAATAATACTGTAAAATGGTTCTTGTGTCTGCAGTTCACCCCAGTAAACCTCCCGTCCAAATTCCCACCTGTCTTCCCGTGTAAAAAAGACCGCCGGATTCGTCATATGATAATCTCTAATCATTAATGATTGTACCGTAAAATAGTCTTCGGGGTAGCGAAGATGCGCTTGTAAATCTTGCGGGAAATCTGCTTTGCTCTTAAAAAGAGTCGGGAAAATCTTGCTATATACTTGAATGATGGGATCCTCTTGATCAAAGATATAAAAATCGACTTCCCCCGAATAAGCATTCAAAACGATTTTAACACTATTGCGCATATAGTTAAAAGTACCATCTTCCCCTACTGCTTGCGAATAAGGATACTTATCCGTAACCGTGTAGGCATCCAATAAATAATAAAGATGCCTGTCCTCACCTAGTACCAAATAAGGATCTTGATCATAAGAAAGGAAAGGGGCAATTCTTTTGACGCGCTCCTTGATATTACGTGTTTCCAAATACTGACTTTCTGACGTAATATAATCAGATAATATATATCTAAATTGCAAGTCACGTAAAGCCAACAATATTTTATTAAAGAAAGTCATGGGGATTCCTTTTTTACCTTCATAAACATACTCTTGATTGTCATCCCCTAGAGGATAATCAAACTCTTTTAAACCGGTCTTAGCAATAACATTATCCTGGATGCCCTCCCCAAAATAGATCCGGGGCTGCTCAATCGGACCAAGGGCGGACTGCGGAGGAATATCCTTGATTAAATACTGGGGAAGTCCTGTCTCACTTACCGCATTAGCCGGACTCATCACCAAACCAAAACCATGCGTATATTTAAACACCATATTATTAAAAGTCTTTGCCCGATCTTCTAGAGCCTTTTTGTTAAGCTCACGAGCGGAAAGTAAAACTTGGGTTGGTTTTCCGTTAATCAGATAACGGTCCACATCTACATCGATAAAATCATAATAAAGCCGAATCTCCTGCTGTTGCGCATAAGTACTGCGTGTCGCTCTGTGGTCCAGAAGCCGAATATTATCAATAATTTCGCGATTTTTATTAATTTCCGCACTTGTTAACTCACCGATCGGGTATTCCTCCGTGGTTAAGTTCTCCAAACCATATGCTTGACGCGTATAAGTAATATTCCGCTCCAAATAAGGCAATTCTTGTCTTAATTCATCGGGATCCACAAGGAATTTCTGATACATTCCCGGAAAGAAACCGGTAATTAGAGCAGCAGCAAGAAAATACATCACTATAGATAAAAGCGCTTTTTTAATATTTTTATGAAGAACAAAGAAAATAAATACACCTAAAGCTAAAGAAAGAAGCATCATCACATTATAACTTGGCAGCTTTGCCCCAAGTGCGGCCGCACCCGCGCCTATAACCGAACCTTCCTGTGAAAAAAGAAGTTCATAAGTTAATAATTTATACTGAAAAGCCTGCCAAACAAAGAAAAAACCACTCAAAAAACCAACATGAGTAATGGCCTTCTGTTCTTCCTTGGTAAAAATACGTTTAGTCATATATTGCGTGGATATTTCAATCCTCCCGGATAAAAGAAACAAATACAAAGGTATCACGATTAAAACATTAAACAAGAGCCAAAGATTAACCAATCTATAGACAAGCCAAAGCACAGGTAATTTAAATACATAAAAACCGATATCTAAATTAAACTGAGGATCAGCGATCCCAAATGGTTCTGCCTGCAAACATTGTAAAATTTGTAACCAGAACTGACTCCCCCTGCCTGTTACTAAAACTGCCACAAAAAAAGCAGGTATTAGTGCAAGCAAAGGACGAAAAGGTTTGTGGGCTATTCTAAAAACAAAAAAAATATTTAAATAACTTAACAATAAGGCTGCTATAAAAATGACCGCCCCAATCAAAGCTTTTCCTGTAAAAGCACGCCAAAAAACGACATCATACCCTAAAGCATTAAACCAAGTCCAGTCTAGTTTGAAAGAAATAAAAAAACGAATAAACAAAAAAAGAAGCACTAAAATTAGTATAGCTAGCCATTTACGTCTCGAAGCTTTAGATCCTTTGAATTTATGAAAAGGTGTCTCCTCTTTAGGTGGATAATCAAAAATATCAGCCAAGCCCTTTATCCCTCCTTAGGCTTTTTTCTAAAATCAGTATATCTCAATAGATAATCTTAGTATAGCATAAAGCATTACTTTCTGCGCCGATACTTGACAGAAAAAACCCTTTGCCCATCCAGTCCCATTTGTTCTAAAGTAATCCCCAAATCTCTGGCCATTCGATAGAGAATAAATTTTTGATTTTCCGGAACCAAAGTTATCGCCGTACCTGTTTTGCCAGCTCGCCCCGTCCGTCCAACCCGATGCAGATAATGTTTCGCATCTGCCGGTAAATCAAAATTAAAAACATAATCAACCCCAGCAATATCCATACCTCTAGCTAATAAATCAGTAGTTACCAAAACAGAAACTTTCCCCTCACGGAAAGCCTGCAGCATATTTTTTCTTCTATTTTGGGAAAGGTCACTATGCAGACCCTCCGCTTGATACCCTCTTTCCTTTAACAACCCGGCTAAAGATACTACCCCTTCCGGACGAGTAATAAAAACAAGTGCTCGCTGCGGATGAAGAATATTGAAGAGCCTCTCCAAGGTCACTAATTTTTTAGACCGTTCGCACATAAAATAAAGATGTTTTATTTCCACAGGGATACTACCCGCACTATTGATCAGAATAAAATGAGGTTGTTCCATTAATTCTGAGGCCTTGTTCAAAACTTCCCGCGGTATTGTCGCGGAAAAAAAGAGAACCTGGCGTGACCATAAAGTCTTTTTTAGAATTGCCACAACATCCCCCATAAAACCTGCGCTCATCATTTTATCAACTTCATCCACGACAATGGTGCGCAAAACCTGCCCATTTAATTTTTTCTGCTGAAAAAGCTCCAAGACCCGCCCCGGTGTCCCTACCGCAATTTTAGGTTTTTCTTTTAAATTTTGCAGCTGTCTCTTTCTATCCGCTCCCCCCGTAAGCGACACAGCCTGCAAATCTTTTACCAACATCTGGATTACCCGTACCACTTGAAAAGCTAATTCACGAGAAGGAACAAGTACTAAAACCTCCACTTCTTTTGTTTCTACATTAAGCTTTTCTAAAAGAGGCAAGAGATAAGCAAGCGTTTTGCCTGTTCCCGTAGGAGATTGCACAATCAAATTTTTATCCTCAAAAACAACAGGGATAACCTCTTTTTGCACTTCAGTCGGGATACTAATCCCGATGTTCTTTAATCTTTTAACTAGTGCAGGGGAAATCCCCAGAGAAACAAAATCTAAACTACTAACCATCTTTTTCAACCTCATTTTTTAAATCTAACACTTTTTTAGCCGCAATCGGCATTCTTCTATCCATGGTCCAAGGCTTAGTGTTCACCTTGAGACCTAAGACAGCCTGCCTTCTCTTATATTCATTTCTCTCTACAGCCCCCACGACCCAATTTACTGTTTCTGCAGCAAAACCTTCCTGTACCAATTCTTGCGAAGAATAATTCTCGTCAAGATACAAAGATAATAAACCATCTAAAATTTCGTAAGGAGGTAAAGTATCCTCATCCTTTTGCTCCGGTC
>JAQVYD010000083.1 GCA_028709105.1 Clostridia bacterium
CAATAGACTTCGCGATAGATATCTTGATTACCGGAGACAAGCATTTTTTAGAGCTTAATTTGAAAAATATTCAAATAATTACGCCTTCTGAATATAAAAAGCAATATATTCCCTAATTATGTTTCCGTAAAATATTCATCCATTTGCCATTTCCGTGGATTGTTGTCAATATATTCTCGGATCTCCCGTAATTCTCTTTCCCCACGAATAATTCTTTCGTAATAAGATTTTTGCCATAGTTTATTTTTTAACGATTCTTCCACCATTTTATTATAAAATCTTGTGGATACCGATTTGAAATCTTTGATAACACCTTGTAGGGAACGACGCCCTCGTCGTTCCGATATCTCAAAACCATGGTTTTTTTCTATTTTAAGTTCTTTGTCCATGTTTTTTATAATAATTATTCCATGAATATGATTGGGCATTAGACAAAATGAATCTGTATCTATATTCTCATTAAATATAGAAATATTGTTCCAACATTCAATAACCTTTTTGCCAATAATAGAGGGAACGACGAGGGCGTCGTTCCGTCATCATATATGCCCCAATGTTCCCTACGCTTTATCCTTTTGCCAAGGGATAGCTCTTTCAGGATGTTTTTCTAGACGTTCAATTCTTTCAATTAAAAGATGTTCTTCGGTAATAATAGGTTTCGCAACATCGTCTGCCGGTATTATTTGTTCTTTTGTAAAAGTTGGTTCGACTTCCATTTATTAAAACCCCCTGCTGCATATATTATAACAGAGTCTATCGTTTTTTAATTATGCATTATCTTTTATTGACAGCCGCCTTTAAACTACATACAATAAAGGTGATATTACTGACTGACCGGTCGGGAAGGGGAGAAAAAAGATGCAGAAAAAAATTGCTTTGTCCCTCTTACTTGTTTTTGTTTTTTCTTTATTTGCTTATGTTCCTTCGGCTGTTGCGGCAGGAAAGACACTTACCATCAACAAAGCGGTCGAATTAGCCCTGTTACATAGTCCAGAGGTGCAAAAGGCGCAAAACAATTGGGAGCTTGCTTATCGTACGGAGATTGTCAAGAAGCAGGAAAAAGAAAGTGCTTATGCGTGGTTTGAAACATCACAATTTACGGCTCTGCCTTTAGAAGCCGATTATCGTGCCAAAAAGAAGATGTGGGAAGCGGCCCAAGATAACCTTAGTGATACCAAGGTCACCTTGGAACAGATCGAGAAGAAGGTTGAATATCAGACGGAAAGCCTTTATCTGACCATTTTAAAGCTGGAGAATCAGTTGAAATTAATAGAGGATACGGTAAAATTGCAGACGCGCTTGGTGCAAATTGAGCGAGTCAAAGCGGCTCTTGGTTTAAGTACAAAATTGCAGGTGCAACAGGCACAAGGAACAGCGGAGGCTACGCAAAATGTCTGCCAAGAACTAAAAGATACGCTCACTACCTGTTACCGGAATCTCAATCGTTTCATCGGAGAGGAAGCGCAGGCGCCTTTGCAATTATGTGCGGTAGGCTTTAGTCCGGTAAAATATAATGTGCAGAAGGAAGAAGGGCTGGAGCAGGCCAAAGAAGCCTCTTTAGCTTTAGAGCAGTTTAATCGTATGCTGGAAGATACGAAGAAGGAGAAGCGGGATCTGGCTCCCGGCAGCTCGGATCAGTCTTTGCTTTATGAGGCCCAAATGCGCCAGCTGGAATTGAATATCGAGGACTTGCATTTCGGGATTGAAACAGGTTTGCAAAGAGCTTGGGAAAAGATCGAGCTTACCCAGAAGAAGCTGATTGAGGCGAAGAATAAATATGAAAAGGTTAGGTTACAGCAAGCATATCAGCAGAAAGAATATGCTGTCGGGATGCTGCCCGAGATTGCCTTGGCGATGGGGGCACTGGAACTACAAGAAGCAGGGAGTGCTTATGAACAGCTGGTTTATGATTATTATTTGTCTGCACGGGAGCTGGCTTTGGCGCAGCAGGGGATTACTTTAGGGATGTAGTTGCAGGCTGTTTTATGATAGAATAAAGAAAGGAGTAAAAAAGGGAGGTAAAAAGATGTTTAAAAAAATAAGTTATGTTTTACTCTGTGTTTTTTGCATCTCGGTGCTGTGGAGTGTTCCGGTTGCCGCTTTTCCTGTCGTGTCGCCACAGCAAGGACAGCAGGCGCAAAATGTGCTTAATGTCAACGGAACGAGTACGAAATTACAGCAGCCTGTTTTAGAGAAGGAAGGAACAGTCTATTTGCCGATGGTGGAAACTTTTGCACGCTTGGGGGGGCGGGTTGGCTGGAATAATGCTACCTCTGTGGTTACGGCAGCTTATCTTGATTACAGAATCGTTTTAAAGCCGAACAGTAACGAAGCCGCTTTTGATGGGACGGCGGTTACTTTGCCTCAACCTACGTTTATTCGGGAGGGGCGTACTTATGTGCCGCTCAGTTTTTTTGAGCAGCTCGGTTTTATGACGACAGTACAGCAGGACGAGCGGAACAGGATCAGTTATTTTTATTTACATACACCGCAATATGCTTTTAAGTATGGGCAGGGTGAGCTTTATAAAACAACGTTAAAAGAAGCGGTGGCGGATTATACTTATCTTTTAAATTATCCTGAAGGTGTCACGGCTTTGCGTTTTGAGGAAGAGGACAGTATTTACAAAGAGCTGTTGCCTTTGGAGCAGGGGACGGCGGTGGTGAGTGAAACGCTGCAAGGCTATCCTCAGTATAATGCTGCAGCCGGGGTAGTTTATGACCGGAATAAGATTATTCTCCGGGTAGAACCGGCAGCAGTACCGGGTGTGGCGAAGCAATATAAAAGTCAAAAACTGTTGGGTAATCTGAGTACGAAAAATGGGGTCTATAGTCTGCACGAATATCAAAATGACTTTAAGCAATTGATTTTTACGCCGGAGGGCGAGTTAAGCGGTTTTGGCGAAGACCGGACGGCAGGTTTGTTCTTGACGAAAGGGCAGAAGGTTTTGCCTGCAGCTAAATTAGGCAATGCTTCCGGGATGTTACAAGAGTATCAGGTCGTTGATGATGATTATTTGTTTATTGTTAATGCCGGAGGTTATTTGGTTGAGGAAAACCGTCTGCGGGAAAAAATCGCCAAACCGAAGTATCTTGATTTACAGAAAAAAGGCGCTTATCTGGTCGTCGGTTCTGTGCGTTCTCCTGCCGGGAAATATCAAAAAATCTATGGTGAAGTCTTTAATTTAGAACAACGTCAAGTCAATTCGACGAGTTTTGTCTTTGAAAATCGGGAAGCCTCGGCTTTGGAAGTAACGCAGGTTTTTCTTGCCGGGCAAAAGATTATCTTCCAAGTCAGTGATGGGGCTCAAAAATATATCGGCTATTATGACCTCTATACGTATCAACAGGATTTGCAGCAGTTACCTCATTGGGTCAAAGATGTAGAGCTTATTCATAATAGTGCGGGCGAGTTTTTGCTCTGTCGCGATGGTGTTAATCTTTATGTACAGAAACTGGATTTTGAGGTAACACAATAAAGAAAGAGGTACGAGGAGGATGAAGAAGTGAGAAAACAAAAATGGTTTATGCTCGTAACCATTGTTTTAGTTGCGCTTTTCGCGGTTGGCTGTAGCTGGGGGCAAAAGACAAAGCTTGGTGAGGTCGGCGGGAAGAAAGATGATGAGGCCGCCATCAAAGAAGTAGTAGAAGCATATTATGCCAAGCTCAAGAATTTTGAGTGGGAGAGCTTTGATAAAGAGGCCGGATTGGAATTCTGGACGACGGAAGGCCGCGAACGGTATTTAGCGGAAGAAGCCGACAGCTTGGCGGAATCGGTAAAGAAACAGAAACTCTCTATTCAGCTCAAAGAAATCGAATTTAAAGAGATCAAGATCGAGGAGAATAAAGCTGCCGTAAACCTGGTTTCGCAAGAACAATGCTCCAGTGAGGTGACGAAGGATTTAAATGGAGCGTTTCAAGGATATGGGCAGTTGGAATTGCAGAAAAAGGAGCAGACCTGGCAGATTGAAAGCAGTAATTTTCAGTTGATAAAATTCACGAGCTAACGGAAAGGATAGGGAAAAGACAATTTATAATTTATAATGCATAATGAAAAGAAAAAAGATAAAGGAATCATGTAAGGCGGAATGACGAAGGCGTCGTTCCCTACATAATGTAGGGAATGGTGCCTCCGCCGTTCCGCCTTGCAAGTTTCGGGAACCTCGAACATGTGATAATTTCCGGTTTTGGAGAAGGAAAATTGGTAATTTTGTAGAAATAAGCTAGTATGTTTGTATGTTCGTGTGTTGTGGTATTGTGAAGAATATTTTAGAGGAGGTAAGGACTTTGTTAAAAAAAATCTCACTGGCGTTAGGTATTTTTTTGCTGGCTTTCTTTCTTGCGACAACTACAGCAGTGGCCTCTCTAAGCAATGCCACTGTGGAAATCAGCTCTAAAAAGACAGGGGTGCCGATACAGTTTATTATTGGTTTTAATGTTGGCAGTTCCGGGGCTTTAGAGGGGGGTAGAGATGAAATTATCATCACTTTCCCGGAAGATACGGTTCTCCCCGCTTCTTTACGGGACAATTTAAGTGCAGACAGTATTTTGGTGAACGGTTCGAGTATCGAGGCCCGTTCACTCTATCTTGATGAAACGCGGTTAATTATTGCTTTGCCGGCAGAACTTGATATCCGGGCCGATAGTTATGTGGGGATTATTATTTCTCCTACTGCGGGGATTGAACTGCCGCGCAAGGCAGGCAGTCACTGCTTGGAAATCGAAACTTCCCGTGAGCGGAGTATCAGAACGAATACCTTTACGATTGAGGGCAGTAAGATCTCACAGTTGGAAATAACGGCGACTCCTTCTTCCGCTGATAAATTTGCCGAATTTGAGTTTAGTTTTCAGACCAGTTTTCGGGGCGCTCTTACCCCGGAAAAGGATGAGATTTACATAGCCTTTGACCGTGCGTTCTATCTGCCGCGCTATATCGCCAGTGAGGATATTACCATTGATGACGTGAAAGCACTTCCGGGTGGGGTCAAGGTCAATAGTGAAACGAACACTTTGCAAATCACAGTTCCTCCAGACACAAGGATTGAAAATAACGATAACGTAGTAGTGAAGATTGCTAGTCAAGCCGGAATTAGAAATCCTCGGCAAACCGGAACTTATCGGTTAAGGGTGTATACTTCGGCCGATACGGTTAATGCGTGGGAGGATTATCGTGTAGGGCTGGCCATTGCGGCACCTTTCGTTTTTCTTAGCCCTGATACGGTAGGGGAGGCGAGTCAATATACGATTGGCTTTATGACTAGTAAGCAAGGGGCGTTACAGTCGGGAAAGGACTTTATCTATTTGGATTTTCCCAGTGATACCTACCTCTCCAGTGATATTTTGACTAAACACGTCACGATTAATGGACAAAATGCTTTTGATGTAGATGTTACTCCCCGGACTAAATCGGTTAGGCTGACTGTTCCTTACGGGGTACGCATTGGCGGGGATACCTATGTCAATATTGTCTTTAGCAATGGGGCCGGGATAAGAAACCCCGATACTTCCGGGAATTATCAAATTACGGTCAGTACTTCTGCCGATAAAAACGAAGTAAAATCAAAGGAATATGTTGTGATGAAGGCTGCGGCCGGTTCTTCGCCGGAAGCGGACAAGCCGGATGTTTTCTTGTCCAGCTATAAAACGGGGGAAAGCATTACCTTGCAGATTTCCTTTAAAGAAGGAACTTTGGGTAATTTAAGGGGTGGCGATAAGATTAATCTTATCTTTCCGGTAGCTTATA
>JAQVYD010000006.1:0-3361 GCA_028709105.1 Clostridia bacterium
TTCAGCCGAAAGGTCCTCAATATCTTTCAGCATAGAATCCAAAACTCCGTTATTTTCCTTTTTCACTGCTTCCAAAGAGGTATTCACATTAATTATATTAACCTTCTGGGAAACACTCTGAATAAAAGCTTTCGCCTTACTCCAAACCTATGAATTTCCCGGCAATGTACGTGAACTCCGCAATATCATCGAACATGCCTATATCAAAGCCCGCGGCAATATTCTAGAAGAAGAGGACCTCCCTGATTACCTTAAAGATAATTCTCCGAACGCCAATCTTAATCAATTAGTATGGGAAAAAGAACGGGAATATATTAATAAAGTACTGAAACAATGTCATGGCAATAAAAGTAAAGCGGCTAAAACTCTCGGGATATCTCGCAAAACTCTTTATAATAAATTAAAATCAACAACTTTGGAATAAATCAGTGTGTATAGCTTTACCCACTGTTACTTTATTTACACACTTCCCCAGACCGGAAACCTTGTTTTCCGGTCTTTTTCTTTTGGCATGAATTTTGCGAGTAATGTTATTAGGAGGTGTCGCCCCTTGAATAGACGGACGTTCTTTACAAGCGGCTTAAAAAACTATTTGTTAAGTTTCGCCGAAACACTATCTTTGTCTGCAGAGGACGAACAAAGCGACTATTTTGCTTCCATCTTCTCTTGTTACCCTCTTTTAGCCGAAGCCCCTATGGATCAACTGATTGAAGCGGCTAAACAACTGGGGATAGACCCTGAAAACAAAACAAAACTGGAATTAGCCCGAGAGGTTTTTTCCGGAAAGCAAGGTAATGCCCATGCGCCTCGTTAATAGCTTTTTAACTGCTTGTTGGTTACAGTATTTTTCCCAAAATAAAGACAGACAAATCACCCTATACAGTCCTATCCCCGGTACTAACCCCGGCTGGTATTTCTGGCTGAAAAACAACAGCGGCGTGATGGAGATGATTTTTTTAGATCACGACCAGAAAACAACCGAGGGAACAAAGGAAAGTCATTTTCTCCTCAAATATTATCCTTACCCGGAAAGCCAATACTTCGAAAATCTATCTTGCGGGGAACAAATCGTAAGACTAAGCCACATTTTTGATGATTCTTATGTAGAAAAAAATCATGACGAAGGCTGTGCCTGTTCCTCCCTTCATCTATGCAGTCATACCCCTAAAATAAAAAAAGGCATCCCCCACTTTCAAGAACGTAAAAACATTCATCCCTCTCTCTTTTCTTTAGGTAAGCTCTCTTTTGCTTTTACAGAAAACGATTTAAAACAAATAACCCTGGATAGTCAAGACCAGCTCATCCAATATTCCTTTGAAGGTATTACTATTCTTGACTCCAACGGAACACCACATGAGCTAGTGGCACCCGGTCAAAGCGATCGTCAAATGCCGGCCTGGGAAATTTGCTGGCATTTTGTCTCTATCCTAACCCATGACGTTTTTCCTCAAAATAATCTTTTTGTAAAAAAGTGCTTAAGAAAAATTTCACCAGGACAAGTGTTTTATCAAGGGAAAGGAGATGATTTATGGGAAAAGGAGGACAAAAGTGTTACCCAAATTATACACACTTTCTATTTTTAAAACGGGAGGAGAAGGGAGGTTGAAAAATGCGAGAGGATAAAGCCAAAAGTGCAGGTTTTAATCCCGGCCTGATTGTGGGCCTGGTTATCGGCTCCGCTTGTTTTTGGCTCACGATCAAAATTATCCAAATAATTTCTCAAAGTTAAAGGAGGGAAAACAGTGAGCGACATTTCTAGAAGAGATTTTCTAAAAGGCTTAGCTGTAGGTGGCACCGTAGGTTACTTTGCCATGGCAGGGGTATCTTCTACCGTCATGAGGAACTCTTTTATTCCTCCTGCCAAAATTGGCACTGCGGATATTGGTGAATGTAAATCCTTAAAAATAAAAGTTATTACGGAAACAAGTTGGTTTAATAATGCGATCCTGATGGATGATATGAAAAAAGCCGGCGGTCTCTTAGTAAATCAATATGAAATACCTTGGACCAACAAGGGAGTTACAGAAGGATGGAAAGGGGATAATGCCGGCGGCTATGCCACATTAGTCGAAGTAGAATTTTTGGATGGCTCGACTAAAAACATACTGCTGGACACCGGCTGGAATGTAGATTGGACCGATACCTGTTTTAAGCGAGAAGGAATAGACAAAATGCTGGCTAATGGCGAAATTGATTGTCTGTTTGTCAGTCATGAACATTTTGACCATTTTTGGGGTATTGAAGCGACACTAAAATATCGCCCGGATATCCCTATTCTTGTACCCAAAGGATTTTATCAAGAAGGCTTTGATTTATTAAAAGGTGCAAAATTCCCTAAATGTCACCTTGCCAATAACTGTCCGCATACAGGACCCTTAGAAATAAAAGAATCCGGGAAAGTACACCAATTGTATCCGGGAGTTGCTTCTATTACTTTTGACGTGCCTATTATCACGCGTGTTTTTGGAGAACAAGCCCTCGTCTTTAATCTTAAAGATAAAGGATTAGCGATCGTGACAGGATGCTGTCATATGGGAATTATCTCGCTAATGGAGCATGTTAAACAAACCATTAAAGGCGGAGATAATTTCTATGCCATCCAAGGCGGGTTGCACATTTCTCCTTTTGAAGACTGGGATCCACAATATGATGACCTCGTTCTAGCCCTACACAACTATGGACTAAAAACTATGGGCTGTAATCACTGTACCGGTTATGTCACAGCCGAAAAATTTGTTACGGTAGGGCTTCCAGTTGTCAGAGGCACTGCCCAGCATAAAAGCAAACGTGATATTTTCCTTGGTAACGGTGACACAATAATTATCTAAAGGAGGGAAATGATAGTGACTCATAACAATTCTTTGTGGGTGGAAACACGAGATTTACAGCCTAAACTAAAACAGCCCTTACAAGGCATCCTTAACTTGTTGCTCGTAACTGCTCTTTTCCTACTTGTCTGGTGGGTTTTTATGGACCCCAGAGGTATTGTACGCTGGTATACGCCACAATACGGTTATATGTATATCAGATGGATTTTGATTGCCGCAATCTGGCAAGTTTATATTTTTAACTATTGGCCTTTCAAGGATAGTTTTTTAAATAATAAGCACCCTCTCGTCAAAGGGCTGATCCTCATCGGTTGCAATATAGGCATTGTCGCTTTTATGGTCTGGATTTTCTGTTATGCCTTTTTGGGCAACCTCTCAATACCCTATCTTAATCCGAAGGTCTTAACTAATCTGGGGATGACTGAATTTTTCGCCCGGGAGTACTCCTCCCTAGCTATCCTGATGATGGCAGCCATCGCCTCCTGGCTAAGCCCTGTTTGGCCTGTTTGTTTTGAAAATCATCCCTGGCAAGA
>JAQVYD010000006.1:3461-23737 GCA_028709105.1 Clostridia bacterium
GCCTTTATTTCACCGGCTCTGTACAAAAATGAAAAAAAAGCTCTTTATTTTCTCTTGGTAACTTCAGTACTCCTTTTCACCAGTGGCATCGTTTTCGCCTATACCTGTATCCTGAGATTGGGATTAAAAATCTTGCTGATCACCCTAGCCGCCAATTTGACCCCCATGATTTCTATCAGTTTCTATATCAATTTCGTCTTCTGGTTTTTAATCCCTTTCGGACTGGTCTTTGAAATACCCGTAATCACTTACTTTCTGACTAAGGTGGGCCTGATTACGCCGGAACTTTTAATTACCAAAAGAAAATACTTTATCTTCGGGATTTTTGTCCTAGCGGCAATCTTGACCCCGCCGGACATAATTACACAATTAATGCTGGCTATACCGATGGTGATTCTCTATGAAATAAGCATCTTTATTGCCAAAGGGGTCAGCAAAGCTCAGAAAAAAAGACTGGCAGAAACAACTTAATCGCCTTCCTTATCTCCTAAACCATGATTAATCACTTTTTGATTAATCATGGTTTTATTTTTCCTATAACTCTTATTTTATATCCCCAAACCCAACATTAGCCCACCTTGATAGACGAGAAAAGCCATCAGCCAACCCAGAGCAAAAGTATAAAGAATAGTAAAAATTGTCCATTTCCAAGATCCAGTTTCCGCTTTGAGCGCCCCAATAACCCCGGCACAAGGGATATAGATTAAGGTCATCACCATGAAGGAGTAAGCACTTAAGGCCGTCCATTGCTGACTAATGACCGTAATCAACCCTTCTTGGCCTGTCCCATATAATACCCCGAAAGTACTGACTACGACCTCTTTGGCTACTACGCCCAAAAGCAGAGCAGAAGCCGCTTCTCTTGTGCCAAACCCTAGAGGTTCAAAAATAGGAGCAATCAAGGCACCTAATTTCCCCATTAAACTATCAGGTCCGGCATATTCAACTCCCCAGGGGAAATTAGAAAGTGCCCATGCCAAAATCACAGCACACAAAATTATGGTACCCACTTTTTTAAAGAAAGAACTGCTTTTTTCCCCCATTTGGATCACGGTATCTTTTAAAGACGGCAATCTGTACGGTGGTAACTCGAGCAAAAGGGGAGAAGCTTCCCCGGGAAAAAGATAACGTCTAAAAATTTTAGCCATAATAATGGCCAGAATGATCCCCAAAAGATAAAGAGAAAATAAAACCAATCCCTGGTATTGACGGAAAAAGGCCCCGACAAACAAAGCATAGACAGGTAAACGCGCCCCACAAGACATCAAAGGAATGATGAGCATAGTGATCATTTTATCTCTGGAGTTTTGCAAAGTTCTGGTTGACAAAATTGCCGGTACATTACAACCAAAACCTACTAACAGCGGAATAACAGCTTTGCCTTCCAGCCCCAGATTACGCATAAAACGATCCATTAGATAAGCGCCTCTAGCCATATAGCCACTGTTCTCTAAAAGAGAAATCGCCAAAAAAAGGCAAAGAATAATCGGCAAAAAGACAATGATGGCCCCCAATCCTCCGATTAACCCCTCTACAAGAAAAGAAGAAAGCAGTTTATTGGTAATTAAAGTTCCCGCTATATTCCCAAGCCAAGCGAAAAAAGCCTCCAAGCAAACCTCCAAGGGACCGCTGACAGCAAAAGTGAGTTTAAAAACTATCAACATCGTAAGAAAAAAGAGCGGTAAGCCCATATATTTATTAAGCATAATTTTGTCAATTTTATCTGAAACTGTGTAAAGGTTGGAGGTATCAGGCGCATTGCTTACTTGCTGTAAAATATTTTCAATATACTCATACTTTTTTTCAATTAAAATAGTGGTTAAATTTTCTTGGAAAGTTTTTCGCAGATTCTCTATACTTTGCCGACCAGCAGCAAGAACTGCCTCGCCTCCTGGACTATTTACCTCACAAACATTGAGGGTCTTAAGAATGTTTTGCTCGCCCTCCAGTAATTTAAGGGCAATAAACCGCAAGGGAGAGGAGGGCTCGGATATTCCGACGGACCGTAAGGCTTTTTCAAGGTTTTTTATTTCTGTTTCAATAATCATACCATAATCAATAGCAAAATTATTCACAGGCATTTCTTGGCGCAGCGAAGCTTTGACAAGTTCCTTGATCCCTTTATTCGTTCTAGCTATAGTCGGGATGATCGGTATTCCCAAGAGAGCAGAAAGTTGCGGAATATTAATTTTAATTTTATTTTTTTGGGCTTCATCCATCATATTTAAAGCCATTACTACAGGAACGCCCATTTCCAGTAATTGCAGCGTTAAATAAAGATTGTGCTGCAGATTGGTGGCATTAACAACATTGATTACCAAATCAGGTTTTTCCACTAAAATAAAATTTCTAGCTACCAGTTCATCTTCCGTATGAGCCCCTAAACTGTAAATACCCGGCAAATCAACAACCTTAATCTGCTTATTATTTAAGAGGACGCCTTCTTTTTTTTCAACCGTTACCCCGGGCCAATTCCCCACTCTTTGTTTAGCGCCTGTTAAACAATTAAATAAAGAGGTTTTCCCCGTATTAGGGTTACCGGCTAAGGCTATAACTTTAACTTCTGTAGACATATGTGTTTTCTCCCTCAGACTTTATTTGCTTTCTTTTCTCTTTAATTAATTTTTTCGACGACAATTTTACCCGTCATTGTGCGACCGAGCGCCAGTCGGCTCCCGGACAAGGCAATCAAGACCGGCCCCCAGCCGTCATTGCGCATCACCTTTAATTCCGTACCACAGTTTATCCCCATTTCATTTAATCTTGTTTTTAAACTTATTCCGCCGCCAAACTTTTTTACTACAACTGTACTTCCCGCCATTGTTGAAGCCAGCATCATTTCTTTTTCTGCCATGATTAATTCACCTCTCACTGTTTGTCTTCCTGATCTGAGTATAGCAATACCAAGGCTTTCTGAAGATTGAGGTCATCACTGATCTCATAATTACCTTTTTCCAGAAAAGCCACCATTCCCGCAATCGATTGCGGACTGATGACATGTTCGATCAGACAAGCATCTTTATCAGCAATCTCTAAATCGACTTGCAAAACCTTAGTCAAAAACTCGCGAATTATTTTATGTGTTTTTTTTACTTTTGTAGCTTCCAGTTCCCCTTTTCCCGTAAAAGTTACCGGCCCGTATTTTTCTTTCAGCACTAATCCTTCGTCAATTAGGATATCTATGGCTTGAGTCGCACTCGCTTTGGTAATATTAAGGGATTTAGCAATATCTGTAATGCGCACAGCTCTATCCCCATTAGATAATTGGAGAATGACTTCCAGATAATCTTGTGTTGAAGGTGTAAGTGTAGTAACCATTGTAGTTCGCCCCCTTAAAAGCGTAAAAAATATGTTAGGCTTCCCTAACATATTTATAACCTATTTTATTGAACTAGTCAATAGTGAAAAATTTACTGTGCCTTTGTATTAATAATCTTTCCCATATATCTAACAGCTTTTTTTATCCAATAGATTAATTTCCCCGGTTTAGTCCGTATTTTCATCTCCCCCAAATCACTAAAATCCTCCATCAAAGGCAACCTGATTGAGGAGCTTTTCGTAACTCCGAGAAGCTGACTGGAATAAATGCTTCTGTGCCCTGCTGCAATATAACTTACCACACAAGCAGTAGCAGCATACACACCAATTTGCGGTCCAAAAATCTCAATCGCCATTACAGATGCTGTAATAGGTGTATTGTTTGCTCCGGAAAACAAGGCCACCATGCCAATGGCGGCAAAAACCTCCGGATTAAGATTAAAAACACCTGCAAACGCACTCCCGGCAGTAGCCCCGATAAATAAGATAGGAGTCAAAAGACCTCCGCTTCCTCCCATACTTAAAGTTATGGAGGTAAACAAGATCTTTAAGAGAAAGGCGCCCGGAAATATTTTTTCCCCGAGAATGGCCCCTTCAATAGTATCTAAACCTAGCCCTAGATAAGCTGTTGATGTCATCAGTGTCAAGAGGATAAGCATTGTTCCGCCCAGTAAGCCTTTTAAAGGTGCCCATATTCTGATCCTCTTGGCTAATCCTTCTGCTGTTTTCAGAGTTTCAACAAGAAGAAATGCAACAATTCCGAAAAACAGACCGCTTAAAATAACCCTGAGGAAAAAGGCTTCTGTAAAACCTCCTGAAATATGTAGATCTTTATAAAAATAGGTGATGCCGAAATATTTAGTTACTTGAAAACTGATGATTGCCGCCACCAGTACCGGAAAAAGCATTTCGTGCATAATTTTCCCCAAAATAAGCACTTCCACAGCAAAGAGTGCCCCCGCAATTGGCGTACCAAAAACAGAGGAAAACCCTGCGCTGATACCACAGATCACTATTTTTCTCCTGTCTCCCCTGTTAAGTTTAAGTAAATCCGCCAAACCAGAGGAAAGTCCCGCTCCAATTTGGACACAAGGACCTTCTTTACCGGCAGATCCGCCAAAAGCAAGCGTAATAATTGCAGTTACTAACTTAACAGGCACAACCATAATGTCAATCTTTCCCCAACGCTTATGAATCGCCTCTATAACCTTTTCTGTTCCATGTCCCTCCGCATCAGGCGCAAGATACTTTACCAAAAGACTGCTTACAAATAAAGCCAGAGGGAGAAAGATAAAATAAAAGTCCCTTGCTTGAACCACTTCCGTACTCCAATTCAAAGCCTTTAAAAAAATAGTAACACCACAACCAACAATCAGACCTGTGATTGTAGAAAGAACAGCCCATTTAACTATACTTACAAAAAGCACTATTTCCTCTATTGCTGTCTTCTTCATCCCGACACCCCATCCTTAATCTATTACTTTAAGAATTAATCTTTTACTTTCGGAAATACATAACAGTTACGTCCTGCCCCTAACCCTGCCAAAGTCATCAGCACGCTAAGAACCATTAACAAAATTAAAGGTTCCACCCAAGAATGTGTTTGGTCATACAATAAACCAATGAGCATCGGTCCTATAGCTGCTAATAAATAACCGATAGATTGGGCCATCCCCGACAACTCAGCTGCTTGCTGCCCATTTTCTGTACGCAAGACGAATAAAGTAAAAGCCAAACTAACACTGGCACCTTGTCCCAAACCTAGAAGGGTAATGCTTAAAGTTAGTAAAACTATGTCTCGACCAACAAGAAGCCCCCCAATACCTACTAAATAAAGAACACCAATAACGGCAATTATTTTTCGCTGATTAGGAAAACGTTCTGCCAGTAGTGGGGCAATAAAAGTTGTCGGAATACTGATAAATTGGATCAAGGAAAGCATCCACCCGGCTAAAGATATACTCAAACCGTAACTACAGAGAATTTCCGGTAACCAAGCCACGGTCACATAGAAACAAAAAGATTGTAACCCCATAAAAAAAGTAACCTGCCAAGCAAGAGGCGAAAACAAAAGTCCATGGCGTAAAGATTTAACATCTTGCTGTTTAAGCAATTGTTTCGACTGATGCAACTGGGGTAACCACACAACTATTGCTAATACCACTAAAATGACCCAAAATCTTAATGTTCCCTGCCATCCCAAGCTTAAGCCCTGAGCAAGAGGAATACTTATTCCTGACGCCAAGGCGGCAAAGATTACCATCGCCGTTGAATAGACACTAGTCATTAAGCCAACTTTCTGCGGAAAGCGCTCCTTAATCAAGGCCGGTAATAATACGTTACAAATGGCAATCCCTAAGCCCACTAAAATAGTGCCGACAAACAATACTAGAGACATTTTCATTGAACGGATTAATATTCCCCCTATTAATACCAACAAACCTAAAAACAAGGCCTGTTCATTACCCAAGCGGCGTGCTATTTGAGGAGCCAATGGTGAAAAGACGGCAAAGGCCACTAACGGTAGTGTGGTAATTAAACCAACAGCACTATTAGATAGACCCATGTCTGCACGAATTAAACTTACCAAAGGACCTACCGCGGTAATCGCCGGTCGCAAATTAAAGGCGATTAAGATAATTCCCAAGATAAGCATTGTTTTTTGGGTTGAATAAGTACGTGTTTTTATTAAACTATGACTTGGCATGGTCTCTCCTTTTTTGCTTGCTGCAACTAAACATTTTTTCTATTTTACTATCCCTATCTAAATTTGTCCACCACGCATAAGCCCATGATGCTATTCAATTTATCTATGATATTTATCACAAACGATACAAAACTCGCGAAGAAGCTCACAAAGACATTTTTGGGCATATGGAAGTGTTTTACAATCGCAAAAACAAGTAATTCTAAGATTCAATTAGAAAATCTAATTCCGGAGTGTCCATTTTATCGGGAAAGCCTCAAAAAACAAAAAACCGTAATAAAACACAAGGTTCTATTACGGTAACTAATTTATTTCACTTAGATTCTCTGTTTGTGTTTTTAACTATCACTTCAGGAAAATCAAGGTGCCTATCCCCTTGATTTGTAATCTTCTTATGGAAATTGGTAGCCCCAAGGGGATTCGAACCCCTGTTTCCGCCGTGAGAGGGCAGCGTCTTAGGCCTCTTGACTATGGGGCCAAAATCAATAAAAAAATAACATAACAAAATAATTATATATGAATAGCTCACTAAAAACAAGACCTCATAACATTACAAAACAAATTTATTGCGATTAAGCCTATCATGCGATTATATTTCTCAAACTTCCTCTTTTTCAGCTTTAGTTGCTTTAATAAACCTAATGGCTTGTGCCAAACGTTCCAAGCATCTTTCTTTACCCAATAAGACCATCACTTCGAATAAACCAGGGCTTACGGTACGTCCCGTTAAAGCCAGCCTCGTCGGATGAATAAGCTGACCGCCCTTAATCTGCAATTCTTCGATTAAATCACGATAGGCTTTTTCCGTATTCTCTATATCAAAATCTTCCACCTTCGCCAGCCGTTCCCGCCCTTGAGCAAGTAATGTTTCTACATCTTCTTGTTTAAAGAAATATTTCTTTTGTCCCTTTTCCTCATAGTCAACTACATCCTGAAAAAAATAACGACAGGCTTCTGCCAGTTCCGGTAATGTTTTCACTCTTGCCCTGAGTACATTTATAACTGAACAGAGATAATCATGCTTTTGTTCAGCTTCAAGTTCACCGGAGATAATACCTGCTTGCATCAGGAATGGTACGGCATGAGCAACAAGCTGTTCCAAGTCATACTTCATCATGTATTGACCATTAAGCCAGATCAGCTTTTGCAGGTCATACACAGCTGCCGTTTTAGAAACTTTATCTAGGGAAAAAGAGCTGATTGTCTGCTCCGATGAAAGGATTTCCCCTTGTTCTTCCGAAGGTGACCACCCCAGCAGAGTTAAATAATTGATGATTGCTTCCGGCAGACAGCCTAAATCTTTAAATTCACTCACAGATGTAGCCCCGTGTCGTTTGCTTAATTTACTACGATCAGGAGCCAGAATCATTGACAAATGAGCAAATTGGGGAAGGGCATAGCCCAAAGCCTCATAAAGGAACTGTTGCTTGGGAGTATTCGACAAATGTTCTTCCGCCCTAATCACATGACTGATCTTCATGGCATGGTCATCAACGACACAAGCAAAATTATATGCCGGTAAACCATTGGACTTCATGATAATAAAATCATCAAGCTCCTCATATTGAAAAGTAACCGCGCCACGAATCAGATCCCTTACCACAATTTGACCGGAAACGGGCAGCTTAATCCGCAAAACCGGTTTTAACCCTTGCGCTAATCGTTCCCGCACCTTAGCATCTGATAAATCACGACATTTGCCACTATAGCGAAGGGAAAGCCCTTTTTGGCGTTGGCTTTCCCGCTCCTTTGCTAATTCTTCTTCTGTACAAAAGCAATAATAGGCTTTCCCACTTTTCCTTAAAGTTTCCGCAGCAGCTGCATAGAAATCTTGCCTCTGTGATTGATAATAGGGACCGAAGTCCCCTCCCTTTCCCGGTCCTTCATCCCAATCCAGACCTAACCATTTAAGGCTATCCAGAATCTGCTTCACCGAATCTTCTTTTAATCTCTCACTATCCGTATCTTCAATACGCAAAACAAAGCGGCCATTGTTTTGCCTTGTAAAAAGCCAATTAAATAAAGCCGTCCTCGCCCCACCAATATGCAAATAGCCCGTAGGGCTGGGCGCAAAACGCACTCTTACCTGTTTCATCATAACACTCCTTATGCTTTAGTTATAAAAATACGCACTATTAAATCATATTCCAAAACTTACTAGAATTCAACGTATGTATGTAAAAAACTGGTCATAGGTTTTAGGGAGTTCATAACCTATCCGCGATAAAATCCGCCTGGTATAGGCATCGATTTTGTAAACCGCTTCATCATCACGTATAATTCTCATAACCTAGCCCTGACGTTCTATACCATAGACAACGATTTTAACTTACTTCATAATCTTTATGCAAATCTTCCTCTCCCTAGGACCATCAAACTCACAGAAATAAGCTCCCTGCCATGTCCCTAGTTTTAATTCTCCGTTTTCAATAATGATTGTACATGATGAACCAAACAAAGAAGCTTTGATATGTGCAGGCGAATTGCCTTCCAGATGACGGTAACTATGACTTTCCGGAATAACTTTACTCAGCACGCATAAAATATCAGAAACCACATCAGGATCAGCATTTTCATTTATGGTAATGCCTGCCGTTACATGAGGTATGAATACGACTACTATTCCTTCCTTCGTCCCACTCTTTTTTACCTCTTCTTTTATAATACCAGTAATATCAATAAATTCTTGAGTTTTAGTTGTCCTAATCCTATATTCCATATACCTTTATACCCCCTCATTATTTTTGACATCCCTGTAAAAACAAAGTGTACTTTTTTTACAAGTATACTTAAATTATATCATAATTTTCATGCAATTTGAGAAATTAAAAATCGATGATATGATCCTTTTTAGGTTATTTGGATATCCGCACCGGACGGCTGTTGACTTTCTCCCGGATGATTATGTGCCAGAATGATGCTGTTAACTTGATGCCGCGGGATCAGCTTCAAATAAGCCTGCTAGGGAGCCATACTCGCGAATCATTTTATGCGCAAGTTCAAGGAATCAAACCCTTTACAAGGGGAGTGACAAGGAACCGCTCTTCACCATAATTCTCATCCTCAGCATCCGGCATTTTACCATGATTTTAAAATTAAATATAAAAACGGTCTATAGTAATAACAGTATACAAACTTTTATCTTTTTCTTTTATTTTTTGTGTAATCTCTGTAGTTACTTCACTATCGCTCTTTTTACATTGATGGGGAATCACCACATCAAAAATTAAATTACTATGAGTAACACCTTTTACTACTCTAAAATCATGCATAGACAAAGAATCGTCAACACCGGAAACCACTTCTGCCGTTAACTCACGTAATTCATTAACAAAAGGGTCATCCGTAATAATCGGATCCAGATGAATAACCAAATGAATACCCAAATCTTGAGCAATATCACGCTCAATATTATCAATTAAATCATGACTTACTAAAATATTTTCCTTAGCATCAACCTCTATATGAACAGAAGCAAAATAACGCCGCGGGCCATAATTATGAACAACTAAGTCATGAATACCCAGTACACCATCATGTTTTCTAACATATGAATCAATAAGCTCAACCAACTCACCTGAAGGAACTTGTCCCAACAAAGAATCTAATGTTTCTTTTAATATATTTATGCCAGATATCATAATCAAAACTGAAACAATAATTCCCACATAACCATCAAGCTGGAAACCAAGCAAAGGGCTAAAAATCGTAGCAAGCAAAACAGATGAGGTAGCCAGCACATCCGAAAAACTATCAACCGCAGTAGCCTTCAACATAGAGGAATCAATGAGCTTACCT
Source organism: Clostridia bacterium (assembly GCA_028709105.1). Classification (GTDB taxonomy): domain Bacteria; phylum Bacillota; class Peptococcia; order DRI-13; family DTU073; genus JAQVYD01. The sequence continues at coordinate 13,285 of JAQVYD010000006.1, forward strand.
AATGCTATATTAAATCTATATAACCAAAGTTTAGCCGCGATAGAAAACAATAACACACCCACCACAACAAGACTAAACTCAATCTTATCTGGATGAAAAATCTTGTTAAAAGATGTTTTTAATAATTCAACGCCTAACAGAAGAATAAAAACGGCGACAAGAGAAGAAGCAATATATTCTATTCGTTCATGCCCAAACGGATGCTTCTCATCCGCGGGCTTACTTGATAATTTAAAACTGACTAGTGAAATTACAGAAGAACCTGCGTCCGAAAGATTATTCACGGCATCAGCAACCACAGCTACACTATGAAACAATGTACCCACGGTAAACTTGATCATAAAAAGAAATACATTAACTAAAATACCTACAATACTGCTCATTTTCCCATACTGTTCACGTACCTTGGTATTTCGCAGGTCTTGATAGTTTTTAATAAGCTTTTTTACTAAAAAATCGGGCATCTGTTTTCACTCCATCATGATTAATATGAACTCATAATACTGTTTTTCAATTTTTAAATTAATTGCTTCCTCTGGTTAAAGAAAGTACGATAAGCTAAATAACAAGCCATAAAAGAAGCAATTGCCGTTGTCGAAAGCAACATAAAGGTGACCATAATCTGGTAACGAATCGCCATTACGGGCGAAACACCCGCTAGAATAAGACCTGTCATCATACCAGGCAAAGCGACAATTCCTAAAGTCTTGGCCGAATCAATCGTAGGTAGCATACCCGTACGAATAGCCCCCCTAATGATCTCCAGAGATGCCGGTAAAACATCTGCTCCGAGAGCTAACTTTGCTTCTACCTCGTCTCTTTTATCTTTAAAATCAGAAGAGAGTTGCCGATAGCATAGACCTAAAGCAACCATGGCATTACTGATAATCATACCTCCAATAGGAATAACTTGAAACGGCTCATATTGAATAGCTCCGGATAACAAAAGCACGGATAAAGTGATCATTGCCCCTACGGCTATGGAAACAAAAGAAATCAATAAACCATTCCTGATGTTTTTTCCTCTCTTCGCCGCATTATAAGCGGCATTAAAAGTCATAAAAGCAAGCAGGAAAGTTGTAAAAACAGGACTTTTCTGACCAAAAATATATTCAAGGATATATCCCACAATAACAAGCTGAATAATAGCTCTCCCTACACTGATTAACGTTTCTTTTTCCAACCCTAATTTTTGAAAATAGGAAAACAAAAGAGATACCACAACAAGTGAAGATGCTATGAAAAGAGAAGAAATGCTAATCGTTGTTCCAGGATTCATTTTAAAACCTCCTCCGCTTTGATTTCACCATTTTCTATCGTTAATAATTTATTCGCATATTTTCTACTCTGCTCAAGATTATGTGTTACCCATAAAACTGTTGTGCCTTTTTGATTTAAGGAACTAATTACTTTTTCGACAAGTAAAGTATTCGTAACATCTAACGCTGAAGTTACCTCATCAAGAAGAAAAATTTCCGGCAGAAACAATAACGTTCTGAGCAAAGCAATCCTCTGCTTTTCACCACCGGAAAGACTTTGTACATCTTTTTTCAGCAAGGCAAAGTCAAGATTAAAATCGGAACATAACGTTTGCACTCTAGTCAAATTAACCTTTTCTTTTCTTATTAAATAAGGAAAAGAAAGATTATCCTCGACTGTATCGCCAAATAAACATGGCGTTTGCGCACAGTAGCCAATCTTTCTCCTTAAATCTATCGGACTATATTGCCTAAAGTCTTTCCCTTTAAAAATAATTTTTCCCTCCGTAGGACTTAACAAATGAGCACAAAGCTTCAAGAATGTACTTTTCCCGCTGCCCGAAGGTCCCACAATGGAAAGATAATCACCTGCATCTATTTTTAATGATATGTTTTTGAGAATGCTTTTATTTTCACTTTGATATGATATGTTTTGCAATTTCAGTAGAACCATTATGCCCACCTCTAGTTCCTTTGTTCAACAGCAACTTCTATTTTCTGTTTAACTCTAGTTAATTCTTAAACCTATGGTTGTAGAAAGAACATCTTCTTCATCTTGACACCCCATTATTAATCTACAACTCTCTTCTCTACTACTCAAGAATTGCTCTCCCTTGAAAGTACATAACAGTTACGTCCTGCACCAAGCCCGGCCACAGTCATAAGTACGCTAATGAGCATCAATAAAAGTAAACGCCAAACTAACACTGGCCCCTTGCCCTAAACCTAAGATGATAATACTTAAAGTTAAGATAATGCCCAAGATAAGCATTGTTTTTTTAGTTGAATCAGTACGTGTTTTTATTAAACTATGACTTGGCATGGTCTCTCCTTTTTTGCTTGCTACAACTAAACATTTTTTCTATTTTACTATCTCTATCTAAATTTGTCCACCACGCATAAACCCATTATGCTATTCAATTTATCACAAACTATACAAAACTCGCGAAGAAGCTCACAAAGATATTTTTTGGCATATGGAAAACCCTAAAAATTTTAAAAGAGCCTGAACTAGGCTCTTTTTGGGGACTCTAAAATATTTTTAAATTACAGGTCTTAGCGGATTATTTTTGACTTGCTCTATTTTTCTTTTAAATTAAAATACAAAAAGTATCAAGTACCACTTTTTTCCTGAAATAAGAAACTCTGCTTTGGCTAAACTAACTGTGAATTAATTAAAAAAACACAGAGGAAATGAACTTATGTCTCTTCGAGTAAATTTTAGGAGGGAACGAAAATGATTCGGCTTTTGGAAAATTGGCTTAGATCCTTCACTAACGAAACAACTGATAAAACAATAACTAGAATGTTAAAAGATCAATACATAGAAAACCTTTTCGAAATGGTTCCGGCAATAAAAAAAATAGGTCCTATTAATCTTGTCGAACTTGCGATGAGAGCTGTACAAGATACCTCTGTTGCCCGCCCCTTGGGAAGCCATCTACACTTCTCTCCTTGGGAGAAGTTGTTATTTAACCCTGTTCATCTATTTAGATTCCCCACCCCGGAAAGTGTGGAAATTCAGACCTCTGTTACTATTGGTCCTCGGGCCAAAAAACCTTTACTAATCTCTATCCCGATAATGATTGCCGCAATGTCTTTTGGAGGAGCCTTAAGTAAAAAAACCAAAATAGCTCTGGCCAAAGCAGCAACTATGGCGGGGACAGCAACCAATTCGGGAGAAGCCGGTTTATTAAAAGAAGAACGAGAAAATGCTCAGCTTTTTATTGGACAATATAACCGGGGAGGTTGGCTGAATACCCCTGGAAAATACAAACAACTGGACGCCATTGAAATCCAGTTAGGGCAAGGAGCACAAGGCTCAACAAATCAGAAGACAAAAGCTAAAAATATTGGAAAAGACTTTAAGGAGGTTTTTAACCTCCGAAACGGTGAAGATGCTGTCATACATTCAAGATTACCTGATGTAAATACAAAGGAAGAATTTATAGAATTAGTCGGTCGTTTAAGAGAAGAAACGGGCGGTATTCCTATTGGCTTAAAAATAGCGGCTACTCATCATTTAGAGCAAGAACTACTCATTGCCCTAGAAGCAAAAGTAGACTTCGTGACAGTTGACGGTGCGGAAGGAGGAACCCATGGCGGTTCTCCCACTCTACAGGATGATGTTGGTCTACCTACTTTATTTGCCATTACCAGAGCCGCAGAATTTCTTGCCCAAAAAAAGGCTACTCATGACGTAAGTTTGCTTGCCACCGGAGGCTTGGTAACCCCTGGGCAAATGCTAAAAGCATTGGCCCTAGGTGCCAATGCTGTATATATTGGGACATCTGCCCTGATGGCTCTTGTCAGCGACCAAATCGTGGAATCCGTACCTTTTGAGCCTCCAACATCATTAGTAGTTTATGCCGGCAAAATGACAGATTCTCTAGATATTGACAGAGGTGCTAAAAGCCTCTGTCAATATTTGAACGCCTGCATAAAGGAGATGAAGGAAATAGCCATCTCTCTTGGTAAAACTGCTTTAATAGAGTTAGACAAATCCGATTTATCAACCCTTGACCCTTTTATTTCTAGAGCAGTAGGTATTGACTTTAGTTATGTCGCTCCGGAAAAGCAACATGATTTTTTTAAATCCTTTTAAAGCATTCTCATGATGTGTGATCCTTATACCTTAACAAGTCAATTGTATTTTGAATAATGTTCTTCTCTTAAAGTTCCCTCTAAACATTTCATTTTGTCACCGGTAATTTCAATAACTGTTTTTTCAACAATATCTCCTTCATAAATACTTTTGGTAAAAGTCACTATCCCATTTTGGTTTCCTTTATCCTGCCACGCTTTTTCATAAACATAACGTATACCATCTTCAACAATTTCACGAGTTCCAATCCAATAGGGATATTCTCCATAAGCATCAATAAGATAATTAGATACATCTGTGTTCATCTTGATAAGTTGTCTGTCCTTCAGAGTAATTTGCACCTCTGCCTCTCTGGCAATTTCCCGGAGATAGGTCTTGCCGTAAGCCTCTATTTGTGCCTCCATGGCGGCTCTGTTTTTCCCATGATCAGCCGACTCATATTTCTCAAAAGCTGAGGGGGAAAACATTTTTTTAAGGGAGGCAAGATATCCGCTGCCATCAAGCGGACGGATAAAATCTTTCAACACATAATTCCCCTGGCTATCCTTTTGAAAAACGATCGTTGCAGGGTTGGCATGCCCGGCGATACCCGTTAAAATTCCGTTTTCAAAGCCAAAGCAGATATACTTTTCCCATATATAAGCATAGGTTAAGCCGTTTTTCTCCTCAGCTTCCAAGATCACGTGTCCCTCTCCCACAGTTTCACACCGGGGATGATAACTATCTCCTGCATAATAGGTAAGGATCGCCGTGGAAATGCTTTGCTCTAAATCCTTAGATAATTGCTCGGAGGAATCGGCCGACTGCATATTTTGCCGGTTCGATATAGACATATTCTTAGGTATAGAATTATTTTTTGGATTAGTCATTAAGCCAATACATATCGCTAAAACCGCAACCACCGCCGCCAGCACTACCCAGAACGCAGGCTTTCTGTAATTAAGCACATTTTTGATTCTGCTCTTAGCATTACTCTCCCCAAAAGCCAGCGGACAACCGTTGTGAATTCTTTTTCCTGCCGCCAAAGATAAAAGTGACGCGGAGTATTCCTTTTTTATACCACTGCCCATGTGTTTGAGCACACTTTCATCACAGGATAACTCCATATCGGTTCCCATCAGTAAAAAGGCAATCCAGACAAGGGGATTAAACCAATGTATGCTCAACACCACAAAGGCTAAGGGTTTCACGATATGGTCAAACCTTTGGAGGTGGATTTGTTCATGCTTGATAATATATCTTTTTTCATCCGCGGAAAGCCCTGTCGGAAGATAAATTTTAGGGTTAAGAATTCCCAGAATAAATGGCGTTTTAAGGTTACCGGCCTCATAGATATTATCGAACAAATTACCTGCTGCTTTTAAATTGCGGGTTAGCTTGATAACAGAATAAATACTGCAAATTAGCATTACAGCTATACCCATAAGCCAGATCACAGCTAAGAGGCTCATCACAATTTGCATAGGGTTAACACTCGCACCCATAGCGGGTACAGGTAAAGAAGAATTGACAAAGTTATCAACCGTAGCAATCCCGCTGTTTATGGCCGGATTTTGCTGATAGCCAATATCAACAGGCACAGGCTCTACGTTAATGGGTATAAGACTTAACACACTCTCAAAAGAAAACGGGCAGATCAGTCTAAAAAATACTATACCCCATAAAGCATAGGAAAATATTTTCGGTGCCTTTTTAAGAAGCATTCTGGCCGCTATGACAAATACAATAACGTAGCTTGCGGTAAGACTCATATTTAATACTGCCAAAAAAATCTTACTCATCGCGAATCCTCCTTGTGGTCTTCAATTAGCTTTTTAAGCTGCTTAACTTCTTGCTCGTTTAATTTTTTACTGCTAATAAATGCAGCCAAAAACTTCGGCAAAGAGCCGCCAAAGGTGTCTTCTACAAACTGTTGGCTTTGAATGCTATAAAACTCATCTTTATTAATGATTGAGGTGACAACAGCATTTTCATTTTGAAAAAAGCCTTTTTCACATAATTTTTTCAGCACTGTATATGTTGTGGACTTTTTCCAATTCATTTCTTTCTTACATAGCTTTACAAGGTCCCCAGAACCAATCGGCTCGTTCTGCCAAATTAAATCGGCAACCTTTGCTTCACTTTCTGTAAGTTTATATTCTTTCATATTACCCCTCCCTGGTCTATACGATATCGACCTTAGATTTTAGTCTATGCCGTATAGACCCAAATGTCAATGACCAAATTAAATACCGAATACTGTTGTATCGTACACCCGATTATATCATCTGATCTTTTGCAGTATCTTCACTACATCTTCTGTTTTGAGCACCTTGCCATAAGAAACAACTTTACCGTCTATCACCAAAGCAGGGGTAGTCATCACACCATAGGCGGCGATTTGTGAAAAATCAGTCACATGGTCGATTGTTGTATCCATGCCGAGCTGTTCAAGGGCTGTTTTTGTCGCCGCTTCAAGCTGATTACATTTTGCACAGCCGCTTCCAAGAACCTTAACGCTTGCGCCCCCAGCCTTTACACTCTCGGCCTTGGCCATGCTTTCCGCGTCACAGTTGCCGCAACAGCAACTTGAGGCTTTTCCCTTTTTCTTTCCAAAGTTAAACAGTGACATATTCGTATTCTCCTTTATTAGTTAATATTTATACAAGCAAAAACTGAAATGAATTAAAGACGTATCCTATGATTATGATGCCCACGGCGACGATACCGACAAATACTGCCAGCAGCTTCGGCTTGACCGCGCGGCGTAACATAATGATGGACGGAGCGGACAGCGCGGTGACCGCCATCATGAAGGATAGAATGGTGCCAAGACCGACGCCCTTGAAAAACAGTGCCTCAGCAATCGGGATGGTGCCAAAAATGTCGGCGTACATCGGAATACCAACTACCGTGGCCAGAATGACCGAGAAAGGATTACGATTGCCGAGAACGATCTGTATCCATTGAGTCGGAATCCAGTTATGGATTAGAGCGCCGATACCTACACCGATTAGGACGTATAAAATTACCTTTTTGACCGTAGCCTGTACCTGCTCCTTGGCATATACCATACGATCACGTTTTGTAAGCTCCGGTGATTCAATATCTACACTTCCGGCTTTTGTTACAAAGCTTTCAACATACTTTTCCATTCCAAATTTCTCAATTAGTGTACCACCAAGGACAGCCAGAACCAGCCCAGCTACCACATAGGCCACAGCGACCTTCGCACCGAATATGCTCATGAGAAGAATCAGTGATCCCAGATCTACAAGCGGCGAGGAAATCAGAAAGGAAAATGTAATGCCCACAGGAAGACCTGCGCTGGAAAAACCGATAAACAGAGGAATAGACGAGCAGGAGCAAAAAGGTGTTACCGTACCCAGCAATGCAGCCAGGATATTTGCCGTTACGCCATGAAAGCGCCCAAGTATCCTTTTTGTACGCTCAGGCGGGAAGTAGCTCTGAATGTAGCTTATGATAAAGATAAGCACCGATAAAAGCACCAATATTTTTATTGTATCGTAGAGAAAAAACTGAATACTCCCGCCCCAACGGCTGCTTACGTCAAGCCCTAGTGCAGACAGACCGCTGCCGATCAGGCTATTCAGCCATTTCATACCGAGAATCTGACCCTGAAAAAAGTCCCAGATTGCTTTCATTATTTGCATAACATGTGAAACCTCACTTTCTATAAAGGGACACTCATCTTAAATATTTTTGATGGATCATGCCCTTAAAAAGCCATCTCCCTTTTTAATTATCGTGTTTGGAGTTGTCAGTTCCTTCAGCAGATCCCCGGCGTAAGCACTGCCTTTTTCGCTGATCTTGTAGTGCGTCCATTTCCCCTCCTGCCGGCTTTCCACTACGCCCGACTCGACCAATATTTTCATGTGGTAAGAGAGTGCCGACTGTCCCATGTCCAGCTGTTCAATCAAAACACAGGCGCACTTTTCACCGCCGCGCAGCAATTCAAGTATGCGCAGGCGCTTCTTATCGCAGAAAGCTTTGAACACTCTTGCATGTTCCTCATACATCGCCACTAAGTCATCACCTCATATCAAAAATATTTGATACGTTATTAGTATATGCATCAAATCAAATTTTGTCAAAGAGACAGGGAAAAAAGTTAGTGTACAATTATTGCAGGAAAAAAATAAAAAAAATAGCCCCTTATGTTAAGGCTATTTGTAGCAACACAAATCAACAATCCCTTCCATCCTCCGGCAAATCACCGAAAAGGATATGCGTATAATTCCGCCTGCTGGATAAAATTCTTGACACAAAAACGATTTTATCTTCATATCTGTAAAATATCAAGTAATTATCACAAACGAGGATTCCCCCGTTAGCCCTACTTTCCCGAAGCATAATCTGACGCAAACCGGGTAGACCTTTGGTAGCTACTTTAACCTGGAAATTAGTTAATAGCTCTCCCATGAAATCCAAACAGCAAACCAAAGGAAACCTTTATTCCTATCTTTTTGCTGTTACTTTTAAAATTTTAAACCAATTATCCGAGATTTGTTGTGCTGAATAAAATTTTTCCACATCTCTTAAAAAAACATCTTTATCAAAAAGAATACCCAATAACGAATGACTACACTCTTTTAAGTCTATATGATGAATATAAAAACCGCAATTATGGCAAAATTATAATGGAGGTGGTCATCTTGGCTCTAAAATTAACGGCCAAAGAAAAAATGCTGCTACAGGATCAAAAGGCTCATGAAGAACTTTGTATCAAAAAATATCAAAATCATTCCCAGCAAGCACAGGATCCTCAATTAAAACAACTTTTCAGTTCTTTAGGTCAAAAAGAACAAGAACACTTGAATTCTATCAATCAAATTCTAGCCGGGCAGGTTCCTAATGTTCAACAAAATCAACAAACCGGGCAACAAATGATGCAAATGGAGCAACAAGTACAACAAAACCAGCAGAACCAAATGCCGGGAGGAACTATGACCAATCAAAATGATAGTACCTTGTGTTCAGACATGCTCGCAACAGAAAAATATGTTTCAGGAACTTATGACACGACAATTTTTGAATGTACCAATACTAATGTACGTCAAGTACTCAATCATATTCAAAAAGAAGAACAAGAACATGGTGAACAAATTTTTACTTATATGCAAAACAGGGGAATGTACAATCCTCAATAAAGAGGCCACTAAACTGTTTCAATATAAAAACATGCTCCAGCCCTGTTACATTCAGGCTGGAGCATCAATTTTCTTCTACTTAAACACCTAATTAGGGAAAATATCCTTCTGCACCTTTGCCTTAAACATCCTTTGCACATATCTACTTGCTTTCTTTATCCTAAATATTAATTTCCCCGGTTTAGTTCGTATTTTAATCTCACTCAAATTACAGAAATCCTCCATTAAAGGCAATTAAAATAATCCCTAAGACCAGAATTGTTATATTAGTTGAATTCGTGCTCATTTACTCAATTCTAACTGCAGTACCTGATGCCGTCACCATCAGCATATTATTCCCACCATGCCCTAATACTTCATAATCAATATCAACCCCAACTACAGCATTGGCACCTATGCCTTCTGCTCTTTTTTCTAATTCTTTTAAAGCATTCTCGCGAGCCTCAATAAGTTCTCCTTCGTAAGATTTTGATCTCCCTCCAAAAAAATTAGTTAAACCTGCTGTAAAATCTTTAAGAAAATTGACTCCGGTGATTACTTCGCCAAAAACAATCCCCTTGTATGCAACAATCTTTTTCCCATCAATACCGGGTGTTGTAGTAACTATCATTTTTCATTCCTCCTTATTGATATAAAAACTCATATTTCTAAGTTCTTCAAGAACTATTCCGTTCGTTTTTTTAAAGCGGCAACATCATTTGCGCCCCATCGCCGGAAGCGGTATCTAGCCTATAAAATCCGCTTTCCATCAACTCTGCCTGCATAATCTCTTTACCATAGGCACTGCGCAATTGCAAACTATAAACCACCGGAAAACGTTTCAGGATATCCTCCTCCTTATGAGCGGTAAAGCAGATTAATTGAATCCGATTGGCCTTCGCAATCTGAAAAACCGGCTCCCAGACATGAGACGAAGAAGCTTTTCCAAAGGGATTATCCGCCACCAGAACCTTCCAGACATGCCGCCAACCTTCTAACTGCTGACGAATATGAGTAAGCATAATCATAAACATTGTCATGTAAACACTATATTCTTCTCCCCCGGACCACTTGGGCACTTCATCCCACGGCTGATATTCAGGCTTACCATACCTAATCATCGTTTCCCGCCGCGGTTTATAGACCGTTACCTTACAGTTTTCCAAAGGAGCAATCTGTTCAATCAGGTTTCTGGTTTCAAGCCTAATTCCCATAATACTATTGATTTCATCATCATTTTT
>JAQVYD010000007.1 GCA_028709105.1 Clostridia bacterium
AACTTATGTTGGTTAGTTAAGAAATTAATTATTAAAGGGGAAAGATACTTAATGCTGCGTGATTTGTTATTACGAGTTTTATTATTAGTTACTATATTATTTTCCTTTAACAGTAGTCCAGCTGATGCTGTCACTTATTATAGTCCTGCGTACCGTGCTAAAACAACAATTGGACAAAACGGAGAGGGTTATAGTGCCATGACCGTCACCCTTGTACTTCCTGGTAACAGCGATATCAAAGGCAATGAAAAAACTGGAGCCGCTTATAATTATTTGGGAATGGAAACGGAAAACTCCAATAGTTTGGAGATCGGCCTACACAAAGATACATTTGATAGGAATAATCAGCAGTGGTCGGTTTTTGCCTTCGCCAATTATAACGGGGTCTTCAGTTTATATGGTTCATATGAAAAATGGCATAATTTCCGGTCTAACATCTACATGCAGCAGGTATGGCCCACTCTTGTAGTGCCGGACGGTAGCACGGTAACCATGAGCCTAGAAGTAATTAAACCTGATGAGGTTGTTTTCACCATTGAAGGGCAAGAACCCGTAACTCTAAAGATGCCGGGAGCCAATCCACAAGGGCAAAAACAAATCTTACGCCGTGTAACTAGCCTTATGACAGAAGATCCAACCGGATTTTTGCATAATAATGTTTGGAGTAAGGTGCAGGTAAAAGGTAATGACGGTATCTTAAGTCAATGGATACCCCAAGAGATAGAAAAAACAGTCTCCAATAATATGGATGAGGGGGATCCCATGTCTAACTGGGTTAATGTTACTACCGGCCAATATTATCCGGAGACTATTAATATTAAGCTGGATGCCCCTACAAATCAGGGGGCTTTCCAGGTTGGCAATCGTTTTTATTATATCAATGGATCCATGGAACAAGCCGATGTTGCACCTTTTATAGAAGGAGGTCGCACTTATGTACCAGTTCGCTACCTGAGTCATATTTGCGGTATAACGGAAGGGGAAATTGTTTGGGATGAGAATAGCCAATCAGTTTCGCTAAGTCATGGTGGGATTCTTCAAGTATTAAGGATAGGCAAAAAGGAACAACTCGTTAACGGAATCTCTTATCCCATGGATGTAAGCCCCTTAATAGTAAATGACAGAATCTGTTTACCTGCTAGATATGTGGCTAATCAATTTGGTTATACTGTGGAATGGGATAATGCTCATAAAACGGTATATATTTATCCCAAGGGTCAAGCGTGTCCTGATAACCCATATGTCCAGTAAAATTTTCATTATAACTTTGATTCTTTATAACAACCATGTTGCATATATATCAAAGCTAAGACATAAGATCAGCAAGAGCCTTAGCATAATATCAATATAAAAAAGAAAAGCAAAAAAGGACCGTGCTTTAGATTTTGAAACATGGTCCTTTTTATTGTTTGCGCAGGGATTTTATCCCTTGATTTTTTTTGTTGTTTATATTTTTTTTAAGTTGAAGCGTGTTACTACAGCTCCTATGAGAAAGGAAATGGGCACTCCGGAGAAAACAAGTATTCCGACCCATTTAGAGCCGAGGTAATCATAGAAAAGAAAAGGTATGATTAAAAAAAATAAAAAACATCCCAGAAAAACGAACCAAAATTTACTGATGGCGTTCTGATAACGCTCCAGGTATTTTTGCGACACCTTTTTTTTACAATGAGGACATTTAGTAGTATTCGGGTTTATTGGTTGTTGACATTCCGGGCATGTTAATTTAAAACCAAACATACGCCAGCCTCCTAGTATGTCTTTTGCTAAGTATTTCTCGAATTTTTGCCGAAATCCTTTTATATTAAGGAAAAAGTTTAATTTAAAAAAATCCGCCGGAGCGGATGAAAAAACAAATGGTCGGAGTAGGGAGATTCGAACTCCCGGCCTCTTGGTCCCGAACCAAGCGCGCTACCAAACTGCGCTATACCCCGTTTTTAAACTGTTATGATCGTTACGTTAATATTATATGAATTTCAGGAACAGAAGTCAAATGAAAGACGTGGTGTAAAGGTAGAAATATTACTATTTGTATTGTATAATGAAAGCAAATATATTCGAATAATAATAGAATTTTTAGCTAAGTGGTTATTAATATGGAAAAGTTTATGCTAAGTGGTGTATAATGAAGATAAAGCATGAGTTGTTTTTCTAAGGGGGAGAGACAGCGATGAAGAGGCGGGAGGAACGGGATCGTAAGTTTTTGGCAGCTATTGAAGAGGTTACGCAAAACCTTTGGAGCTGTAAAGAAAAATATGATTTGGTGGAAGAGGGAAATCATCCTGCTGTGCTTAGATTAAAAGCTCTTGAGGAAAAACTGACCACAGAAAGAAGATTATTAGAAGAGGTCAGCCTGCCTTGCCGTTTTATCTTGGAACATTTTACTGTCTTTATGGGCAAATCTGACCATACAGTGGGGTTTAGCTTGGGACAGCAGTTAGAAATAGGGCGGGGAAGTATTAATGATTTTTCTATTCAAGAATGGGGTAATGTTTGTTTAGTGATCGGTAATGTTTGCCTTTGTTGGCGTGATCGGGATTATCAATATCTTTTTTATCCGGACAAAGTAATTTTACGTTCTGTGGATAGAAGCAAACCGGAGATTCATTTGTTTTTTAATTTCGCCTTTAAGTATTCCAAAATATTGGACGAATTCAGGGATGTGGCTACTGATAAACAGACTTTTTATTGTTATCCTGATTTATTCGAAGATGATTAAAAGCAGTACTCAAAAAGCTTAAGTGGGGGGAGCCGTAAGGCTTCCTTTTTTTATGGAAAAAAGCACCCTTTCCCTGTCCGTTTAATAAGCTAATAAAGGGGAAGAGGGGTGTTACGGAAATGAAAATTTCAGATTGTATTGATGCAGGTACGGAATATTGTCCCTGCTCTTTGGCCGAGACGGGAGAATGTATTATGTGTTCTCAGTTACAGGGTAAGGTTTTTTGCGATTGTACCAATTGGAAAGGTGTCTGTATTTATCAAGAATATATTTGGAATCATTCACAACGCAAGGAAAATCGGCAAGTGTATCGCTGTCGCATTTCAGCAAAGGAAGCGGTGTCTCCTGCTGTTACCGTATTCACAATCCAAGTCAAGAGAACTTTGGCCAGAGAACTTAAAGAACCGGGGGCTTACGTTTTTTTAAGAATACCTGATTATCCGACTTTTTTTGATTTGCCCATGTCAATTATGAGTGCTGATGAAAGGGCGGGAGTTATTAAGATTGCCGTACAGGAACGCGGTGTTAAAACAAAATATTTATTGCAGAGAGAAGCTGGGCGGAGAGAGGAGCAGCAGAGAGAGGAGGTTTTATTGCGCGGTCCTTATTGGAACGGAATTCTTGGTTTGAAATATCTCAAGAGTTTTCAAAAGGGGAAGGCATTAGTGGTAGTTAGAGGTATCGGGCAGGCTCCGGCATTGCCTGTAGCCAAAAAACTCTTGCAAGGTGGAAACGAGGTCGAGGTGCTTTTAGATCGGGGCAGAATTGCGGTGGATTTTACCGGAGATTTGTTTAGGAAGATGGGTTGTCGTGTTTTAGAAAAACAATTATTAAAGCGGGAGGATTTAACCATAACAGAAGAAACGCTGGCGTATCTACAAGATAGTCTTCTTAATAAAGGCGTGGGGTTAATTTATGGCGGCGGCTCCGATTTGCTGCATCAAGGGCTCAGCCGCTTAATTCAAGAAGTGGAGCGGGGGGCTTTTTTCGTTTGTTCGAATAATGCTCAATTATGTTGCGGGGAAGGCATTTGTGGAAGTTGTCAAACTAGATTGGCTGACGGCAGTAGAGTAAAGAGATGTAAAACACAGTTGGCAGCGTTAAATATCTATGAAGGGAGGTAAAGGTATTGGCTAGAGTTGTCATTATTGGCGGGGGATGGGCGGGATGTGCGGCTGCTATTACGGCCAGAAAAGCCGGAGCAGAAGTAGTGGTTTTGGAAAAAACAGATTTGCTGTTAGGCTTAGGCAATGTGGGGGGAATCATGCGTAATAATGGCCGTTTTACAGCTGCTGAAGAAATAATCGCCCTCGGTGCCGGTGAGTTATTGGCGATCACGGATCAGGTTACCAGACATAAAAATATTAATTTTCCCGGTCATAAACACGCCTTTTTATATGATGTGACTAAAGTAGAACCGCTAGTGCGTAAAAAATTGGCGGAAATGCAGGTTATGGTTGAATTAGAAACTAGGGCGATCAATGTTCAGAAAGAAGGTTCTTGGCTGAAAAGTATTGTTTTGGCGAACGGCAGTGCGGTGGAGGGCGATGTCTTTATTGAAACGACAGGTTCTACGGGACCGATGGGTAATTGTCTGCGCTATGGTAATGGTTGTTCCATGTGTATTTTGCGTTGCCCGTCTTATGGTCCTCGGGTCAGTATTAGTCAGCGGGCAGGGGTAGAAGACCTTCTAGGGCAGCGTGGGGACGAATCTTATGGAGCCTATAGCGGTTCTTGCAAGTTGGCTAAAAATTCTTTAAGTAAAGAAATTGTGGAGAAGTTGGATCGGGAGGGGGTCGTCATTGTCCCTGTGCCTACTGAGGATGTTAATGTAAAAAAATTAGCGTATAAAGTATGTCAGCAGTATGCCCTAAAGGAGTTTGCCGAGAATATTATTCTTCTGGATACAGGGTATGCTAAATTAATGACTTCTTATTACCCGTTAGCAAAATTAAGGGAAATACCCGGTTTTGAATTTGCTCGTTATGATGATCCTTATTCAGGGGGAAAGGGTAATTCCATTCGTTATTTATCAATGGCTCCTCGTAATAATGCGCTGAAGGTTGAGGGGTTATCGAATCTTCTCTGTGCCGGAGAAAAAGCGGGGCTTTTTGTCGGTCATACTGAAGCGATAGCTACGGGCAGTCTAGCCGGGCATAATAGTGTGCGCCTTTATCTGGGGATGCCTCTTTTAGAATTGCCTAGGGCTTTAGCGCTTGGTGATTTAATTGCTTTTGCTAATGAAAAGATTAAAACTCCTGAAGGTTTAAAGAATCGCTATACTTTTTCGGGGGGACAATATTTTAAGCAGATGATTGCGCAAGGGCTGTATACAACAGATGTGGAAACGGTTAAGCTTCGTGTGGAAAGAATCGGGTTAACGAATATTTTCGCAGAAAAGTTTTTATAGCTGGCTTACCTTGTTTTTGTTATATTTTCAGGATTGCGTTTATGTTTTAATTATGCATTATGAATTGCTTTTAAAGAGGTGAAATAATTGTCTAAGCAGAAGAAAGAACCTACGGTTCAGGATTTATTGAAGATAGAAATTGCTCAAGAATTAGGGCTTTGGGGAAAGATCCAAAGGTTCGGCTGGGGCGAGTTAACGGCAGAAGAAGCAGGACGCATCGGTGGGTTGATGAGGCGCAGAATGAAGGAAGAAAATAAATAGGTATTCGTAAATTAACAGCTGTATTAATACACCCCCTTTTTAATGCAAAAAACATTGTAACAGATTAGCTAATTTGTTATACTTGAAGCGGTAAGTACATCAAGGAGGGAATGGGGTGGATGTTGGATAATGGAAGTTGTTTCGGCAAGCGGAATAACGAAACATGAACTAATTATTCGTCATCTTAAATCTTTAGAGGTAAAGACAAAGATTTCTGTGCGGCAGATTGCTAAGGAATTGGATGTTAGTGAAGGAACTGCTTATCGTGCCATTAAAGAGGCCGAAGCGCAAGGTTTGGTTAGTTCTATCCCTAAAGTGGGTACGATCCGCATTGAATCTAAAGAGGAAAAGGGCATCGAAGACCTTACTTTGCGGGAAATAGTAAAAATAGTAGAAGGGGAGGTTCTGACGGGTCAGGGAAATTTAGGGATACCCCCGGCGAATTTTGTGATTGGCAGTTATAGTCCTAAAATTTTAAAGCGATATTTAGTAAAAAATTCTCTTGTATTTGTGGGCGATCAACCGGAGTTACAACAATTGGCTTTACAGGCGGAAGCCCATCTAATGGTTACGGCAGCTTTAAAAGTACCGGCGAAGATTATTCAAGCGGCTAGGAAAAAGAGGTTGAGTGTACTCTCTTGCCCGTATAATACGTTTGAGACAGTAACGATGTTGAATCGGGCGATTTATGACCTTTTAACGGAAAAAGAGCTTATTTATGTAGAGAATATTATGGTTAAAGATGTTTTTTATTTACCGGCGGAGGCGACAGTGGGAGATTGGCATAAAATGTCTGCAAAAACGGGACACAGTAGATTTCCTGTAGTAGATAAAAACATGATGGTGGTGGGTATGGTTACTGCCGTTGATGTGACCAGTGCAGATCGTCAGGCCAGTGTTCTTTCGGTAATGACCAAGGATGTCTTAATGGTGGAACCACGCACTTTGTTGACTCATCTTTCCCGTATGCTGGTGTGGGAAGGGTTTGAGCTTGTACCGATTGTCAAAGGGAAAAAATTGGTAGGGGTGGTTAGCCGTCAAGATATTCTGGCCGCTTTCCAACAGACTCAGAAACAGCCTCATGTGGGGGAGACGGTAGATAATCTGGTGATGAGCGGTTTTAAATTGGAAGATTGGGATAAGGGGATTAAGCTTTCCGGGGAAATTTCGCAATTTATGATTGATGAAGATGGTACGGCTAGCCCCGGAACATTAGTGACGATAATTTCTACAGCGGCGTATATTGCTGCTCGTAAACAATATCGCTTAGACACGCTAGTTCATAATCTCTCTTTACAGCATGTTCGTCCGCTTGCCGTGGGGGATCAGACGGAGGTTTATGCACAGATTCTTCATTGGGAGAAAAAATTTTGTTTAGCCGACGTAAGTATATACTGCCAAGGAAATTTAAAGGCAAAAGCCTTAGTTAGCTCACGGATAGTTAAGAAATAAAAAAGAGTTTCTCTCTGGGAGGAAAAAGAAGTGTCGTTTGTTCATTTACATAATCATACCTGTTATAGTCTGCTTGATGGTGCCAGTAAGATTGAAGAGTTGATGCAGCGGGCTAAAGATTTAGGGATGGAAGCATTAGCGATTACCGACCATGGCGTGATGTATGGGGTCATTGATTTTTATAAAGAGGCCAAAAAGGCAGGTATTCATCCTATTATTGGTTGTGAGGTTTATGTGGCTCCACGCAGTCGTTTTGATAAGGTAGCGGGTTTAGATGATTCACCATTTCATTTGGTGCTTTTAGCTGAAAACCAAGAAGGTTATGCCAATCTGCTTAAGCTTGTTTCGGCTTCTTGGCTGGAGGGTTTTTATTATAAACCTCGTATAGATTGGGCCTTATTACAAGAGTATCACAAGGGGTTAATTGCTCTTTCCGCTTGTCTGGCCGGGGAAATTCCCACTCTGCTTTTACAGAATAAAGAGGAGGAGGCGGTGAGCAAGGCTCAGCTTTATCGGGATCTTTTCGGGAGTAAGAACTTTTATTTGGAATTGATGGATCATGGTTTAGCTGAACAGCGTCAAGCTAACGCCGGACTGGTACGTCTTGCGAAAAAAACGGGAATACCTTTGGTAGTTAGTAATGATGTGCATTATCTTCGTCGTGAAGATGCTTTTATTCAGGATATTCTTTTATGTATTCAGACGGGTAAAACTTTAAAGGATGAGGGACGGTTTCGTTTTGAGACACAGGAGTTTTATTTAAAAGATGAAACGGAAATAAAGCTTCTTTTTGGCGATTATCCTGAGGCGATAGAGAATACGGGGCAAATTGCGCAACGTTGTCAAGTGGATTTTAGTTTTGGGGAGAACCATTTACCACCATATAAGGTTCCTGTTAATCATACCGCGGATAGTTATTTAAAGGAGTTATCTTGGCAAGGGTTAGAACGCAGATATCCGGAGATTTTATCTGTTCATGAGCAAAGGTTGAACTATGAACTTGCTGTAATTAAAAAAATGGGTTACAGTAGTTATTTTCTTATTGTTTGGGATTTTATTCGTTTCGCTAAAAAGAAGGGGATTTTTGTAGGACCGGGGAGAGGCTCGGCCGCAGGGTGTCTGGTTTCTTATTGTTTGGGCATAACTGATATTGACCCTTTAAAATATGACCTTCTGTTTGAAAGGTTTTTGAATCCGGAAAGGGTAAGTATGCCTGATATTGATATCGACTTTTGCTTTGAACGCCGGGGCGAAGTGATTGATTATGTGATGGGAAAGTATGGGCAGGACAGAGTGGCTCAAATTATTACGTTCGGAACTCTGGCGGCTAGGGCGGCGATTCGCGATACAGGCAGGGCGATGGGTATTCCTCTTTCTCTGGTGGATAAAGTGGCGAAATTGATCCCTATGGAGCCGGGGATGATGATTGCCAGAGCTTTAGAGGTTTCATCCGAATTGGTGGAGATGCAAAAAGAAGATGTCGTGGTGCAGGAGCTTTTGGCTACAGCACAGTCTTTAGAGGGTATTCCCCGCCATGCCGGTACACATGCGGCCGGATTAGTTATTTCTGAAGAGCCTTTGTCCAATTATCTGCCTTTACAAAAGACTTCCGAGGGTTTAGTTTGCACGCAATTTGCTAAGGAGACTGTAGAGGAAATCGGTCTTTTGAAAATGGATTTACTGGGGCTAAGAACTTTAACGGTAATCAATAATGCTGTCTCTATGGTGAAAATAAGTCAAGGAGAAGAGGTATCTTTGCCCGAGATCCCTTTAGATGACCCTGTAGTGTACGAGCTTCTCTCGGCAGGGGATACGATTGGTGTCTTTCAGTTAGAAAGCTCCGGACTAAGGGCTTTGCTTAGAGAATTAAAGCCTAGTACTTTTGAGGATATTATTGCTTTAGTAGCTCTTTATCGACCAGGCCCTTTAGGCAGCGGCATGGTGGAGGATTTTATCAAAAGAAGCCACCGAGAGGTGGAGATCACCTATCTACATCCTGCTTTGGAACCGATTTTAAAAACTACTTATGGTGTAATTATTTATCAGGAACAAGTTATGCGTATTGCTAGTGATTTAGCCGGTTTTACTTTAGGGGAAGCCGACCTTTTGCGACGGGCGATGGGGAAGAAAAAACCTGAAATCATTAGTGGTCTGCGGAAAAAATTTATTGAGGGTACCGCCTCAATACAAAGAATTAAAACAAGTATTGCCGAAAAAATCTTTGATTTGTTAGAATATTTTGCTGGGTATGGCTTTAACAAAAGCCATTCGGCGGCTTATGCTCTTTTGGCGTATCAAACAGCGTATCTAAAGGCTCATTACCCGGTGGAATTTATGGCGGCTTTGCTGACAAGTGTAATTGAAACAAAAGATCGCGTTCCTTTCTATATTGAAGAGTGTCGGCAAAGGGGAATAGAGATTTTGGTACCTGACGTTAATGAAAGCGGAGAAAATTTTATGGTTCGCGGCAATAAAATCCGTTTTGGTCTAGCGGCCATCAAACAAGTAGGGCATCAGGCTATTCAGGTCATTTTAGAGGAGAGGGAAAAAGGCCTTTTTGAAAATTTACAAGATTTTTGTGAAAGGGTAAATCTGTCTTATCTTAATCGTCGAGCCCTGGAAAATCTGATTAAAGCGGGAGCTTTTCGTTCTCTGCAGGCTTCGCAAGCCCAACTTTTGGCGATCCTGCAGACTTGTATCGACCAAGGCTTCGCCTGGCAAGAACAAAAAGATTCCAAGCAGATTTCGTTTTTTGATTTAGCCGGAGTGGAAAAACCCCAGAATCCGCCGATACTTCCGCCTGAGGTAAGGGAATTTACGAAGAAGGAGATTCTCCAAATGGAAAAGGATGTACTGGGTCTTTATTTAAGTGGACATCCTTTGAGCGAGTATAAGGAGTTAATCAAGAGTAAAACAAGTATTACGATTAATGAATTAGAGATGAATCAAGACAGAGAAAGAGTAACCTTGGGGGGGATCATCACTGCTTTGAAGCGTTCTGTAACCAGACGAGGTCAAACAATGGCTTATTTTATCTTGGAGGATTTAACGGGGAGTCTTGATGCTCTCCTTTTCCCGAGTAACTTTCTTAAGTTTAATAGCTTCTTAGAAAATGATCTGCCTGTTTTGGTGACAGGTAGACTGAATTTTCAGGAGGACAAACCGAAAATAATGGTGGATACAATTAAGCCTTTAGATCGTTTGCCAAGGGGAACAGGGAGTCCCGGGACAGTAAAGCTCTATTTGAAAATACCTCCCTTCCTTGATGAACAACAGCTCTGGACGAGGCTCATTCCTATTCTGGAACAGTATCAGGGGGATACTCCTCTTTATTTATATTTTCCCCAAGAAGAAAAACTGATAAAAAGTAATCGTCAATACTGGGTTAACGTATTGCCGAGCCTCATCCAACAATTGGAAAAGATTGTAGGGGTTGAGGCGATTAGTGTCGTGCAAAAATAGTTTAGTGGTTTTTTTTAAATGTGGCAGCAGGATTATAAAAATGTTTTCACGAATTAACAAAATGGAGGGAAAATTATGCGCGTCGCTGTTTATCCGGGGACTTTTGATCCGGTAACTAATGGACATATTCATATTACCGAAAGGTCTTGCACCTTATTTGACAAGGTTATTATCGCTGTGGCTGCAGAAAATTATAAATGTAATTTGTTTTCTGTAGAGGAAAGAATCTTTATGGTTAGAGAAAGCATCCAACATCTTGGGAATATTGAAGTGGAGAGTTTTACAGGCTTGTTGGCCGATTTTGCTAGTAAAAAGAAGGCCGATGCTATCATTAGAGGTCTCCGTGCTATTTCTGATTTTGAATATGAAATGCAGATGGCGGCGATAAATAAGCATTTAAATAAAGATTTAGAAACTGTTTTTTTAATGGCGGAGGGGCAGTATTCTTTTCTTAGTTCCAGTATTATTAAACAGGTAGCGTTGATTGGTGGTTGTGTGCAGGGGTTGGTTCCTTCGATCGTTGATGAGTATATTGGGAAAAAATACCAGGAGAGATTAAGACGAACTAAGGAGGTACATTATGGAGAGAGAGGATAGACCAATTTTAGGGGATTATATTATGGTAAGAGCAGAAGAGAATGGGGTGACGATTATTGGTTTAACTAGGGGCAAAGATACAAGGTTTCATCATACGGAAAAGTTAGATCGCGGTGAAGTTATGCTGGCGCAATTTACGGAACATACTTCAGCCATTAAGATTAGGGGTAAAGCCAAAATTTTTACTAAACATGGTACCCTTGAGTCTGGGGAATAAATTTGCGATTGCCAAAAGACAAGTAGGTTGTCTTTTAAGGAGGTAATTTTGATGTGGACGGTTGTATATATTTCTCCTAATAGGGTTATTGCCGAACAGATGAAGTCTCTTTTAATGAGTGAAGGATTATTAGTAATGCTTCGTCCTGCGGGAGTCCCTCATTTAGGGGATTCCGGTGCGGTAGAGGTGCTTGTTCCCGAGACGGAGGCAGAGGAAGCCAGTCAGATTTTAACAGAAGATACATCTATTTGAGGAAGCAGGATGAAACAGCCATTTGAAGTTAAGTAATGATTTTACTGAGGTGAGGGCGGATATGCTTTATGAAAGTCGGTTGAAAGATGATTTTACGGAACGCCTTTTTGAAGCGATCCTTCTTTTGCGAAACAAAGAAGAATGTTATCGCTTTTTTGAAGATTTGTGCACAGTAGCGGAAATAAAAGCCATGGGTCAACGTTTAGAAGTAGCTAAAATGTTAGACCAGGAGCTTACCTATACGGATATCGCCGAGGAAACAGGAGCCAGTACGGCAACAATCAGCCGAGTAAAAAGGTGTTTGTTTTTTGGTGCCGATGGTTATCGGCTTATTTTGGATTGTTTACAAAAGAAGCATCAGGATCGTTAGTGGGGATGATGGAGAAAGATTGAGCGGCGAAGCTGGTTTTTTACCCTTGACAATATTCAGCTTTTTCTATAAAATTAATCTTATTAACATGTTAATGCTTTAATTGATTAAAGGAGGCGCGTTTAATGCCGAATAAAATTAAGCTGAGTATACCGCAAGGGATGCGCGACTGGTTACCGGGTGAAGCTTATCGTAAACGTGATTTGATTAATAAATTGTTAAAGCAGATTTCTTTGTGGGGATATGAAGAAATAAACACACCAATGTTAGAATACTATCAAGTTCTTCTGCCGGATGAAAACTGGGGAGGGGCTGAGCAAATATATAAGCTGGTAGAGCGGGATGGTCGGATTCTTGCTTTACGTTCGGAAATGACACTACCGATCGCGAGGGTGGTTAGCAGTAAATTACCGGCTGCTTATCCTTGGCGGTTAATGTATGGCGGAGAGGTCTTTCGTTATGAGGAGATTCAAACAGGAAGACAACGGGAGTTTAGTCAGGTAGGGGTAGAATTAATCGGCGCAGCGGGTGAGGCGGCCGATAGTGAGATTGTGGCGTTAGCGATAGAGACTCTGCGTGCAGCCGGTTTAGATAGTTTTACGGTTAGTCTGGGGCATACCGGTGTCTTAAGGGGTTTATTGGAAAGTCTTTCTTGGGAGGACGCCCAGCTTGATCGAGTGCGTGCTCTTATTTTAGAGAAGGATTTTGTCAGTTTAGGTAGTTATCTTTTGTCTGCCGGAATGAAGGAGAAGCGAATTCAACATTTAGTAGGTTTTTTAACTTGTCAGCTTTCTCCCAATGATTTGGTCAAGGAAGGGCGGGATTTACCACAAGGCATTTTGGAAGCACTCGCTGATTTACAAAAGATTATTAGTTTTCTTAAAAGATATGGTTATGAACGCTATGTTCAGGTTGATTTAAGTACTTTGAGAAGTCAGGAATATTATACAGGAATGGTTTTTGAGATTTATACACCGGGGATTGGGTATCCCATTGGCGGAGGAGGGCGTTATGATCAACTTTTGCATAATTGGGGTACTGCTTGCCCGGCCACAGGTTTTGCTTTAGGTGTAGAAAGAATCTTATTAAGTTTACCGCAGGAGGAGAAAGCGAAAAAAGAAAAACCCCTTCTTTTAGTGGGAACTGATGCCGGTAAAGTTATTTCTAAAGCATTACAACTGAGGAAAGAAGGAAAAAGGGTTTTTACGGAAATCGGGGAATTATCGCGGTGGGAAGCCGAAAAGTTAGCCTTAAGTAAAGGTGCGGTTTTATCTTGGTGTGGGGGGGAAAATGCTGATGAAGCATAAATTAACGATGGCGTTGCCTAAAGGGAAACTTTTTACCCCTGCTAAAATACTTTTAGAACGCTGTGGCTTTAGCTATCCTGAGCTTTCCGATCAGTCCCGGACTTTGATTTTTACAGATGAAAGAAAAGAGGCCGCTTATATTATTTGCCGTCCTACCGATATCCCTACTTATGTCGAACATGGAGCGGCGGATTTGGGTATTGTGGGGAAAGACAGTATTATTGAAGCCGGTAAAAATCTGTATGAATTAGTGGACTTAAAATTTGGCTATTGTCGTTTTGTGGTCGCCGTTCCACAGGATAAACTTTCCCCCGAGGGAAGGTTTCTTTGGCAACCAGGTTTTAGAATAGCGACGAAGTTTCCTGCTGTCGCTAGAGAATATCTCCATAAACAGGGGTTACAGGCAGAAATAATCAAGTTGCATGGCAATATTGAACTTGCTCCCCGGGTAGGATTAGCGGAGGCGATTGTGGATATTGTTTCTACGGGTAGAACATTAAAAGAAAACAACCTCGTTCCTTTAGAGTATATCGGTGAGGCTACGGCTCGCCTGATTGTCAATAGAGCTAGTTACCGTTTAAAAGCTCAGCGGATTAATGAGTTGGTTACGGCGATTAAGGAGGTTTTAGGGGAAGGGGGAGATGAAGACCTTGATTCCTTTGTATAAATGGCCTTCACCGGAGGCTCAAGATAGAATCAAAGGGAAGGCTTATTTTGATGCGGAGATACAAGCTAAGGTGGAAGAGATTGTTGAGGATGTGCAGGAAAATGGCGATACGGCACTTTTGCGTTATACACGTCTTTTTGATGGTTGTTCTCTGAAAAAGGAGGAATTAAGAGTAAATCCCGCCGAGATAGAGGACGCTTATACCAAGGTGGAAGTGGAATTTCTCTCTTATTTACGGCAGGCTAAAGAAAAAATTAGCAACTTCCATCGTTTACAGAAACAAAAAGATTGGTTTTATCAAGATGAAACAGGTTCTTGTACGGGTCAAATTTATCGGCCTCTGCAAAGAGTCGGTGTTTATGTGCCCGGCGGGACAGCCAGTTATCCGTCTACTGTTCTAATGACGGTTCTTCCCGCTCTGGTGGCAGGTGTTCCGGAAATAGTGATGGTGACGCCGCCGGGAGAAAGAGGTGTTCTTCCGGCAGCGACGCTAGTCGCCGCCAAGGAAGCAGGGGTGACGGAGATTTATCGGGTCGGCGGGGCCCAAGCAATCGCTGCATTGGCCTATGGGACGGCGAGTATTCCAGCGGTAGATAAAATTGTCGGCCCGGGTAATATTTTTGTAACCTTGGCGAAGAAGGTTGTCTATGGTGTTGTCGGGATTGATATGTTGGCGGGACCTAGTGAAATCTTGATTATCGGGGATGGCAGTGTGCAAGCAGAATATGCGGCAGCCGACCTCCTTTCTCAGGCTGAACATGACCAAAGGGCACGGGCTATTTTAGTAACGAATAATCCTGAGTGGGCGGCAGAAGTAAGGGGGGTTTTAGAAAAGCGGCTTGCCGAGATGTCACGTCAGGAGATTGCCCGCGTTGCTTTACGGGAATTTGGGGCGATTGTGCTGACGGCAAGTTTGGCGGAGGCTTTTACCGTAGCTAATTGTGCGGCACCGGAACATTTGGAATTATTACTTGCCGATCCCTGGCCTTATCTGGCTCAAGTAAAACATGCCGGAGCTGTTTTTTTAGGACCTTATACGCCGGAACCTTTAGGTGATTATTGGGCTGGACCTAGTCATGTCTTGCCTACAGGAGGTACGGCTCGCTATGCTTCACCGCTTACTGTTGATGATTTTTATAAGCGTTCCAGTTTGCTTAGTTATTCTTCTTTAGGTTTACGGACGGCGGCAGAACCGGTAGAATATTTGGCCTCAGTAGAAGGATTGACAGCACATGGACAGGCTTTAAGTGTGCGAATAAAGGAGGGAAAATTATGACTTGGCGTAAGGGCTTTATAGAGAGAACAACGAAAGAGACAGCGGTAAAGGCGGAGCTGATTTTAGCTGAAGAAGGTTTTTTGCAGGGCAGTTCCGGGATAGAGTTTTTGGATCATATGTTAGAATTAATGATGAAACATAGTGGTTTCCAATTACAACTTGAGGCGAGTGGCGATTTGGGTGTGGATTTTCATCATGTGGTGGAGGATCTTGGTCTTTGTTTAGGGAAGGCTTTACGGCAGGCACTTGGTGATAAAAAGGGCATTGCTCGTTATGGTTCGCTGATGTTGCCGATGGATGAAGCCTTAGTTCTTTGTGCCGTTGACCTTAGTGGAAGACCTGGTTTTTATGCCAAGTTATCTTTCCCTACAGAGAAGATTGGCAGCTTTGATTGTCAATTGATTAAAGTTTTTTGGCAGGCTTTTGCTCAGGAGGCTAAATTAACTTTACATCTGCAGCAGTTAGCGGGAGAAAATTCTCATCATCTTGCTGAAGCAGTCTTTAAAGGGGTGGGCAGGATTTTACGGGCGGCAGTAAGGATAGAAGGAGAATTTATTCCTTCTTCGAAGGGGGTTTTATAGTTAGTAAATTAAGAGCAGCTATAATTTATTCGTAAAGATGGTGGAAATTTAGGTAGAATTTTTTGTCGGAATATGTTTAAATAAGGGCTAAGGGATAGTTTCACCAAGAGCATGAAAATGTGGTGAAGCTAAAGTTTGGGAAATTATGGGGAGTGGTCAGAAATGTTAGTGATTCCGGCCATTGATTTACGAGACGGTCGTTGTGTCCGTTTGGTTCAGGGAGAAAGAAGTTCTGAAATAGTGTATTCTGCTGAACCAGTAAAAATGGCAAAAGAGTGGGAAGATAAGGGAGCCTCTTATCTTCATTTGGTGGATTTGGATGGAGCTTTTACAGGTACACCTCAGAACTTGGATATTGTCCAAGAGATTGTTCAGGCGATCCAAATACCGGTTCAACTCGGCGGAGGCATCCGTAGTTATGATGTCGTCAAAGAGGTGCTGGATCTTGGTGTGGAACGAGTAGTTTTAGGAACGGCAGCCATTCTTTCTGAGCAGCTTCTTTTGCAATGTCTGCAGGACTTTGGCGAACAAATTGCCGTAGGAATTGATGGACGTGATGGTATGGTGGCGATAGAGGGATGGGAATCAACGGTAGAAATAACTGTTTATGAGCTGTCCCAAAAAATTGCTGCTTCAGGAGTAAAACGGATTGTGTTTACGGATACACGCCGTGATGGGACTTTGCGTGGACCCAACATTGAAGCCACGAAAAAAATAGCGGAGGTTAGTGGATTAAAGGTGATAGCTTCCGGTGGGGTCTCTTGTGTCGAGGATTTATATAAGCTTAAAGGATTAGAAGAATATGGTGTGGACGGGGTAATTATGGGGAAAGCCCTGTACTCCGGGGCAGTTCACTTAAAAGAGGCGCTGGAAATCTTGGAGGGCTAAATTAGATGAAGCCAAAAAGGATTATACCTTGTTTAGATGTAGCAAAGGGACGGGTTGTGAAAGGCACGAAATTTTTAAAGCTCAAGGATGCCGGAGATCCGGTAGAGTTAGCTGCTTATTATGAAAGCGAAGGCGCTGATGAACTCGTATTTTTAGATATTAAGGCCACTAATGAAAACAGGGAAATTATGCTTGATTTAGTGGCTAAAGTAGCTGAGAAGGTCTCTATTCCTTTCCTTGTAGGCGGCGGGATTCGTAGTCTTGAGGATATTCGCCGCGTACTTGCTGCAGGTGCAGATAAGGTGGGGTTGGGGACAATCGCGGTAAAGAATCCTGATTTATTGCGGGAAGGAGCTGTTCATTTGGGCAGTCGGTGTCTGGTTGTGGCTATCGATGCCTGTCAGGCAGGAGTAGGAAAGTGGGAGGTTTATACGAATGGCGGACGAACACCGACAGGGATAGATGCTGTTGGCTGGGCTTGCCAAGTGGAGAAGCTGGGAGCGGGGGAAATACTGTTAACGAGTATGAATCGGGATGGTACTAAGGATGGCTATGACTTGGAACTGACGAAGGTCGTTAGTGAAAGTGTCTCTATCCCGGTGATTGCCTCCGGTGGTGCAGGGAAAAAGGAACATTTCTGGGAAGGTGCAGTTATCGGGAAAGCCGAGGGGCTTCTGGCTGCTTCTGTTTTTCATTTTGCGGAAATAACGATACCGGAAGTTAAAAAATATCTGCGGGAGAGGAACGTAGAGGTATGTCTTTGAAAATCGAGTCTGAGGTAAGAGGACAGTTAAAATATGATGAAAATGGGCTGATTCCTGCCATCGTCCAGGATGTCAAAAGTGGCACTGTTTTGATGCTTGCTTATATGAATGAGGAAGCTGTGCAGAAAACCCTAGAGGAAGGGCGTACTTGGTTTTATAGCCGTAGTCGTCAAGAATTGTGGCCCAAAGGAGACACATCCGGAAATATTCAGTATGTGGCCGCTGTTTATTTTGATTGTGATGCGGATGCTTTGTTGATTCAAGTACAGCAAACAGGTGGGGCTTGTCATGAAGGCACCTTCTCTTGTTTTAGTCGGGTTTTGCAGGAAAAGGAAAATTCTGTTTCTACGGAGTGGGCAGCTTTGGCTTGGCTTGAGGATGTGGTTAAAGAACGGCAGGAAGAACTCCCGCCTGATTCTTATACAACCTATCTTTTTGAAAAGGGTCTTGATAAAATTTTAAAGAAGGTGGGAGAAGAGGCTACTGAAGTAGTGATTGCCGCCAAAGGTGGCAAAGAAGACGAAATTATTTACGAGACGGCAGATCTTTTTTATCATCTCTTAGTAATGTTACGGGATCGTGAGATTGAGTTGTCGAAAATATGGGAAGAGTTAGCCCGCCGGCATAAGTAAGGATTTTAGATTGATTAGCGGGAAGATTTGGTGTAATCGTAATAAAGGATCAGCAGTGTAGATAATAATGATAAAAAGAACGAAGAATAGCTATGACTTTACGATCGGTCACAGCTATTTTATTGTCATCTTCTGTTGTTTGCAGTAAACTTAATAGTGAAATCTTTTCCCTGAAATATTTTTAGGAAGCTGAAAATAAAAAAATGGGTTCAAGGAAAATCCTTGAACCCATAGAGTGGAGGAGATAAGAGGAGTTGTTCAGTATTAATTATCTCCAGGATAAAGAAAGAATATACATTGAGGGCAAAAATATTTTATTGTTTCTTAAGGAGGAAAACTGTGGGTTTGAAAAAGAATTTAAGTAAAGAATATCAACAATTAAGAAAAAAAATATATCAGAGTATTTTTTCTAGATTAAATAATAAGCAAAAAGAAGTTGTAGAAAGTGGGGAAGGACCTGTCCTTTGTTTGGCGGGAGCCGGTTCAGGCAAAACGACCGCGATGATTTATCGGATTCTTCACTTATATTTATTTGGAGCAAAGTTTGAGGAAGAGGTTTTTCCTCTTGCGGAGTTAAGTGCTGAAGACTTAGAGAAAATGGAGAAGTGGCTGGAGGAGTGGGAAAAGGGTATCGTTACTTGTTTTTCCGCTAATATTATCAGACTGCTTAGAGTAAATGGTGTTTCCCCCCGGAATATTTTAGCGATAACGTTTACCAATAAAGCCGCAGAGGAAATGAAGACCCGTTTGTCCGACCTTTTAGGTACTGTTAGCCAAGAGATGTGGGTGATGACTTTTCATGCGGCTTGTGTGCGGATTTTGCATCGGGAAATTTCCTCTTTGGGTTTCACTGGTAATTTTGCTATTTATGATAGTCAGGATCAACTCGTTTTACTTAGAGCAATCTGTAAAGAAATGAATTTAGATGAGCAAAAATTTACGCCGAAAAAAATACAAAATATCATTAGTCGGTATAAATGCAAATTACAAACACCAGGGAACGCAAATATAATTAGTAATGAGTTTTTTGAGAAAAAGTGCTTGGCGGTTTATGACCTCTATCAGCGACGGTTGAAAGAGAATAATGCTCTGGATTTTGATGACCTGATTATGTTGACAGTTCGCCTTTTTCAGGAAAATCCGGAGGTTTTGGCGAAGTATCAGGAGCGTTTTCGTTATCTGCTGGTTGATGAGTATCAAGATACTAACCATGCTCAGTATGTTTTGGTTAATACTTTGGCCAAAAAGTATAAAAATTTGTGTGTGGTGGGTGATGATGACCAGTCTATCTATGGTTTTCGTGCTGCGGATATCCAGAATATCCTAGATTTCGAAAGGGATTATCCGGAGGCTCAGGTGGTTAAGCTAGAACAAAATTATCGTTCCACACAGTTAATTTTGGATGCTGCTAATGAAGTGATTGCTCATAACTTCGGACGTAAGAAAAAGCAGCTTTGGACGGAGAATTCTGCCGGTGACCCTATTCTTTGCTTTACAGCTTCAGATGAAGGCGATGAAGCGGCTTTTGTGGTGGAAAAAGTAGAGGAGTTAAAAGGGCAAGGCGCTAATTATGGCGATTGTGCTGTGCTTATGCGGACTAATGCTCAATCCAGAACCTTAGAAGAGTGGCTTATGCGGGTGGGGATTCCTTATAAATTAATTGGTGGAGTTAAGTTCTATGAGCGTAAGGAGATTAAAGATATTCTGGCATACTTAAAGTTTTTGGCGAACCCTTGTGATCGGATTAGCCTGAAACGGATTATTAATGAACCTCGGCGAGGCATTGGAGAAGCAACCGTAAAAAAAATCGAGGATTATAGTTGGGAGAAGGGGATCCCTATTGCTCAGGCTTTATTGGAACATCGGGAACTCGGTTTAGCGACGAAAGCAGCTAAGGCGGTAGAAGGTTTTGTTAATTTGCTGGAGAGTTTCCAGCAGTCTTTGGAGAAATTAACGGTCACAAAACTTACAGAGAAAATTTTAGCAGAAACAGGGTATTGGGAGCAATTGGTGAGTGAAAAGACTCCTGAGGCGGAAAGCCGCAAAGAAAACCTGCAGGAGTTTCTTACCAAGACGTTGGAGTATGATCAATTTGCGGAAGAGCATTCGTTGGGGGATTTTCTTAGTCAAGTAGCTTTAATTACAGACTTAGATAATTTGCAGGAAAAAGATGAGTCTGTGGTCGTAATGACGATGCACAGCGCCAAAGGCTTAGAGTTTCCCTATGTTTTTCTGGTGGGGATGGAAGAAGGTATTTTCCCTCATGCCAGGTCGCTTTATCAGGAGCATGAACTGGAGGAAGAACGGCGGCTTTGTTATGTAGCGATAACGAGAGCCAAAGAAAGATTATATTTGCTTAATGCGCGGGAGCGTTATTTGTATGGTCGGAAAAGTATGAATCAGCCTTCGCGTTTTTTGAAAGAAGTTCCGCCTCAACTTTGTGTAGAATTTAGAAGACCCGGATTTTTTGAAACAACCCGGGCTGTTCCGGCGGACGCCGGTATTTCCTACGATACTGATACTTTGGGTACATCGGCTGGTTTTAGTGGAAAGCGTGGGGGAAAACGCGTTCGGGAAACAGTTGCGCCGGGCTGGGGGCAAGCCGGGGAACAGTCAGGGGAGCGGGTACAGGGACAAATTTTTATGTTGGGAGATAAGGTCTTCCATCAGAAATGGGGCGAGGGAGTCATCGTTAGCACGAAGGGGCAGGGTAGTGAAATCGAATTATCAATAGCTTTTCCGGAGCAGGGGATTAAGACGGTGCTGGCGAAGTATGCTCCTTTGAAGAAGCTACGCTAAGTGGCTGTTTTAACCTAGGTACTACCTGCGGGTTTCCGTATCTCCGGTCAGAACGTTCTTTAGCTTGGTTCGGAGTAATGCCGAACGGGCTTAATTCGCGTCCGTGCTCAGTTCGCCCTGGTGCCAACGTCCTTGTCGGCACCTCAATGTAAAAGACGTGATTTGTGGATTTATTATACAAATACTTCGCAAAAAAGGTATAATAGGATCAAGGAAAAAATAAAGTAGGTGAACTAAATGAAATCTTCCATTAAAGAAGTAAAAGAAAAAACAATTCCTATTTTTCGGGTACATCCGGTTCAAAAGGTCATCTTATTTGGGTCTTATGCTAAAGATGAAGCTGCTAATAATAGTGATATTGATTTATATATTGATACTGGTGGGAAATTACGGGGACTTGATTTTGTAGGATTATTAGAAAAGCTTGTTGATGCATTAGGGAAAGATGTGGATTTAATTGATAAAACACATTTAGAGCCAAATTCTCCAATTTTTCAAGAGATTGAGAATGGGGGTATTGTTTTATATGAAGAATCAAAGGATTCTGAGAAAAATAATAAGCTACATTGATACGATACTAGCATATACAAAAGATGTTGATTATAAAGGATTTGAAGAAAACAGGATGATGGTAGAAGCCTGTATATTTAATTTAAGTCAAATTGGGGAATTAGTTAATAAGTTAGAGAAACAATACATTTTAGATAATCCAGAAGTACCTTGGTTTAAAATTAGGGGGCTAAGGAATCGTATCATTCATGATTACGAAGGTGTAAACTTAGTCTTGATTTGGGAAGTTATTGCATCAGATTTAGAAGAATTAAGGGATCAGCTAAAAAAACTGAAAGAATAGAATGATTTTAAAAAAGGAGCGCCTGAAAGTTAATTTCCAGGACGCTCCTTTGTAGTTGGGTTAGAAAAAATCATCATCTTTCCATAAGATTTGATATAATGCATGGTGTGGTGTGGTGTAGTATATATACGTATGAGAGCGTATGAGATAAAGGATGGTGAAGTGGTGGTGAAAATTACGGTTAAAGATGTGGAAAAGATGGCTGATTTAGCGAAGTTGGAATTATCGGCAGAGGAAAGTCTAAATTTCGAGCAATCTTTACAGGTAATACTAGAACAGGGGGAGCGGGTACAGGGACAAATTTTTATGTTGGGAGATAAGGTCTTCCATCAGAAATGGGGCGAGGGAGTCATCGTTAGTACGAAGGGGCAGGGGAATTATCAATAGCTTTTCCGGAGCAGGGGATTAAGACGGTGCTGGCGAAGTATGCTCCTTTAAAGAGGCTAAGGTAAGGTAAGTGGCTGTTTTAACCTGGGTACTACCTGCGGGTTTCCGTATCTCCGGTCAGAACGTTCTTTAGCTTGGTTCGGAGTAATGCCGAACGGGCTCAATTCGCGTCCGTGCTCAGTTCGTCCTGGTGCCAACGTCCTTGTCGGCACCTCGTCATTACTAGCCTTACCTTCGCTAAGGACGTAGAGCTGACCTTCGATAAGTCACCCGCCGGCAGTACCCAGGCTAAAACAGTACAGGTGGGGTGAAACGGTTAAACGGTACAGCATATTTTTCGTTGGAAGGAAGAGGGGCGTTTCCCGTTTCGTGCTTGGTTCGGAGTAAGGAGGTATAAAAAGATGGAGAGAGCAAAAGAAGCTCGCCTTAGGGAATTAGTAGCCAGATTAAATCAATATGCTTATGAATATTACACTCTCGATATTCCTAGGGTGAGTGATGCGGAATATGATCGCCTTTATGATGAATTACGCACTTTGGAGCAGGAAACAGGCTTAGTTCTCCCTGATTCTCCTACCCAGCGGGTAGGAGATGTAATTCTAACAAAGTTTAAGAAACATACTCATAAAGCAAAGTTATGGAGTTTAGATAAAGCACAGAGTTATGGAGAGCTGATGGCTTGGGAGCAGAGGTTGCTGAGGGCACGGGAAGAATATAATGCTAACCTTGGTACTAGTTCCGCTTTGCCTCCTTTAGCTTATGTAGTTACTTTGAAGTTTGACGGTTTGACGGTTAATCTTACTTATGACCAGGGGCTTTTAGTGCAGGCGGCAACACGGGGAACCGGGGAAATCGGGGAGGAAATTCTGGCTCAGGTGAAGACGATTAAGGGGATTCCTTTGCGTATTTCTGAGATTTCTTTGCTGGAAATCAGGGGCGAAGCCTTGATGACGAAACAAGCCTTTGCCGCGTATAATACTACGGCTGCTGTACCCTTGAAGAATTTACGCAATGCCGCGGCCGGTGCTTTACGTAATCTTGATGTACGGGAGACTGCCAGAAGAAAATTGCTTGCTTATTTTTATGATATCGGTTATCGAGAAGGTCTGGATTTCACGAATTATAGTGAAATGCTCTCTTTTTTAGAGGAACAAGGTTTGCCGGTTCATCCTTACCATGTGCGGTGTACCGGTATGGCGGAGGTAAAGGTGGAAATAGAAAAAATAGCTCAAAGGCGAGATACTTTAGACTTTGAGATAGATGGTGTCGTTATCGCCGTAGAAGATTTACGCACAAGAGAGATGTTGGGTTATACGATTAAGTTTCCGCGCTGGGCCATAGCTTATAAGTTTGAAGCCAAAGATGAAGTGACTACTCTTTGGGATGTAGAGTGGAATGTCGGTAGGA
>JAQVYD010000084.1 GCA_028709105.1 Clostridia bacterium
TACAGATAGAGGGACAAGTTTTTTTAAGCGTACTTATGTATTACTTTTTGCGTTTTCTTTTAGTCTATCCTTTGCGTTCCAAGGTGTGGAGCAAATTAAAGTGGGGTAAATTAACTTTTTAAGTCAATAAAAAAGAAGAAGGAGGAGCAGGAAGATGGATTATAATGAGCATTTGCAGACGATGTTTGATAACCTGGAAGGGTTTTTTCGTACGGAAACGGTAGTCGGGGAGCCGATAGTAGTGGGGGAGGTTACCTTGATTCCTCTGATTGAAATTAGTTTTGGTTTGGGTTCAGGGGGTGAGCGGGGGAAAAAAGACAAAGGGCTTGATGGTGTCGGCGGCGCAGGTGCCGGTGCCAAAATAGTGCCCACGGCGATTATGGTGGTAAAAGGGGAGGATGTTTCTTTAATTCCTTTAAAAGAACGGGATTCGTTAGAAAAAGTCTTGGAAATGGTTCCCGGGATTATTAGCAAGCTGAAAAACAAAAAGAAGGAGGAACAAGGGAGTAATCATAACCGGGAATAGCCGTACAAATTTCGACAGTTTTTCTTCTAAAATAGTGAAAATATACACCAAATACTAAAAGATGATAAAATTTTCTATACATTATTGTTGAAGGATATTGTTATACAAACAAATAACTGCTATAATGAAAATACCAAATAAAGAATTTTTTGCGGATTTGCGGATTAATTGAATTTAAGCGGTTCTGATAATTAGAGACAATTGGCATTTGTCATGTACCCGGGGGTGAAACGAAGTGGCGTTAACAGAACAGCAAAAAAGAGAAACCAAATTAATAAATGGCATAATTCTGTTAATTATTGGATATCTGTTTTATGCTTTTATAATTTTACATTCTTGTGCGGTATATAATACCTATGAAGAGTTTACCTTAAATAGCACAAGTCAAATTAGTCAATTTATAGATGAGGTTTCTGCGCACATACAGATGATGCCCCTTTTTGTTCCTACCGTACAAAGTCTACGACAACTGATGTTTTTCTCGATGTTTTATTTTGTCTTGGCAGCCTATTATTTAACGACAAGAAAAAAGCTGATGATTGGGAAAGAACACGGTACCGCAAAATGGGCAGCCAAAAAAGAAATCAAAAAAATAATAGATAAAGATAGGGATAAAAACATTATCTTTACAAAAACGGAAGCGATGAGTCTGGATACCCGCAAAACCGGAAAAAACCTGAATATGATGATCATCGGTTCCCCCGGGACAGGTAAAACCCGATATTTTGCCAAGCCTAATATCTTGCAAGCCAATACCTCCTTTGTCATTACAGACCCCAAAGGCGAAATTTTACGGGATACAGGTTGTTTTTTACAAGAACAGGGTTATCGTCTTAAAGTGTTCAATATTATTGATATGCAACACAGTGACGGCTATAATCCTTTTGAATATATCAGGGAAGAATCTGACGTTTTGAGGCTGATCGATTGTTTGATTCAAAATACTAATCCGGAAGGTTCCAAATCTTATGACCCCTTCTGGGAAAAAT
This sequence comes from Clostridia bacterium, assembly GCA_028709105.1. Lineage (GTDB taxonomy): Bacteria > Bacillota > Peptococcia > DRI-13 > DTU073 > JAQVYD01. The sequence goes on from JAQVYD010000084.1 coordinate 1,516, forward strand.
CCGAAATTGCTCTGCTGCAAGCCTTGATCTTTTTTGTTTGGCATGAGCTTCCTAAACATGAACAAAATTTCTCAACATTGTTGGAGTTATTACGTAAGGCAGAAGTAAGAGAGGACGAGGATGAATATGAAAGCGATTTAGATTTAATCTTTAAACAATTGCGAAGTGAGAAGCCGCATCATATCGCCTTGAAACAATATATGATCTTTAAACAGGCGGCCGGCAAAACGGCCAAATCAATCTTAATTTCGGCCGGGGTAAGATTGGCGGTCTTCAACATACCGGCCTTAGCTGCTCTAACTTCACGTGATTCTGTAGAATTAGATACCATCGGTGATGAAAAAACGGCTCTTTTTGTCCTGATGTCGGACAGCAACATGACCTTTAATTTTCTTGTCGCCATGATGTATACGCAATTGTTTGATACCTTATATCATGTCGCTGATTTTAAATATAGGGGCAGATTGCCGCATCATGTGCGCTTTATGCTAGATGAGTTTGCTAATATCGGGCAGATCCCTAACTTCGATAAGCTGGTCGGAACCATGCGCAGCAGAGAAGTAAGTGTCAGTATCATTATTCAAAATATCTCCCAGTTAAAAACGGTATATGAACATTCGTGGGAAACGATCATCGGTAATTGCGACAGCCTTTTGTTTTTGGGCGGTAAAGATATTGCCACTTTGGAATACATCAGTAAGGCTTTAGGGGAGGAAACCATTGATACATATGCCTTTAATTTTACGAAAGAGCCTAAGTGGCAGCGCAGTACTTCTAAAAACTATAGTATTTTAGCCCGTGAACTAATGAAACCTGATGAATTGGGACGTATGCCGGACAGTGATTGTGTCTTGCACATCAGAGGGATGAATCCCTTTTACTCCCAAAAATTTGATTTGCTAAGTCATAAAAATTACAAGTATTTATATGATAGTTCTGATCGTTATTACTTCGATTATCGTAACATTAGGGGGGTGAAAGGCTATAGAAAAGAAAAGACAGGCAGAGAGGGTTCTTATCAGCATGAGGATGACTTATTCAGGGAAAAGGCATTTGATGGTAATAGAGGTTTCAGATTACCGGAGGTAAGTGTAAGGTTATTAAGAAAATTTAAAAGGAGTGGATCAAAATGATGGAAATGGTGATTAAAGGGAAACAAAGGTTGATGAGTACAAGATGGCAAAGGAGAGCAATGTCGGTTTTCATGGCGGTATTATGTCTGGTTATTCTAATAAGCATTACAGCAGCCCCTGTCTTTGCTGCTGCTACTCCGACTGTTACGGTAGCAGATGATGCAGACCTTGCAGGTGTTAGTGTTCTTTATAAAGTTATCGGTTGGATTGCCGGCTGGGCAGCCAAACTCGGGCTGGCGGTAGCTTTCTTCGGCGGTATACAAACGGTGCTGGGTTTTATGAATGATGATGCCGATTCCAAGACGCGCGGGTTGAAACTAATGGCTGCCGGGTTCATGCTCTTTGGCGTCTGTCAGGCTGCTGATATGTTTTTTAATGTTTAAGTTTCCGTAAAATGCAAAAAACCAAACTAAAAAACGTTAATTCAAAAATTAGTACATAATTTATTTAAGGTACAAGAAAATCAAAAAGCAGAGGGGGGAGTTATGCAGATTAGCTCCCCTTTTTTATTTGACAAAAAGTGCGCAATATCTCCGAAATTATAGTAAATTCTGATAAACACTATATTTTTTAATAGTTTTCAGGTATAATGTAAATACAGATAGAAAAGCTAAAAAGCCCGAAAGGAGCGGATGAAAATAATGGAAGTGATGATTAAAGGGAAACAAAGGTTGACCGGTACGGAAGGGCAAAGGAGAGTAATTTTGATTTTCATGGTGGTCTTATGTATAGTTATTCTGATCAGTATTACGGCAGTTCCGGCCTTTGCTGGTGGTGGCGTAGGCGGCAGGGGCGGTGGTGGAGGCGCAAATCCAGGCGTAGACCGAATTTATACAGGCATCGGTTTAATGGCCGGGTGGATTGCCAAAATTGGGCTTGTCGTTGCTTTCTTCGGGGGGATAGAAACAGTGCTCAGCTTTGCCAGTGACAATGCGGAAGCCAGGATTAAAGGTTTGAAAATAATGGCGAGCGGTTTCATTCTTTATGGTATAGTCATGAGGATAAATGACTTCATTTAAAGGAAATTTATTTGACAAAAGCTGCCTAAGGTCTTTAAAATTATGAGTAAATTACAATAAACACTATATTTTTTGATATTTTTTAGGTATAATATAAATACTAAGAAGCAAGTGTTGGTATAGAGATGAAAATTGTGGCAATTTTGGGAATCCTCTGGGGTAATGCCGAAAATTATTCTGATAAACAGGTGGTGAGATTGGCGTGGATTTAGGACAAATATTTGCGGACATAATTGGGCTTGAAGATGATTTGCGGGATACCATCACCCTTGTTAAAATAGTTCCCTTTTCTTTTGTTAATAATCAAAGTACGGCTCCCATGATTGATGTGATTGGACAGGTGGGAACAGCGCTTTCCTCGGTAGCCTATACGCTGCTTCTTTTCTTCTTTTTCTATGACTTTTTGAAAAAAACGATCATGTTGGAGTTCGTTAATTGGGAGAACGTGGTTAAGCTTTTGTTGCGATTTTTTGTCGCCAAGTTTATTTTGACTAATTGTTCTATAATTTTAGAAGGAATCGCCTATGTCGCCGATGGGATGTTGACCGGGATTGAGACAGAAGCCGGTCAGGTAGGCGCGATGCAGCGAACGGTAGATGGAACGCAGGTTCTAATCGATTTTGCACTGATGGGGATTGTTGATAAGATCTTTTTCTTCGAAAAATACAAGCTGATTTGGTGGGGCATGATGCTGATCAGATTAGCGATTTTACTTATTGTTTACGGACGGTATATCGAAATCTGTATTTATACCGCGATTGCTCCGATTCCGTTAGCTACTTTAGCCAGTGAAGAGGCGTCACATATTGCCAAGAAGTTTTTGCAGGGATATGCGGCGGTACTGCTGCAAGGGGTACTCATTATCATCATGTGTTACATCTATGTAGGGGTTTCCGCAAACTTTTTACAATTAAGCAATTGGGCTAATAACGCGGGCGATTTACTGCAATATATACTCTGTGCGCTGGTCTTGTTGTTTACCTTATTAAAGTCCGGCAATTGGGCTAAACAGATTATGGGGGTTTAGTTTCGTAAGGAAAAGGAGGGAAGAAAAATTGATTGAAGTAAAAATACCTAAAGAAATTCGTACATATAAAGAAAAGCTGTTTTTTGGGCTTAATTTGCGGCAAACAATCTGTGCGGCTTTAGCCATAGTGATTAACGTCCCTCTCTATATCTTTGTTCGTCCCATTATCGGTAATGATTTGGCCAGTTGGCTAATCATTATAACTGCGGTACCGCTTTTTTTGATCGGCTTTTTCCAATATAACGGGATGCCTTTTGAGCAGTTTATTTTATGTATACTAAGATTTCAGTTATTAACTCCGCAAAAAAGAAAGTATAAAACGGAAAACTTGTTTGCTATCTTGATGGAGGCACATCAGAAAAAAGTTGAATTAGAAAAGAAGCAAAGAACGAGTATTTTTTACAAGTGGGGCAGAAGGTTAAGAAAAAAGAAAAAACTTGAAAAATATTTAGATCAAAAAACAGTAAAAGGATAGAGGTGAAGAGGTTTGGGTATGTTTGATAAGCTTTTGGGGCAAAAGAAAAAAGACGGTTCGGCAAATGAAAAAGCAAAAAAGGTTATACCGAAAACAGCACAACAGACTATCCCGTATTTAAGGGCTTATGACGATGGGATCATCGAAACGGAAAACGGGCGTTTCTCTAAGACAATCAAGTTTCATGATATCAATTATCAAATTGCCAGACATGATGATAAGGAGGATATTTTTGTAAAATACTGCGACCTTTTAAATTTTTTCAATTCGACCATAGATGTACAAATTACTGTGCTCAATAAGTCTGTTAACCAAGAAGTTCTTGAAGATAAAATTTTGATCAAAAAAAGAGGCGACAGCTTTGATGAATATCGGCAGGAATACAATGAAATGCTGAAGCGGCAAATTG
>JAQVYD010000085.1 GCA_028709105.1 Clostridia bacterium
CGAGAGTTGGGAGCGGTAAATAGTAATTTTGTTAATGCCCATGGTTTAACGGCCAAGGAGCATTATACAACAGCTTATGATATTGCTGTGATTACGCGTTATGCTATGAATAATGTGACTTTTCGGGAGATCGTCAAAACTAAAGTTGTGGATTGGCAGGGGCAGGCCTGGCAGACAAGACTAATCAACAAAAATGAAATGCTGTGGTCTTATGAAGGAGCAGATGGTGTTAAAACAGGGTACACGACGGAAGCCAAATGTACCATCGTCGCTTCTGCTACGCGGCAGGGGCAATCTTATCTTGCTGTTGTTTTGGGTAGTCAAGGGAAAGAAACCTGGGCTGATGCGCAAAAATTATTAGACTACGGTTTTAAAAATTACCAGACTGTTCAGTTGGCTCGTCCCGAAGAGGTTATAGCGACGTTGGATTTCGATAGTAAGAAGAAATTGCAATTAGTTGCGGAGCGAGGGTTTAGCCTTTCCCTGCTGCAAACAGGCAGCAAAAAAGTAGAGTCGCGGCTTTCCTTGCAGCCTTTAGGTAGATATATTGCTAAAGGTCAAGTTGTGGGAGAAATGATTTATGCGGTGAATGGAAAAGATGTCGGTGCTGTAAATTTGGTGGCAAAGGAGCAGGTCAAAGTCTGGCGCTTGTTTGACCTCTTTCTTTATTCGTTGGCGGGACTGTATCTCTTACAGATTTTATGGCGGGTCGGTCAGCGGTGGTGGAAAAGGAGAAGGGGCAGGAATATGTTTACGTCGGCACGTTCCCGGCGTTATTACCGAGAGTCGTAGGGAACGGCGTCCTCGCCGTTCCGCCTTGCAAGTTTGGGGACGGTTCTCGCACTCGCCCCAGTATTTATAATTTATTATATGCATTATCTTTTTAATGGGGGTTTTTTATGCAGGAACAAAGTATGATCAATAGTATCAAAAGGGGAGTAGTTTCTCCCGTCTATCTTCTTTATGGTACCGAGGAATATTTGCAGGAAATGGTGATTAATGCTTTCAAAGACGCCTTGGTTGCTTCGGAGATCGGTTCTTTTAATCTTGATGAATTAGAGGGGGAGAAGGTAGCCATTGGCTCATTGGTGGATATGGTTAATACCTTGCCCGCTTTTGCTGAGAAAAGATTAGTTATCGTCAAGAATTCTCCTTTTTTACAGTCCGGTAATAAGAAAAAGGGAAAAACCGAGGAGGATGAGGATGAGGACAACGGGGAGAAAGAGGACAAGGCTGCTTCTTCTGCCGGTACGCCCCAAGAGGAAAAACGTCTTTTGCAATATCTCGCCGATCCTTTGCTTTCCACGTGCTTGGTTTTTTGGCAGCAGGGCACTGTAAATAAGAATAGAAAAATATATAAAGCGATTGTGGCTAATGGACATCAGGTTTTGGCCATAAACTCTTTAAGGGGTAGAAATTTAAGTAACTGGCTTGTCGCAGAGGCTGAAGGAATGGGAAAAAAATTAGAACCTAGGGCTGTTGAATATCTGATTCTCAATTGTAATGACCGGTTGCGGGATTTGCATAATGAACTGGAAAAACTGTCGCTCTATAGCGGAGAAGAGAAAACTATTACCTTGGCGATGGTTCAAAGGCTGGCCACCAAGTCTAGCGTAGGAAATATTTTTAGTCTGGTAGATAGTATTGGTCATAAGAAAGGGGAAGAAGCTTTAAGCGAACTGAGAAATTTGATGGCGATGGGTGAACCGCCTTTGAGAATTTTACATATGATCGCTCGTCAATTTCGCTTGATTCTTTTAGTAAAAGATTTAGTGCAAAGAGGAGCTGCAGAAAAACAAATTACCGCTGAACTGAAGCTGCATCCTTATGTCACCAGTAAAATTAAGCAGCAAATACATAATTTTTCTTTCGTAGAATTAGAAAGAAACTTAGAGTTGATTTGGGAAAGCGATTTAGGAATGAAAACAGGATTAAGCTATAAATTAACCTTAGAAAATCTGGTAATTGCTTTAACACCTTAGAAAATCAAGGGGACAGGTATCTTGATTTTAAAATTAAAATAGAAAAAGGATGCCTCTTTATCGAGACATCCTTTTTTAAGCAGAATTAAAATTTATTTAGCCGGCAATTTTATTCAGCTTGCGCGTTAAGCGAGATTTTTTGCGAGCTGCAGTATTTTTATGAAGAATACCTTTACTGGCAAGTTTGTCTATAGTTTTAGTAACCTTTTGCAATTTTTCTTTAGCCAGCTCAGAGTTCCCTTCTTTCAGGGCTGTTTCAAAGTGGCGAATAACTGTTCTGATCATTGATTTATCAGCAGCATTCCTAGTAGCACGAATGCGGGTTGTTTTTACTCTTTTTAAGGCAGATTTAATATTGGCCAAGATTAAGTCACCTCCTTCAGATGCTCCGCTGATCTCGCGATTTTGATTAAATTTACCTATAAAGTGTATCATCATTGTTTAGAAAAGGCAAGAAAAAATGTTTAAACTTGTGATTAAGTTGTATAAGTTTTGCTAAAAGGGCTAAGCTAGATAAGGAAAAGGAGGTGATTTCTTGCTAAGTACGCTTATTCGTTTTCTTGTTTCGGCGATTGTTCTTTTGGTAGTTAGTTGGTTGGTTCCTGGGTTTACGGTAGCTGGATTCACTGGTGCGGTAATTGCTGCTATTGTTATTGCTTTATTAGGCTGGGTCGTGGAAAAATTATTAGGAGATAAGGTTACTCCCCGTTCGCGTGGTCTTGTTGGTTTTATTAGTGCAGCCGTAGTTATTTATTTAGCCCAGTATATTGTGCCGGGTAGTATTAGTGTCAGTATTTTTGGCGCACTGTTAGCTTCTTTAGTGATTGGTTTGATTGATATTTTTGTACCTACGGAACTTAGGTGAAATAAGGGATAGACAAATTGAAAGTTCGATTGTGATATTCTGACTCCCCATCACATATAAATTATGAGAAAGGATGGGGAGTATGTTTTTAAAAAACAGATGGCGCAGGGTCAAGCTTTATTATATAAATAAAGCCTTATTTTTTTCTCTGGTCTTTTTTGTCTTAATCATGCTGCTTCTTTTTCCCTTAAGAAAAAATTGTTTGCAGTTAGCTTTAAACTTAGTGGGTGATTACGTTGGGGACTCGTTAATGATTTTAAGCGAAGGTTTGCCGAGTGCTTTTTTCCCTTGGGTTCAGACTGGTTATTCCCAGGAAGAGGGGTGGGGTGTTTGGGGGGAGCAGGCAGTTCGAGTATTGACAGGTGTTAAGATTAGTGACCCTTTTTCTTTGCTTTATGCAGAATTGAATTTCGCTCAGGCTCAGACAGCAGCCGGTTCCCTTGCTTTTTCTGTACCGTTGGTGGAGGAAGAGGGTGGGGAAGAGGACTTTTATTTACCTAGTCAGGAACAGGAATTAGAAGATTGGCTGACCATCCCGGAGGATGAATTCCCGCCGGTACAGTTAAATGGAGAACCGATGATTTTTGTGTATACGACACATAATGCTGAATCTTATCGTTTGAGTCAGGGGGTGCCCCGGCTTGAAGGGAAAAATGGCGGCATCGCGGCAGTAAGGCAAGTTTTGGTTAAAGCTCTGGAGAGTAAACATGGTCTGAAAACAGAAGATAGTGAGGTTATCCACGATTATCCTGATTTTACCAAAGCATATTTTAATTCGCGGCAGACTGTCAAGAAGTCTTTGCGAGAACATCCAAAAATTCAGGTGGTCTTAGATCTTCATCGTGATGCCGGTTTAAAGAAAAGAGCAGATACACTTGTGCGCATCAAAGGTAAAGATTGTGCGACGATCCTGATTGTTGTGGGTACAGCACATCCGTACTGGCAACAGAATTTGGCTTTTGCCCAAAAGATTGAAAGAAAGGCGAATGAACTTTATCCCGGCTTGATTAAATGTGTTCGCTTATTTAAAAATAGAACATATAATCAAAATCTTCATACACGGGCCTTACTTTTAGAATTCGGCAGTGATTTAAATAAGGAAGAAGATGCGGTAGAATCGGCGAAATTGTTAGCCGATGTGCTGGCTGCCGTCCTGAAAAGTGAATAATTCAAAGAAGAGAACAAAAAAGACTATGGTAATTGTTGAAGTTATGTTAAAATGAAGTTATTTTAAGGGAGGGATGTTTTCATGAGTGTTCAATTGCTTGTTGCTTCTCATGCCGCCGGCAAGGGAACAGAAGCTGATGCGGTTTTTTCTATACTTAAGGAAGCTAATGCCGCCATTGCCAAACTAGGGAAGGATAAGGTGGTTAATGCTTCGATTGGGGCTATTTATGATGAGGAAGAAAATTTCGTCACTCTTTCTGCGGTGGAAGATTATTTTCGCCGGTTGCCTGCTGCAGAGCTGATGAATTATGCTCCTATTGCCGGGTTGCCGGAATTTCACGCTGCCGTGCTTGAACAAACTTTTCAAGGCTTTCAGCCCGATAATACTTATGCGAAGGCGATTGCTACACCAGGCGGTACAGGTGCCGTGCGTCATGTTATCTATAACTATTTAGAACAGGGGCAGAAAGTACTGATTCCTGATTGGGCCTGGGGTCCTTATCGTACTATTGCTGCCGAACATTCACGCGGGATCGAAACGTATTGTTTGTTTGATGAGGAATATCGCTTTAATCTTGCTTCTATTAAGGAGAAGATTGAGGAGCTTTTGGCACTGCAAGATCATGTCGTGATCATTTTTAATACTCCTGCTCATAATCCTACCGGTTATAGTATAACTCTGGCCGAATGGAGAAAATTGGTCGAACTTTTTAAAGATTGTACTGCCGATCCCAAGAAAAAAATCATTCCCTTAATAGATTTGGCCTATCTTGATTATGCCGGTACCTCGGAAGAAACAAGGGGTTTTATGAAGCTTTTTAGCGAACTTCCGGAAAATATCCTGGTAACGATGGCCTACAGTATGTCAAAATCCTTTCTTATTTATGGGCTGCGTTCCGGAGCGCTTGTCGGTTTAAGTTCCTCGGAGGCAGTCATCGAGGAGTTCTACCGTGTTAATGTTTGTTCAAACAGAGGTGTCTGGTCGAATGGGACTAGATGTGCCCAGAGGTTATTGGCAGATGTAGCGAAAAATCCTGCTTTAAAAACAAAAATAGATGAGGAACGGGCTTTTTACAGTCGTCTTCTTTTTGAACGAGCTAATCTTTTCTTGCAAGAGGCTGCCGAGGTAGGTTTACAGTTGATGCCTTATCATAGTGGTTTCTTTATTACGGTGCCGGCTGCTAATCCGCGGGCGCTTGCGGCAAAGCTGATGCAGGAGCAAATTTATGCTGTTCCTTTAAAAAAGGGTGTACGGTTCGCTCTTTGTGCTGTGCCTACTCATAAAATTTCCGGTATGCCGACAAAAATCAGGCAAGCACTTGGAAAAGACAATATCCCCCAAGTGTAGGGAACGACGCCCCCGTCGTTCCGTCCGGCTTGACACTATCGTGGGTCTGCTTTATGATGGGGTTAGTAAGTGCTAACTAATAATTACAAGCTAAGGGGGACGATAGGTGCGACTAACCAAAGAACAACG